>NZ_JBGVJL010000090.1:0-18768 GCF_045129435.1 Ruminococcus sp. | reverse complement strand
TATTCAAAAATATTGGGGGGTTTGCCCACACCACAACCTTTGAAAAAGGTTGACCAAATTTTTATTTTCAAGTATAAAGTCTGTAATAATTCAGGCAAAAATTTCTCGACCGTTGCTAAACCATAATTTACCCCAACTATGAAAAAGAACCATAAAGCAAAAAAGCAAGTGAAAGTAAAACCCTCACTTGCTTAATTTTTGCGTATTTTTATCAGATTTCCTTTTTCTTAGAAACTACAGAGAATACCACGATTGCGAGTACAATCATAACTGCAAATGCAACAGCAGGAACAACCGCACCGTAAATGTAATCAAATCCGCTTTCCTCATCAACAGTACCGCTGATTACTGTATAACCGTCAACATCTTCTGCACTGAGAGTGTATTTGCTGTCGCCAACTGTGAGTGCAAAGCTTTCGCTCTTGAGCATATTGTCTGTTACACCAAGACTCTCAAGCTCAGAAGCACCGCCAAGGTCAAAGCTTGAGCTTACGATTTTGCCGTCCTTTGCAATAATTGTATCACCCTTACAGCTATCTGCAAGGTTTTCGCCTGTAACCATTGCGTATGTGTCGGTATTTGTATCAATAATAACAACACCGCCGATCGAACGGGTAACACAAGCCATTACATTGTACATACCGCTTTCGCCCTCAACTGCTGTAGGCTCTGTTGTGCTTTTGTAGGTAATACCTTTAAGCACCTTTTTAAATTCCTTTGTAGCCTCGTCATCAAGAATACTCTTGCCAACCTTTGCAGAATCGGTAGCATTGATTATGTTGCCCTCAGGGTCGGTTACGATGAATGAATTAAGTCCAAGGCTCTTTGTAATTGTTGCAACAGCCTCGGCGTCTGTCATTTCATTTACGCAAGCAGAAACAATGTTTGCCTTTGCAAAAAGACCGTCCATAAATGCGTAGTTGTTATAGTTTGAATTGTTTACAAAGTCGCTTACTACGCTCTTTGCGTCCTTTAAATATCTGCCGTTGTCAGTGTTGTTGTTTGTGCTGAGTGCAACACATACTACTGATGTTGCCGCCATAATTACAGCAATCACAATAGCCATAACAACTGCAACGCTTTTCTTAACTGTTTTTGAATTTTTCATAATCTTCTTCCTTTCATAGTCCCTTGAATAAATAATAGCATTATATTTGTTTGTTTTCAAGTAAAGATTGTGAAATAATTAACTATTGTATATAAATTGACAATAATTATACATAAAATTACAAACTATACAGGTTATCAGAGTAAATAACTGCCTTTTTGTTTATTTTTACAATACATTTAAATTAAAATGTACATCAAATTTTTACCATATATCTCCAAGAAATAATTGATGAAATACTGAGCAATATATTGAAATAGTTGCTATAATATGCTAATATATGAGTATAAGTTGCTTATTTGCAAATGAAATTAAATCACAATAAAAGGAGGCAATTATGAGCATATTTGATAATCTCAACAATCATACGCAATCACAGCCATCGCCACAGGCACAGCAGAATTATGGTACAACAAGCCAAACCTTTATTTTCAATACCTTGCCCGAAAGCTTAGCTGAAATGCAGGCTTTACCTCAAGCAAGTCTTGACTCGCCATTTAAAACTGCCGCAATTACGGTTTGTGCATTGTGTGCCTATGCGACAAAAAAGGAAATTGGCATTGAAATGCTGAATTTTCTCAGAGGTCCACGACCACTCAACGGAATGGATATTTCATTTATTGACGACCGCTTTCGAGGCGGTAAAACCTACATACCGTTTTCGTATTTCAACGGTGCTGTTCCCGAAAACAACTACACACCTGTAACACCGTTTACAATCACAATCTCAAGCAATCACACTTCAGAATCAGAAAAAGGCTACATTAAGCTGTTTATTTCAAGTGGTGGTGCAGACAGTCCTCGTCCGATTAAACTCAGAGTGAAGGCTGACGGCAAGTGGTGCTTATGGGAGCAGTATCTGCTTACTGCAATCAAAGAGCCAAAGTTCTCTGACCCTTGGTCATAAACTTTACTCACTCACAAATGAATACGGAACGCTTGGTATTCATTTAGTATATTTAATTTAATATTTATTATTTAGTATTATTAGACTTCAAAATTTGCAGAGGTACGGTGCATAAAGGGAAGAACCTGTCTTCACTCATTAATGCACCTTACCTCATTATTTTTTAGGTCTGAGAATTGAGCTTTGCGAAATAATCCACAAGATTATCCCTTGCAAAGCCCTCATTATAGAAATTCGGATTAAGTTCGTATATAAACGATGTGTTCTGTTCCTTGCCGAACTTACTTGCTCGAAAGCCGCCCGACTTTGAAATGATTTCTCTGTCCTCAAGCTTGCGAATACTTTTTCTTACGGTGTTGTCACTCATTGAGCAGGAAACCGCAATCGTATGCACAGACGGAAAGCACACTCCGGTATTGTCACTGCAGCGTGAAAGAAAACTCAGCACAGCAAGCTCAGACGGAGTAAGCATAAGGTTAAACACCTCGTTTGGTAATGTAAAAAAGTTTTTCTTATTTGTAATCATAAATATTCACCTCAACTATACATAAAAAACCTTCAAAAATTGCACAAATTACGCTAATTTTTTAAAAAATAATTTAAAATTTAATGGTTCTGTTTTTAATGTTGAGGGTGATATTGATAAATTATAGTTTAGCAACGGTCGGGAAACTTTTGCTTAAATTAGCACAGACTCTATACCCGAAAATTAAAATTTGTTCAACCTTTTTCAAAGGTTGTGGGTGTGGGCAAAGCCCACAAATACTTTAAATTTATGCAAAATTCTGATAGCCAAACAGCCTGCTGTTTGGCGGCTTGAGCACAACAGCGAAAGCCTTATAATGCGACAGCAACACAAAAAGCCTTTTTCTTTTATTATTTATTAATGAAGTATTTCTTTTAAAAGGCTGTCGCCTGTTTTATCAAACTTTGCTTTAGCACACAAACAGCGTTGCTGTTTGTGCCTTATAAATTGTAATAAAAACAACTTTTCTTGGGCGTTGCCCAAACCCACGAGCCTTTTTAAAGGCTCGACCTAAATTTTTTTGTCCGAGCAGAAAACATAGACAATCTCAAAGCTTTTAACTCCCGACCGTTACTAAGTTATTGTCGGGAACAAAAAATTATTATTTTGCTAACTATCTTCTCGTAATATAAACCATAATTTACCCCAACTATAAAAAACAATTTATTAAAAAATTTCCCCATACCACAAATTTGTGATACAGGGAACAGAAAAAATTATTTTATAAAGCCTTGCACAAGCACGATTAGTACAAGAATAGGCAGAACAAACTGGAAGTAAGGCTTTAAAAATCTTGCAAACTTCATTCCTTTACCGGTGTTGCACTCAGCAAGATAGTTGTCAAAGCCCCAGCCAAACTTAGTGACGCAGAATAAAAGATAAATCAGAGAACCGACAGGCAAGAGGATATTACTTACAAGGAAGTCCTCCATACCGAGTACATTCTGACCAAACAATTCAAAACCACTCCAAATGTTAAAGCCGAACACGCATGGCAGGCTTGCAATCAAAATAATTATTGCGTTGATAAGCACAGACTTTTTACGGCTGATGCCAAACATATCAATGCAGAACGAAATGATGTTTTCAAAAACAGCAATAATCGTAGAGAAGCAGGCAAATGTCATAAACAAGAAGAATAATGTGCCCCAGATTCTGCCACCCGGCATATTTACAAATACATTAGGCAGGGTGATAAAAATAAGTGCAGGGCCTTGGTCAGGCTCAACTCCGTATGAGAAACAGGCAGGGAATATAATAAGACCCGCCATAATGGCAACGAATGTGTCGAGTGCACAGATTTTCACAGCCTCACCCGGCAAGGTGTTGTCCCTTGACATATAGCTGCCGAAAATTTCCATTGCGGCAATGCCAAGGCTGAGTGTGAAGAACGCCTGATTCATAGCGGCAGAAATAACATTGCTCAAGCCGATTTCAGACACCTTTGTAAAGTCGGGAATAAGGTAGAATTTCAAGCCTTCACCTGCACCCGAAAGCAAAATGCTGTTGACCGCAAGAGCCAAAATAAGCACAAGCAAAGCAATCATCATAACCTTGCTGACCTTTTCAATGCCCTTTTGAATACCTCGACTGCACACAAGAAAACCTAAAACGGTTATAATCGCCATCCAGATAACCATTTCAATCGGGTTTGACTGCAACTCTGAAAAAACATTTCCGACCTGCTCAGAGGTCATTCCGCTTTCAAAAGTGCCTGTAGCAAATTTGTAAAAATAGCTTGTCATCCAACCCGACACAGTTGTGTAGTACATCATCAAAAGGTAACAGCCAAGCATACAAAACCAACCGTGAATGTGCCACTTGCTATTTGGCTTTTCAAGGGTTTTGTAACCGAGCACAGCACTTTTTCGGCTTGCTCTGCCCACAGCCAACTCCATAGTCAGCACAGGAATACCCATCAGCACAAGGAAAATGAGGTAGAGCAATACAAAAAATCCACCGCCGTTTTCACCTGCAACATACGGAAACCTCCACACATTGCCGATACCGATCGCACAGCCCGCACTCACAAGAATGAAGCCAAGCCGTGACTTAAAACTTTCTCTTTCCATAGAAACTCTCCTAAACATAAACTGTAACAATTATACAAAAATATATAACGCTTTGTCAAGTAATAGAAAAATTTAGTTAAATTTTCATTCATTTAAACGGCTTAAAAACAAAACCAAGGATGCACTTTTGTACCCTTGGTTTTTATAATACTATCTTATTTTTCCAGACCAAACTTTCTCTCAAAAAGCACTCTGATAAGCTCGGCGGTATTTTTGTAGCCGAAATCATCGGAATTAATGGTGAGATTATAATTTTTAGCGTTGCCCCATTCGGTATCGGTAAAATATCTGCAATGTTCGGCTCGCTCTTGATTAACCTTTCGTACCTGATGGGCGGCTTTTTCTTTAGTAAGGTTATCACGCTCGCTTACCTTTTCTATCTCGCTTTTTTCGTCAGCCGTAACAAATACATTGTAGATATGCTTTTTATTGCGAAGTATGTAGTTTGCAAGCCTGCCGACAATTACGCAGTTTTCGGTCTTTGCAATATTTAAAATAACCGATTCTTCCTTTTCAAAAAGGCTGTTAATATTCGGAATTATGTCGCCGTTATGCGGCTGATACCACTCGAAAAAGTCATTGAGCATCGGCTTGCCCGGTGTCTGTTCATTTTTGCTGATGTACTCAGGGGAATAGCCGCTTTCCTCCATAACAAGCTTTATAAGCTCGGTATCGTAGTATTTGTAACCAAGCTTTTCTGCAAGAAGCTTGCCAATCTCTCTGCCGCCACTTCCGTATTCTCTTGAAATTGTGATAACATAGGTTGGAGTTGCTGAGTTGTCCGATTCGGCAATACTCTCGCTTTCATCAACCTTGCCAAGCAGCTTATCTCTGTATTTGCCAAATGCTTTATTGATGATACCAAGAATAAATCCAACCAAAAAAGCCGCAATTACTGTACCAATGCCAACACTTCCGAGGTTATGTATAAAAATAAGACAAGCAGAACCCGAAATTACTACCATAGTAATATCAAAAGCCATTTTTACCTTGGAAAATTCAATTTTTGTAACGCTTGAAACCGCACTCATAACGCCCTCACCGGCAAGCGGAATTACATCGGCAGGCAGGTAGAGGAAAATTCCAACAGCCACAATAGCCGCACTTATAAGCACCATAATTATTCTGATTACAATATTGTCGGGAGTGGGGAAGAAGCTTACAAGGTAGTTGCAAAAGGTAGTAAAATAACCGAATACAACGCCTACAGGAATCTGTAAAAGGCTTATAAGCTTAAACTTTTTTCTGAGAATAATAAGCTGAATAAGCACCAAAAATATATGGAAAATTATTGTAGCTTTGCCCATTTCAATTCCCCATATACAGGTCATTGTGTAGGGAATAGAGCTTACCGGCGACACACCGAGATTAGATTTTACCGAAATTGCAATTCCGATTGTCATTATAAACAAGCCGACAAGATACATTGGAATACGCACCTTGAGATTTTTTAAATTCATTACGCTTTGTCCTCCTTGTCATTATCAATCATATTTTCATACACACGCATAAGCAAATCATTGAACTGTTCTTTCTCATCATCAGAAAAATTTTTGAGTGCCATACTCTCGACCTTATCAAATTTTTCATTGAGATACTCTACATATTGCTTACCCTTATCGGTAAGGAACACATACAGCGAGCGTCTGTCACCGCCAAGCATTTTTCGCTCAATATAGCCCTTGCTTTCCATACCTTTTAAAATAACGGTAATGGACGCAGGCTCAATGTGACAGCCTCTTGCAATTTCCTTTTGCACACAGCCGTCGTGATTTTTTAGATAGTCCAAAATCTTCGGCTGACCTGGAGTAAGTCCCGATTCTCTAATGCTTGCAAGTAATGATTTCTGCACCAAAAAATGGTCTGCCATAAGCAGATAGTGAATTGATTCTTTCATACAGCGCCCTCGTAATAATTAAATTTCTAATAGTTAGATTTCTAATTAATTATATACCTACATATTTTTGAAATCAATGCTTTGATATTTTTTCTCTTTTTTGCACATTTTTAGCTTTTATCATAAATAATTTTTAGACCTTAAAATTTGCTGTTTAAGTTTAATTAACGGGCGTGATTATTGACATTTGAAAATTTTGTTGTTATTATAAAATTACTAATTCAAAGGAGAGATATTATGAAGTTCACTAAAAAATTAATTTCCGTATTGCTTGCTTTAGCATTGCTCGTAAGCGTATTTGCAACATTATCAGTTACTGTAAATGCCGCTGAAACTAAGCAAAGCAGAGAAGAAACTCATATCATATATACAAGTGGTGATTATAAATACGAAAATATTGACGGAAACTCAATTATTTTTTGGGAATACACAGGTGACAACACCAATTTAGTAGTACCTGAAAAGATTGACGGCAAAACTGTAACAATGCTTGCTCGTGGTGCATTTTACGATAAAACAAGCTTGAAAAGCATTACACTTCCAAAAACTCTTACTTACATCAAGGGGTGTGCTTTTTGGGGTTGCACAAGCCTTGAAAACATAGTTATACCTAACGGCGTTACAACTATTGAAGAGTACGCTTTTGCTGAATGTGCAAGTCTAAGCTCAGTTACAATTCCCAAAAGCGTAACAGCAATTGGTGATAGATTATTTTTTAATGTTTCTGATGTGACAGTTTACGGTTACAAAAACTCAGAGGCTGAAACATATGTGAGCAACTACTATCCACAAGATAACATCAAATTCGTTGCCATTGATGAACAGTTAGTCAAAGGTGATGCAAACGGTGACGGTGTTGTAACAGTTGCCGATGTTACATATATGCAGCTTTATCTCGCAGGCAATAAAAAAGATGACGGTACACCGCTTATAGATGTGAACAACAAGTCTGTGCTTGAAGCACTTGATATGAACGGTGACGGTCAGCTTACTGTAGCCGATGTAACTGAGCTTCAGATGTATATTGCTGAACAAGACTAATAATTTACATAAGCTGTAGTAGGAAATTAGTATTCAACCGAATATTTTATTATTTTTAATAAGCCTTAAAGCAGAAACACAAAAGTGCAGTTCATAATGAGCCGCACTTTCTTTATATGGGTATTATTTAGTTGAAGAAAATTATAGTTTGTAACGGTAGAAAATTCTTTCTTGAGTTAGCATATACTTTATACCCGAACATTTAAAACAAAATCTCTTTATATATTATTCTATAACAGAATTTTTAATTATCTTTTCAGCACATTTAATTCCGTCAACTGCGGCAGAAATTATTCCGCCTGCATAGCCTGCACCCTCACCGCATGGGTAAAGTCCACTGATTGCCACGCTTTGCAAATCGCTGTTTCTCATAATTCTGATAGGGGAAGAGCTTCTGGTTTCCACACCTGTCAGCACCGCATCTCCATAAGCAAAGCCATGCAATTTTTTATCCATCTGCACAATAGCCTGTCGCATTGAATTTGCAATAAATTCAGGCAAACATTTATCAAGGCTTGTCGGTGTAACGGCAGGGCCTATTGACGGCTTTACATCACCGATTTTTGTGCTTGCATTACCCTCAAGAAAGTCACACACACGCTGAACGGGAGCATTAAAATTCTCTCCGCCTGCCACAAAAGCCTTATGCTCAAGCTCACGCTGAAAGTACATTCCGGCAAGCACATTATCAGAGCCAAAGTCAGCAGGATTCACACCCACAAGCAAAGCGGCATTTGAATTTTCCTCGTTACGGGCAAATTCACTCATACCGTTGGTACAAAGTCTTTTTTCCTCACTTGAGGCATTTACAACCTTGCCACCAGGGCACATACAAAATGTATAAACACCTCTGCCGTTTTCAAGATGAACATTTGTCTTGTAGCTTGCCGCACCCAATGCCTTGTTTCCGGCAAATTTTCCGTACTGTGACCTGTCAATCATTTCTCTGTGATGCTCAATTCTCGCACCCACCGAAAAAGCCTTTGCCTCAATCGGCACAGCCTTTTCATTAAGCATTTCAAAGGTATCCCTTGCACTATGACCAATCGCAAGAATAATTGCGTTGGTATCAATGCTTTCTGTTGTGCCGTTGTGCTCAACCTCAGCCGAGGTAACAGCACTGTCATTTACCGAAAAGCCAACCAGCTTGGTTTCAAACATCACCTTACCGCCAAGTCTTATAATTTCTTCTCTTATGCTCTTAACAGTCGGTCTGAGCCTGTCCGTACCGATATGCGGCTTTGCATTGTAAAGGATTTCCTCCGGTGCACCATGCTTTACAAATTCTATTAGCACCTTACGCTGACGAGTGTCCTTTGTGCCTGTGGTAAGCTTGCCGTCTGAAAAAGTGCCTGCACCGCCCTCGCCAAACTGAACATTACTTGTTGTATCCAAAATACCGCTCTGCCAGAATTTCTGTACATCGGCTGTTCGGGTGTCAACATCTCTGCCACGCTCCACAAGAATCGGCTTTGCACCGCTTTGTGCAAGAATCAATGCCGCAAAAAGTCCGGCAGGTCCTGCACCAACCACAACAGGGCTGACTGCACCCTTGAATTTCTCTACATTATATTCGTATTTCTCTACGATTTCAGCATTCTTGAATTTTTTGCAGACCTTTTCTTCATTCACAAAAAGTTCAGCGTCAACCGTTGCAAGGAAAAATATATTGTCCTTTTTTCTTGCGTCAACCGAGCGTCTGAAAATCGTACAGCTTTTAAAAAACTTCTTATCTACATTTACAGACTTAGCCGCCTTGTTAAGCACAGTTTCGCTTGTGTAGTCAAGCGGCAGATGTATATTGCTTATTCTTATCATAGATTTTCTCCTGTTATAATTCCGCTTGCAAAAGCAAAGTGCAAATTAAATCCACCGCAGTCACCGCACACATCGAGTGCCTCACCGCAGATAAAAAGATTTTTTACAATTCTGCTTTCAAAAGTGTGGCGGTTCACTTCATCGCCGTTCACACCGCCAAGCATTACCTGTGCTTTTGCAAAGTCCTTGCATTGCCTACACTCAAATTTCCAATCAAGAATTAAACTCGCAAGCAGCTTAATTTCCTTATCGCTAAGCCTTCTGCATTTTTCGCTGAGCGGCTTTTGAGTTACATTCTTAATAAGAGCAATGCCGATTTTCTTATGAAACAATCCTGTAAAAAAGTCCTCAAGAATTTCATCGGCAAACAGTCTTTTCCTTTCAAAAAGCAGATTTAACAATTCTATATATGTGTAATCCTTTGCAAGATTTACTGAGATAATTGGATTTCTCGCCTTAGGCAAAATTGTTGTAAGATTAAACACGCAAATGCCCGACAACGCATTCTCCGTAAACTGCACCTCACCGCTTTCGGTTTTTAATGCCTTGCTGCCGTCATAAAGCGTAACCTCCGCCTTTGCCCGTATTCCTTTAAGACTCTTTATGAAGTCGCTTTTAACCTGTACAGGGCATAAAGCAGGGGAAAGAGGTGTGATTTTGTGACCGAGGTTTTTTATAACATCAAGTCCCATACCGCTGCCGCCGGCTGTCGGAAAAGCCTTGCCGCCGCATGACATCACAAGCTTTTTTGCTACAAATTCGCCTTTTGTGGTTTTTACATTAAAGCTGCCGCCCTTTTTGCGTACAAGTTCAACCCTGCAATCGCAGACAATTTCTATATTTAGCCTTTTTATTTCCATTAAAAGCACATCAAGCACAGCACTTGCCTGTCTGGAATGTGGATACACAAGACCGTTTTCTTCGGTGTCACACACAAGACCGAGTGCAGCAAAAAAATCCATAAGCCTTTGTGCCGAAAATCTTTTTAGCACAGGTGCGGTATCAAAACTGCCGTGGTAAAATTCTTTGCTTACATTTATATTGGTAAGATTACATCTGCCGTTGCCTGTAACAAGAATTTTCTTGCCTGGCTTATTCTGAGCCTCAAGCACTAAAACTTTAAGGTTGCTGTTTTTACGCTTAGCCGAGATCGCAGCAGTAAGTCCCGACGCACCCGCACCGACTATAATTATATCAAAATTTGTATTATTCAAAGTTATCATCCTAAAAAACAAGGCAGCATACGCTGCCCGTCATAAGTTTTATTTTGGAGCAAAGATTGCACTCAGTCCGCCAAAAAGTCCCATACTTGCAAGACCCATAATAATACCTGCAAGCAACACACCGAGCATTACGGCAATTACGCTTGACTTAAAGTCCATATCAAGCATACTTGCGGCAAGTGTACCCGTCCAAGCACCTGTACCCGGAAGCGGAATACCTACAAACAAAAGCAATGCAAAAAATAAGCCTTTGCCTGCCTTAGCCTGAAGCTTTTTGCCGCCCTTTTCGCCCTTTTCAAGGCAAAATCTAAAGAATTTACCGATAAACTTTTTGTCGCTGCCCCACACAAGCACCTTTCTTGCAAAGAAATAAATAAAAGGCACAGGGAGCATATTACCTAAAATTGCTAGAACATACACCCAGAACAAGTCAAGCTGCATTCCCACACCAAACGGAACAGCACCTCTCAGCTCAATAAGAGGAACCATAGAAATCAGAAACACCAAGATATAGTTTAACAAAACAATACCCCTTTCAAAAATAAAGTACTAAAATAGTATAACAGATATACATATATATTGCAATTTATTTTTTATCTAAAAAACCAAGCTATTTACGATATTTTTTAACACACATTTAAAATCTTGCAATTCCTGTAATTGCCGATTGACATATTATGTAGATTTGTGTAAAATAATACGAGGTGACTAAAAATGAGTAAAAATAATCTTAATTGTTGTACCGCTAAAGCCAAGGTAATTTTCATTGTAATTACCCTGTGTTTTATCGGTTTTGCTTTTGTTCATTCCTCAATGCCTGCCTACGAGTCTGCCGAAGAAAGCGGAAATGTTCTGTCTTTTTTACAGGACTTTTTTAACGGCTTAGGTTTAAAAGCAGAGCTTACAGACTACATAGTGCGAAAATCGGCTCACTTCTGCGAATACTCAGCTATAGGTGCAATGCTTATGCTGTGTGCCTTTTCTTTTAATAAAGAAAAGCCGTATAAATACTATATAAATGTTATGTTTTGCGGACTTTTGACGGCTGTTGTTGACGAAACCATTCAGCTTAATGTTGAGGGCAGAGCAGGAATGGTTGAAGATGTTCTGCTTGACTTTGTGGGAATAATAGCAGGCACAATATTTATGTTCATAATATTTGCAATACGCAGATTAATTTTAAAATCAAAACATAAAAGTGAAAAGCAAAAGAATTAGAATTAAGAAAGGACAGGAAAACGAATGGAAAATGTAAAAGAAAACAAAATGGGTACTATGCCCATGACAAAGCTTATCTTAACTATGTCTTTGCCTGCTATTTTTTCAATGACAATTATGGCAATGTACAATGTTGTAGATAGTATATTCATTGGACAGTACAGTCAGGAGGGACTAAACGCAACCTCTCTTGCTTACCCTTTGCAAATGCTTTTGATTGCCGTTGCAGTCGGCACAGGCGTTGGCATTAACTCTCTTGTTTCAAGACGACTTGGCGAAAAGAATTTTGAGGAGGCAAACGAAGTAGCCACCCATGGCTTGCTTTTAAGCTTTTTAAGCTATGCTTTCTTCCTTATTTTAGGACTTTTTATTTCAAGACCGTTTATGGCACTCTACACTTCAAATCAAAACATTATTGAGTACGGTACTCAGTATCTCACAGTTGTTTTGTGCTTCTCACTTTTCTCAATCATCGAGGTAACCATTGAAAAAACCTTGCAGGCTACAGGCAATATGATTTTTCCAATGCTCTTTCAGCTTACAGGTGCGGTAGTGAATATTATTTTTGACCCGCTTTTAATCTTCGGTGTAGGTCCGTTCCCTGAGCTTGGCGTTATGGGTGCTGCCATTGCAACAGTATTCGGTCAGTTTTGCAGTATGATTTTTGCACTTCTCGTAATCTTCTTAAAATCTCATCTCATCAAGATTACCTTCAAAAACTTTAAGTTCAGTATGCAGACAATTAAAAACATCTATGCCGTTGGCTTACCGTCAATTATTATGCAGTCAATCGGCTCAATTATGATTGTCGGCTTAAATGGTATTCTCGCCGCTTCCGAGGCTTCCGTAACAGTTCTCGGTGTTTATTATAAATTACAGAGCTTTGTATTTATGCCTTGCTTTGGTCTTAATCAGGGCGTTATGCCAATTATCGGATACAACTTTGGTGCGAGAAACCGCAAGCGTCTTTACTCGGCACTCAAGCGTGGTCTTATCATTGCGGTAATTATTATGGCTTTGGGCACAATAGCAATGTGGACAATTCCTCATCAGCTTATTTCAATGTTTGGCGGTACGGAAGAGCTTATGCAAATTGGTGTACCTGCATTCAGAATCATAAGCCTTTGTTTTATTCCTGCTGCCGCAGGCATTATCTTCACAACACTTTTCCAGGCAGTCGGAAAGGGCATAAGAAGTCTTATAATGTCAGTTGCCCGTCAGCTTGTACTTATTTTACCAATCGCATTTATCTTCTCAAAAATCTGGGGACTCGGTGCTGTATGGTACGCATTCCCAATAGCCGAAATTTTCTCACTTGCCATTGCAATCGGCTTCTTTATAAACCTTGTAAAAGGCGAATTTAAAAAGTTAGGTTAATTATGTCCACCTCAGTGCATATATTGCATTGAGGTGGTTGTTTTGACAGAAGAAAAATTTACAAATGAAATTACATACGATGACGGCTGGCAGAATGTTTCCTGCCCTGAATACTCTGCTCCGATAAAACCGGAGGAAGATAATAAAGAAGAAAACCTGCCGCCACAAAAGCCCAAAAAGCAGCATAATACACAGGTTCTCGTCACAGCACAGCTTATAATATGTATTCTTATTGCTTTGGCTGCCCTCATTATTAAAACTATAGGCGGAGATTTTTACACATCTGCAAGGGATTGGTACTACTCAGAGCTTAATAAGTCGATTATAGCCGAAGAAAGCGAGGATACTCAAAAGCTATCTGAAATTTTCGGCACAGCCACAAACGATGAAATTTGAAATTTTTAAAATCAAATTCTGTATTTCCTACACCTTGCTCTGCCTGATTGCAATCTGCATTATTCTTGATATGTTCAAAGGCTTTGTAATGTGCTGCTTTGCGGTAGTAATACACGAATCGGGACATCTTATAATGATGCTGATTTTTGGCAGTAAGCCGAGGAAAATCAGCATATCTCCCTTTGAAATCGCCATAAAAGACGAGGGCAGACAGCAAAGAAGTGATTTACAGAATTTTTTTATAGTTTTTTTCGGACCTTTTGCGAATTTCATTTGTTTTATTCTGCTTTTTCTGCTATACTTATATAGTAATGCAGATTTCTTGAGCTTTGCTTATGTAAATCTTTCACTCTGCCTTTTAAATCTTTTGCCCGTAATGTCATTTGACGGTGGGCAAATGCTTTACATTCTGCTAAGTCGCAGGCTAAGCAGTCAAACGGCAGAAAAGGCAGTTAATATTATAACTTTTATCGCATTATTTCCAATAGCAGTGTTGGGATTTATAATTTTATTCAACTCAAATTATAATTTTTCGCTGTTGTTTGTATGCGGTTACATTATACTTTCATTAATTTTCAAAAATAACAGGTATTTCTGACGGAGGTTATACAATGGTCAGCAAGGAAGTAGAAAAGCTTTTGCTTAAGGTTCAAAAGCCGGGCAGATATGTCGGCGGTGAGCTTAACGCAGTTGTAAAAAATAAAAAGGATGTTGATGTAAGGTTTGCTTTCTGCTTTCCTGATACCTACGAAGTGGGTATGTCGCACCTTGGTATGAAAATTCTTTACAGCTTGTTCAACACAGTTCCATACATCTGGTGCGAGCGTGTTTTCGCACCTTGGATAGATATGGAAGAAGAAATGATTAAAAATAATATTCCGCTTTATGCACTCGAAAGCGGTGACCCGGTTTCGGAGTTTGATTTTATTGGCTTTACTTTGCAGTATGAATTAAGCTTTACAAATGTGCTCAATATGCTCAAGCTTTCCGGTGTGCCAATCAAGTCAAGCGACCGCACAGGCTTAAAACAAATTGTAGTAGCAGGCGGCCCATGTGCATGCAATCCTGAGCCAATCGCAGACTTTATCGACCTTTTCTTTATCGGTGAGGGCGAAGAGGTTGACCTTGAGGTTATTGAGCTTTACAGAAAATGCAGAGCCGAGGGCAAGACAAGGGAAGAGTTTCTGATTGAATGTGCCCAAATTGAGGGCGTATATGTACCATCACTTTATGATGTTGAGTACAATGAAGACGGCACAATCAAACGCTATATTCCAAAGCACAACGCCCCTGCCGTAGTCCATAAAAGACTTATGAAGAAAATGGACGAAAGCTATTATCCCGACAACTTTGTAGTTCCGCTTGTCGAAATCGTACATGACCGA
Organism: Ruminococcus sp.; assembly: GCF_045129435.1. Classification (GTDB taxonomy): domain Bacteria; phylum Bacillota; class Clostridia; order Oscillospirales; family Acutalibacteraceae; genus Ruminococcoides. Next base: position 3,800 of record NZ_JBGVJL010000090.1, on the reverse strand, counting down.
GCAGTACAGGAAATTTTCAGAGGCTGTATTCGTGGCTGTCGTTTCTGTCAGGCAGGCTTTATCTATCGTCCTGTTCGTGAGAAATCTCCTGAGGTTATCAATAAGCAGTGCAAAGCACTCTGCGACAACACAGGCTATGACGAGGTTTCTCTGTCATCTTTAAGTTCAAGCGACTACACACAGATTGTGCCGTTGCTTGAAAAACTCAACGAATGGAGCAAGGACGAAAAAGTCAGTATTTCACTGCCGTCTTTGCGTGTTGACGGCTTCACCGATGACATTATGAATAAAATCAAAACCGTACGCAAAAGCGGACTTACCTTTGCACCTGAGGCAGGCAGTCAGCGTATGCGTGATGTTATCAATAAAAATGTTCAGCATGACGAGCTTATGCAGACCTGTGCCACAGCCTTTGAGGGCGGCTGGACTACCGTTAAGCTTTACTTTATGATAGGCTTGCCAACCGAAACTATGGACGATGTAAAGGCGATTGCCGACCTCGGTCAGGCAGTAGTTGATACCTACTACCATTGCCCAAACAAGCCAAAGGGCAAGAGCGTGCGTGTTACGGTTTCTGCCTCATCATTTGTTCCAAAGCCGTTTACGCCTTTCCAATGGCACGCACAGGATACAATTCCTACCTTACACGCCAAGCAGGAGCATATCAAAGAGAGCATTACCACCCGCAAAATTCAGTTCAATTACCACGATGCAGACACAAGCTACCTTGAGGCAGTTTTTGCCAGAGGCGACAGAAAACTTTGCAAGGCAATGGAGGTTGCATGCGAAAGAGGCTTTCACTTTGACGGTTGGGGCGATTGCTTTGACTTGCAGAAGTGGCTCGATATTTTTGATGAATGTGGCATTGACCCAACATTCTACGCTAATCGTCAGCGTTCCTTTGACGAGGTATTCCCATGGGATCACCTCGACTACGGTGTTACAAAGGACTACCTTATTAAGGAATGTAAAAAAGCATATGAAAATACAACAACGCCGCATTGCCGCTTAAAGTGCAACAACTGCGGTGCAGCAAAATACGGGGAGGGTGTGTGCTTTGAAAAACGCAAGAGTCTGGTTTAAAAAAGACAATGAATGTCGCTATATTTCTCACCTTGATTTAAACCGCTGTATGCTCAGAGCCTTGCACAAAAGCAAAGCTCCTATCTGGCACACAGAGGGCTTCAATCCACACCCGTTCGCAACATTTCCTCTGCCGCTTTCACTTGGCTTTCGTGGCATAAACGAGTGTATGGACATAAAACTGATTGAGGATATTTCAAACGAAGATTTAATTAACAATCTCAATGCCTGCTTGCCCGAGGGCATAAGAGTTTTTGCCGTAACCGAACCTGTTATGAAAGCTGGCAAAATTGCCTATGCAAGCTTTAATATGAAAATCAGCAGTGATAATCTCAACTCTCACAAGGTTTACACAGCCCTCAAAGACCTCTTGGAAAGCGAAGAAATTATGCTTGAAAAGAAGTCAAAGTCAGGCTACAAAACCGTTGATTTAAAGAAAAGCATTAAAAAATACACCTTGTCCGAAAAATTCGATTTTACAGAGCTTGAAATCACACTTTCGGCAGGCAGTACCGACAACGCAAATCCAAACCTTGTTATTACCGCTTTGCAGAATGCCACAGGCGAGGAATTTTACGCTGACATCACAAGAGAGGATTTATATAATTCCGATATGGAATTATTTAGATAAGCTATGTTTAAATTTACAATTCGCAATGCAAATTTTCTCAATGATTTTTACGCAAAGTTCAATCAATATCTGAACAAATCATATAAATTCAGTATGCTTTATCTTTCAAACCCTGCTTTTGCGGAGTATAAGGATAACGAAAGGCTCGTTCTGCTTTCGATTAATAAGTCAATTTTTCAGAATATGCTCAGCTTTCTGCGTTTAAACGACAGCAATATGCAGTTTTCGGCTTTTGCCTGCCTTGAGTCTGCGGTAAACTCAATCCGCCTTTACAAGGTGCTTGTAAATAAGCCTGAGTATATGCACAGCTTTATTACAAAAGAGGACTTTGTAATGGAAATGTGCGAAAGCGAAATTGCCGATAAAATCACAGAGTACAATCCCGATTATCAGGAGGATTTCTCTTTAAAGGAATTTGCGGCAGCACTCAAAAAAATAAACAGCTTTGTATATAAAACAAATATCAAGGCACAGCTTGCAGACGGCGGAGTATATCTCGGACTTTCCTGCGGAGAAAACCTATCTCAGAGCTTACAGGACGAAGTGCGAAAAAATCTGATCGGTGCTTACCTGTCACTGCAGATACACACAAAGCAGTTCTTTAACGGCGGAATTGACAAAGATTATGAGAAACTTGAGGACGAAATTACAGCAAAATTTCTTGAATACATCAAACTTTATTCAAATCTTTGATTTTTGAAAGATTTCACAAAGTTTCACAATTTATTGTACTTTTATTCATATAATCGTCACAAAGGCAGGTTATTATGTAAGCACAATAAAGTTAACAAGAAATTTTCATAGATTTTCCTCTTCTAAATTTTTTAACCAATGCAGTGGCCGACTTAGTCGGTCACTTTGCATTTTACGGAAAACGGAGCATTTATGTACTACTATTCACTTAATGAATATCTGAAAAATACCTTTGGCGAAAAGGTGTATAAAATCTCACTTGACGGCGGAATGACCTGTCCGAATCGTGACGGCAAAATCGACACACGAGGATGTATTTTCTGTAGCCGAGGCGGTTCGGGAGAATTTTCCGCAAGCCGAAATCTAAGCATTACACAGCAGATTGAGGAAGCAAAGGGGAGAATCAGAAAAAAATCCGACTGCAAAAAATTCATAGCCTATTTTCAGCCTTTCACAAATACCTATGCAAGCGTTGAATATCTCAGAAGGATTTTTACCGAAGCAATCGAAAATCCCGAAATCGTTGCATTGTCAGTTGCCACTCGTCCAGATTGCCTGCCCGATGATACCATAGCCTTGCTTTCCGAACTTAACAAAATCAAGCCTGTATGGGTGGAGCTTGGCTTGCAGACAATTCATGAAAATACAGCCGAGTACATTCGCAGAGGTTATAAACTGAGCGTATATGACAATGCCGTAAAACGCCTGCACAACGAAAATATCAGCGTAATTACCCACATAATAATAGGATTGCCAAATGAAACCGAAGATATGATTGTTGAGTCCGCAAAATACGCAGGTGAACACTCAGACGGCATAAAACTTCAGCTTTTACATATTTTGAAAGATACTGACCTTTGCGATGAGTATGAAAAGGGAAATGTAACCGTTCTCACACTTGAGCAGTACGCAGATATTCTGATAAAATGCCTGAAAGTAATTCCAAAAACCACAGTAATCCACCGCCTTACAGGTGACGGTGACAAAAAAATTCTTGTTGCTCCAATGTGGAGTGCCGACAAAAAGCGTGTACTTAACTTCATTAACAAAGCAATCAAAGCCACACCCGAAGAATAATTCTTATCTATTCAGCTTGAATTAACAAAATTCAGGCTGTTTTTATTTTCAAAAAATTTTTAAATAAAATTTTAAAAACTATTGACTTAAAGCTAACTTTAAGTTGTAAAATATACTCAAATCATTAATAAATCAGCTTGGAGGTATAATTTATGTCAAAAATTCTTACTGTTTATTATTCACGCAAGGGCGAAAACTACTGGAACGGCTCAATTAAAAATCTTAAAAAAGGCAATACCGAACGAGTAGCCGAATTTATTCAGAAAGCTGTTGGCGGTGATATTTTCGAGGTTGACTCTGTAAAGACCTACGATGC
>NZ_JBGVJL010000089.1:0-10719 GCF_045129435.1 Ruminococcus sp. | reverse complement strand
CTCTGCAAGACAAGGTGATTATATCTTCTCGCTCTTACCTTTTCGGGAGCGTAATAATCAAGTCTGCGTTTTTGATTTTCAAGTCTTAAATCGGCTGATCTGAACTTTTTATCCATCAAAGCACTCAAATATTGCAGCTGCTTTTTGTAATATGCCAAAAGCTCCTGCCTGTCGGGTACTGCAAGCTCTGCCGCCGCTGACGGAGTTGACGCTCTCACATCTGCCACAAAGTCACAGATTGTAAAATCTGTTTCGTGACCGACACCGGATATTATCGGGGTTTTGCAATTATACACTGCATGGGCAAGATTTTCGTCATTAAATGCCCACAAGTCCTCGGCAGAACCGCCGCCTCTGCCGATAATCACAACATCAGCTATACCACTTTTGCTGAATTTATTTACTGCACGCACAAGCTGCTCGGGAGCATTTTCGCCCTGCACAAGAACAGGAGCAAGCACTATGTCGGCAACAGGAAATCTTCGTCTTATAATATTGGTTATATCCTGAACCGCCGCACCTGTAGGAGAAGTAATTACGCCGATTGTTTTAGGAAACTTAGGAAGTGCTTTTTTGTGTGCATTATCAAAAAGTCCCTGCACTGCAAGCTTTTCCTTGAGCTGTTCAAAAGCAAGAGTCAACGCACCAATGCCGTCCGGCTGCATATCCTCAATATAAAGCTGATACCTACCGCTTGGCTCATAAAGCGAAATTCTGCCACGGCAGATTATCTTCATTCCGTTTTCAGGGCGAAATTTTAATCGTCTTGCGTTGCCCGCAAACATTACGGCACTGATTACCGAGCGGCTGTCCTTGAGCGTAAGGTAAATGTGACCGCTACGCTGGTGAACTGTAAGGTTAGAAATTTCACCTGTTACAAGCACAAACTGCAATCTGCTGTCATTTTCAATTATGGATTTTATATAGAAATTTATTTGTGAAACTGAAAGCACTTTTGGCTTTGGTATCTGTGGGGTATACATTTCTTCCCTCCTGTTCTGTGAAGTTTATATAATGGCTATATAAGCTGTTTCTCGTAAACTGTTTTTACTATTAGCAAAATTTGTGTGGGAATTAGGTTATATACTTTATTTCTCTTAAAGTACTTTTAGCTTGTCATAAACTGCCTACCAATTCCGCTTTTCTTTTGCGTGAAAAGAAAAGCTCCAAAAGAAAGCACGCTTAAGGGAACAAGGCTTTCGATGCCCTTTTCCCTTAAGTATCCCTCTTTCCCAAACGATAAAAGGTCAGCGACCTTTTAAATCTTCTAACTTTATTTCTTTTAAACTATTTATTCCGTATATTTTTTATAAGCAAGATAAGCTATTCCGGCTGCATTATCAGCTGAATATTCGGGCTTGGCGAATATTGCGTTGAATTTTTTTGTCAGGGCATTTCTTATGATAGAATTAGACATTACGCCGCCTGCAAAAATCACAGGCATAATGCCGTACTGCTCAAGCAATTTTTCGGTCATTTTCTCAAGAGTGAACTGAATAGACGCAAGACAAAAGGCTGAAATTTTCTCTTTGCTTTCGCCGTTATCGAGCATTTTTCTGCATTGATTTTCAAGACCGCTAAGGCAGCAATCCGCACCCTTGAGTGTGGGGCGAACTTTTAATTTTTCCGTATTATCGAGTGCAAGCTGTTCAAGCTGAGGGCCGCAAGGAAATTTAAGTCCGAGCATAAGTCCCACTCTGTCAACTGCCTGTCCTGCGTTTAAATCAAGGGTTTTGGCTGCCTCTGTAACCTTAAACGAGCTTGTATATCCCTTTGCAAGCACCGCCTCGGTAGTACCACCGCTTACATGGAATGCAAGAAATTCTTTGTCAAACAAATCATCTCTTTTTGATGAAAACAACGCTGCGGCAATATGCCCCTCCTGATGTGAAAATGTCAAGAGAGGCTTTTTTATTACTGCCGATATAATTCTTGCTGTGTTTTCGCCAACCGTAAAGCACGGCATATACGAGCCGTCAACAGGACGAGGACGGGTTGACACACCAACTGCCGACACACCCGACAAATCAACCTCTTTTGCAATATTCTCCACAAGCGTGTGCAGCTGCTGCGTATGGTGAAATACAGCATCACTCTGTCTTAATCCGAGCTGTCCCTGCTTTACGGGCAAAAGCTTTTTTCTTTGTAGCATTTCACCGTTTTCGCTGTTGTAAACCGCTGCGGAAGTGGTATAGTTTGAGGTATCAATTCCGAGAAAAAAGCTCATTACTTTTCCCCGTTTGCTCTTACATAAGAGCCTAAAATACCGTTTACAAAGCCGCTTTCATCAATGGTGTACTTCTTTGCAAGCTCTACTGCCTCATTGATTGCAACGCTTGCAGGTACATTTTCAAGATATTTGATTTCATAAATTGCAAGTTCTAAGATTGCAAGTGACGGCTTAGAAATTCTTGAAAGACTCCAACCCTTTTTAAGGTAGCTTGAAATAATCTCATCAAGCTCTTCCTTTACATCTACAATACCCTCAACCTCAGCCTGAGCAAGTGCGGAAATTCCGCCCATAAAAAGTTCTGAGTTATCCTGTAGCATATTGTCAACAGAAGTATTTGTAAATGATTTTGAAAACAAAAGCATAAATGCCTGCTCACGCTGTTCTGAGCGTGTAAGCTGAATCTGTACTGCCTCGTTTTCGTTAGCTTCGTTTTCCTCTACCTCTGTAGAAGTTACATTTATCTCTTCAGACATACTATCCCAACTTTACAATAAAATATTAGGATAATTATATCACATAAAATTTTAGTTGTAAACTATATTCAAATTAATGATATGAACATAACATTTGAAATAAGCTAAAAGTATTTTAATAACTCACGCACCAACAACAGATATTGCATCACTTGCAATTTCATAATGAGTAGTGACTGCGTCATATATGGAAAGGACTGTGTTTTCGTTAAGCTCATTTTTCGGCACAATTACAGTCACGCCCATATCCGTAATACAGCAAAGGCAATCTGAAAAGCCCTTTGCCTTGACTATGGTTTCTATGGTGTCCTGCGTGGTAAAAAAGCCAATCATCTTCTCCACATTTTTTTGTGCGTCAGAAAGCTCTGTATCCGAGCTTGAGTCTGACTCAAGTATTTCCTCGGCATCGTCAATCACCTTATCTTGCGTGTTCTGCCTTTTGGTGCGTTCCGAGGCAAAAAAGTCCTGCTGATCTTTTGAAAGTGCTATTGTACTCACCGCCTCATCAGAGGTTGAAGTTGAGCCTACTGTGGCATTCACATATGACGCTGCACCGAGTTCCTTTGCCGGGGTTGTGCGAGCCTGTGAAATCTGATAATTTATGTACACCGCTGTGGCGAGTGCAAGTACAAGTGCTGTCATTACAATATGCTTTTTCTGAATTTTCATAATACCTCTACCTTCGTTCTGTTAGTTTAGTTACACATACCTTTGCCGATGAAATATCCAATGCTCTTGTTACCGCCTGAGTAACCGTCTGCGTGACTACAGGGTCATCTCCGCCCTCACACACAACAAGCACTCCTCGTATAACAGGCTGTATTTCCTTTGTCTTGGTGGTGCTGTCATCAAGATAGACATACTCGACCGAGTTTTCTATTGTCAAAAGCACCTTGGTTTCCCCGCAGCCGCTTATGCTTGAAAGAATTTTTTGCAAATCACTTTCAATCTCTGTGCTGTAGGTTGTTACGGAAAAGCCCTCGGTATCAGTTTTTTCACCCATATTAATGTTTGAAAAAGATGATATAAAAATCAATGCAATTCCGATTACACCGATTATGATAATAATTTTTCTTGCCTTATCGCTTTCAAACAGTTTTTTTATTCCGCCTGTTTTTTCTTCCATTGCTTTGCACCCTTAAATATAAGTTATTCTCGGATATGCTCCAAAGCTTCTGTAGGTGAGCGTACCGATTTTTTCATTTTGGCTTTTGTATTCATTGCTCATATATATGCTGATGTCACCAATGATTATGCTGTCTGACTGCGATTTTGCAAGTACAATTTTGCAATCCGATATTCTGATATTATTCTGCAAAAGAATATCCGTAAGGCTCTGTTCAAGGTTTTCTTCCGCCTGCTTTATCACAAGATTTGAGTACGCTTCATCTGAGGTTGAAATTTCACTTTCAATCTCTGTGGGCAGTTGATTATCTATTTTTATAGAGGATATTGCAGAGCTGAGCGGTGAAATCAGGCAGCACACCATAAAAGCACCTATAACAAGGGCAACTGTCTTTTTAGTAGCACCCTCAGGCACAAAGGCAGAGAGCAAACTGCACACCAAAGCACCGCCGCATACTGTAATTGTGGCACATGCCATACTGCTCATACTCCGCCACCTCCCATTAAAAGCACAAGTGCCGTAGAAATTACATACACCGACATTATGCAAAGCACTATTGCAAGCAGAGTTGACATCACCGTTCCCACTCCTTCAAGTAAATCTTTTACCTGATTTATGCCAAGCACCTCTGCAAGCAGTTTTCCTGCCGAGAGAGTAAATATCCACAAAAGGCTTTTTAGAATTATAGGCAAAAACATAAATGCAATGGAAATTATCACAAAAATTCCAAGTCCCGATTTGAGCAAGGTGACGCTTCCCTGTACAGTTTTGTATGCGTCAGAAAGTGCCGAACCGACTATTGGAATAAAGGAATTTAAAGTAAATCTTACCGCTCTTGTTGATACATCGTCAACAGAAGTAGTTATAAGCTGTTTAAAGGAAAGCACCGCTGTGAATACTGTCATTGCAAAGCCGAGTATCCATTTTACCGCCTTTGAAATGATTGAGGTTATACCCGAAAGCTTAGACTCCGGACATACGCTTGCCGTTACCGACACCCCTAAAAACATATTCAAAAACGGCACAATAACCTTTGAGCTGAGTTGTCCCACTCCCTCACCTGCTCCAATCATCATTGCATAGTAAGATGCACCGCTGACTGCATGACCTGTGCTTGACATTATCATCACCATTACAGGCACAAATGCAAGCATAAAGGCTGATGCGGTTTTTACTACTCCGGTCACTTCTGTTATTACTTCAATAGCAGGGAGTGCAGCCGCACAGGTAGCACACAGTACGGCTGCTATGCCGAGTGAGGAGGAAATTTCACTCGAAAGCGTGTTTTTGTAGGAGGATAAAAGCGAGCATATGAGAATTAATGCTGTCAGAGATATTACCGCATTAAGTGGTGCCGAGCTGTTTTCACCTGCAAGTTTTACTATTTCGTTAAGCACATCGCCAAACGAAAGCTCAGAAATCTGCTGACTGTCAACACCGTTTATCCCAATATTTTCAAGACTCTGCTTTACCTCATCTGAAAGGCTGTTGTACAAAGCAGAGGTATCGTAAATGCTGTTTATATCATTTGTAGTTGGCTGAGATTCGCCGTCCTCTGTTACCGCAAAGGCTTGAATCTGAGAAAAGCAAACAACAATCAGCACCACAAAAAACACAACTAATTTTTTCAACATCAACACTCCTTCAGGAGTTTTCAACAAGTGACACCACAGTATTTAAAATTTCTGTATATAGTGGAAGTGAAGTCACCATAATCAATATTTTCCCTGCAAGCGTAACATTTGTGGCTATTGCCTGCTGTCCCGACTCCTTGCAAACACTCACAGCAAGCTCTGTTACAATGCAGATTCCAATTACCTTGAGCAATATCTTTATGTACTCAAGGTTCATATCTGACGCCGCCGCAATTTTATTGACGGTCTGCAAAATGGTTGCCGCAAAGGAAATCACCGCCATAAGTATTATTACCCCACAGGCGATTGAAAGCATAAGCGAGGTTTCGCCGTTATGCTTTCTGATTGCAACTGCCGAAATTGCCGACACGATTGCCACAGCGGAAATTGTTATAATATTCATACTGCCGTCCTAAAAGCCGAATAGCTGTTTTATTGTGTTAAACAGAGTACTGATCTGCGTGACAATCAGAGTAAGCACAACAATAAGACCGGCAAGGGTAGTGAGCATTGCCTGCTCCTCTCTGCCGCTTCGTATAAGCACCTGACACAGCACAGCTACTATAATGCCAATGGCAGCAATTTTAAAAATCAGTTCAACATCCATAGCTATCCTTTCAGATTATAATAAGGGCGGCTGCCGTACCGACAAAAAAGCCCATAGTCCTGTATAACCTTGACTTTTCGATTATATCCTTTTTGCTGTCCTCAAGGTGAGCGGCTGCAAGATTTTTGTAAAGCTCAATATGCTTTAATTGTCCCTCAACATCGGTTATGCCAAGCTTTTCACCAAATGAGCATAAAAGCTGTTTATCCTCGTGCTTCAGATAATAATCCTGCGTTGCTGAGATTACGGACTTTTTCCACCTTTCAAAAAAGCTGCCTTTTATTTCTTTATAGGAATTATATACAGCCTTACCAAAGCTGTCCTCACTCTTTGAAAGAATTACAGAAAGCTCGTCTGTACTGTAGCGGATATTTGTTGCAAGGCTGTCTAAAAAAATTAAAAAGTCATTAATTAAATCTCTGCGTTTATAAAGCCGCTGTGATTTTTTAAAGCCTGAAAGCGTGGTTGCCGCAACAATGAGAATACAACCGATAATCTTAATCGGCAAAAACATCACCGACCTTCATTATCTTGCTTACCCTGCCAACCTTTGCTCTGTTGTCAAGAAACACAAGGGTTTTAAAACCGCCGCAGGCAATAAGTCGGCGAATATTTTCCTTCTTTCTTAACTCATCAATACATGAGCAATGAACAGTTGAAATAAACGAAACTCCGGAATTTACCGAGTACTCAACAGCGTCAATATCCTTTTGTGTGCCGATCTCATCACACACAATAATATCGGGTGACATACTGCGTATTGCCTGAATAATTCCGCTTGGCTTGTCGTACAAATCGAAAACATCGCACAAGCCAATGTCATTTTGCAAAATTCCCGATGAAGTACCGGCAAGCTCTCCCCTCTCGTCAATCAGCGAAATCCTCTTGCCGTACTCGGTAGAAAGTATTCTTGCCATATCTCTCAAAAGGGTTGTTTTTCCTGTGCAGGGTGCACCACAGATAAGCACACCGCCAAAATCAGGGTTGAGATTTTCAATAATCGCCCTTGAGCAATCCTTGTGCTCTCTTGCAATTCTGATGTTGATTGACGAAATATCACGAATGTTTATAACCTTGTCGCCCTCGCAGATTGCAGTACCGCATATACCAGCTCTGTGACCGCCATGCATTGAAACAAAGCCGTTTATAATTTCACTCTGCTTTGAATACACCGAATAATTGCAGATATTATGAAAAGTGTCGGTGAGATCTCCTCGGCTGACTGTGAGCATTGAGCCGTCAATTATAGTGTTGGTGAGTCCGCCCTGTTGTGTAAGAAAATATGTAGTTTCGGGACAAACTATGGCAACAGGTCGGTTTACTCGCAGTCTGATTTCCTGTGCGGTATCGCAAAACTTTGGCATCAGCGGTAAAATCCTCTGGTAAATATTCTGACTTAGTGAGCGTATAGCAAGCATAAACCTGCCCTCATTATTAAGACTTGTCATTTTTATCGTCCTTTCCTTGGCTTTGTTAATATGTATGCAGACAAGCACATAAAAAGAACAAGGCTTAAATATTTTTTGAATGATAGATTTTTTAAATAAAAGCACAAAAAATCTCCCTAACCGTTGTTAAGGAGATTTTGTATTGAATATTTACTTTTTATTAAATTAAGAAATCATACATAATTCAGCGCAGTATCTCTGAATCATAGTTGCGTCGTTTATATCTATAACATTGTCTTTAGTTACATCGGCACTGTTCTTTTGATAGTATGACATATTATCAATTTTAGACAGATATGTTTGCAGTGCAGTAACATCGTTAATATCCACAAAACCGTCGCCGTCAACATCGCCTGCTTTTAAGGCAACAGAGAAAGTAACATACTTTGTGCCGCAATAGCCGCCGATGCCTGTAATTTTTACGCTGTAATTTCCGAGTTCGGTTACATTTTCATCTATGCTGATTGTATAATCTATATCTTTTGTAAGAACCTTTCCGCCATAAGATACACTGTAATCTGCCTGCTGTTCATTCTCGTTATAATATATAGGTTCAATTGTCACCTCGGCATTTTTTATGTTAGCGCCGTAATATACAATAACTGAATTTTCTGTTTCTTCTTTCGGCAGATAATTTAACGAAACACATCCGTTTTCATCGGCTGCGGTCTGTGTTATGTACAAAAGATTATCGTCAGACAACACATCTTTTTCAGAAGCGGATTTTACGGTGGCAATAATATAATCCTCATTAGGAACAAGTCCGTTAAGGTCAGCCGTCTGCACCGAATCAACAGCCTCTACGGCACGTGAAAGGCTTTGAGCGGATATATTTTCGGTGGCAGGATTATCATTATTAGTTGTATCTGTTACCGTTACTTTTGCTACTGCACCAAGTTTTGAAGAATAGTTAAAGTTTGTAAGATCAAGTTTGAGCGTTACATCTGCGCAATCATAAGGAACATTAAATCTAATATTTTCACCAAAATAAGCTGAATTAAATTCAACTCCTGATTCAGCTATAAATTCATCAGTTGCAGAACCCCAATGGTCAGCATAACTATGGTTCGCAACAAACTTAACAATATAATTATTATTCTTAGGAATATTATGATATGTAATTTCATAAACCCTTTTCGCTATTTCGTTCATAGAGTTACTTTCAGCCGTTACATCCCACCATTCATCATTTAACCAGTGATCTTCACCATTACCAACAACAGTCATAGTTGAAATAAATGGAAGATACTCTTTTCCATCGGTAGGAGTAGACTGGGTAGGTCTGTGGTAACCTGCTCTTCATCCGAATTATAATCTTCGCCGATTACAACTTCATAATATCCGTCATTAAAATGCTTTGATTTTTCTATTTTATCAAAACTGCCGTTTTCTTTGACAAGCATTGTTTCTGTTGAATCACCTTTTAAAGAAAAATTAAGCACAGATTTTTTATCGCCCGAAGTAACCCAAACCTGATATACTCCGTTGTTGCCGCCCTTAAGCGCACAATAAAAATAACCGTTTAAATTGCTGTTGCCGAGAGTTGTTTGCATTGAAAGATATTCGCTTATATCTGCATCGGCTACAGGAGAACCGTCTTCATCTATAACTTTTATAGGAACATTGTAAACAATATTCGGGCAACTGCCCCAATCGAATTTTTTGTTATCAAACGAATAGTAAAAATTATGTTCCGAAAAAGTTAAATGAAATCCTGCTTTAACACTGTCCGGCAATACATTTTTATTTAATAATTTCAGTTTTGCTACAACCTCTACTTTTGGTGCAATTGAACCTGAGATACAATTTGAGCAACTATGTTCAAAATTCAAATTTGAATATGTTTCTGATATATCTTTTTTCATCGTAGCTGTAATTTGGGTGCCTGCAGTTCCCTGCAATGAAACCGAGGCAATTCTATCGTCAACAACTTCACCTTTTGCCTCAATAAAAGCTCCTACAAATAAATTTGCTTCTGCTTGCATTGAAGCATCAATTTCAGGTCCGTGGCTGGTACTTTTAAAACCTTTTCCGTCTTCGTATTTAGTTCCGAGCACTGCAGTTATATTAGCTTTAAGACCGGCTTCAAATTCACCTTCAAACTTAAATCCAAATATAATCTGTACATTAGCTAATTTGGGCAAAACAGGTTTTGTAATTCTGCCTATTCTCCATTCAACCGTACCTGACATATTTAATTTAAAATCACATTCAACACCGACAGAAACAGAAAAACTGCATTCCTTATGCTTGCGTGAAATATAAATCTCAAAGTTTATGTCACCGCTAAGAGTGGCACTGCCTTTCAAATCAAAACTGCCGTCGACTGCAATTTTTTTATCGGCGTCGCTGTCATCTCCGTTGTTATTCTCTTCACTGTTAAGTGTAAAAGTTTTGTATATACTTCCTTCGCCGCCGATATTCACTTTTCTTCCGAGAGATTTTTGAGTTTGCGGCATACTTTCTTTAACCGTTACACCCGGTGAAAGGGAATCCTTATCGACCTCGGCATCTCCGAGAGAAGACTCCGCTTCGATTTTTACATAATCGAAAACATCTTCCATTTCAATGTCTTGCGCTGTAATTGTAACCGTATCTCCGTTAATGCTTATGTTTTTTACCTTAATGATAATTACATTATCATCATCTGCATTACAAGAAAATTCATCATCTGTTTTAAGTGAAAGCATATCATCCGTACAGTTTTCAAAAACATAAGTTTTAGTGCTTTCATCATATGATTTAAGAAGATTTTTTTCGCTGTCATCATCCAAAATTTTTACATCTTCGCTGTAAACGGCAAAGTTTGTGGAATCGTTCTCATCCAAATTTAAAACCTTTTCGGAATCAAAGTCATCAACCGTTTTAGCTAAAAGCTCCTGCATTTCGGTTGTGTACATTGAAGTTTCATATTCGTCGCTTAAAGGCGAATTTGACGAATCAACCATATATGCTTTAAGCACAAATGCCTTTGGCATAGTATCAATCGCAAGCTGAACATCTACAGAATCGTTTTCACTTGTAACATATGTTTTGCCCGATGCAATCATTTGATTTGTGTTTTCATCAAATATTGCCGCAATTACAGTACAATCCTCGGCGGCAAAATATTCAGGCTCTATAATAAATGTTGGGGTAACAAATAGAGCCTACAAAAATAATTTTAAAAAAAGTAGAGCATATTTGTCTAAAATCCGT
>NZ_JBGVJL010000088.1:0-4058 GCF_045129435.1 Ruminococcus sp. | reverse complement strand
CGAATGTCAATTTCTGCGTGGTGTGTTCCCTTTGCCTCATCTGTGCCTATTGTGGCAACAGTGCTATTTTCACCAACGGTTACAGAATCGTTGGTCGCAGGCTGATTGCCGTCATTTTTATTAGAAGTAACTGCAAACACTATAATGACCGCCGCAAGCAGAAGAGCAACAGCAGTAATAATAATTACAGCTTTCTTTTTATCAGACTTCTGCGGCTTTGCAATTTTTTCAATGTCAGTATCAAGCTTTTTATCTGTATCGGCAGGAACGGCTGCTTTTGCTGCAAATTCCTTTACAATATTTGCAGATGCAGTCATAAAGAATATAATATCTCTTTTGCTAAAGCCTGATGATGAGAGTCTTAACTGCTTTTTGATGTTTTCTCTGCCGTAATCGAGTGAATTTTGAGCCTTATCCTCTGAGATTTTAAGCACATCGGCAATTTTTTTAGTGTCATAGTCACGCAACAGATTGAGAGTAAGTACAATCCTTTGATTTGCATTAATTGCTTTCAGAGCGTTTATTAAAAGCTTTTTCTGCTCAGTTGTAATTTCAGATACTGATGTGATTTTATCCTTTTCTGCAAAAGGCTGAATCTTCGCTGTAGCATTTTCAGCACTCTTATCATCGGAAATTGCGGACTTGCACACCCTTGCGGTTTCATAAGTAACAAGCTCGTCAAGATCTGAGTTATTCGGATTTTTTGTGATTGCAGTAAAAATAGCCTTGAATGATTTTTCAAAAGCGTTCAAAGCCTTTTGCTCATCTGAAATTACAGTTGTGCAGAAAAAATACACATAGCTTTTGTATTTTTCTGCGATAAAATCAAGCGATTTTTTATCGCCAAGCGATGCTTTTTGTACTAATTTTTTTGTATTCATCGGTGTTCCCCTTTTTACATATTAGGTTTTGCTCAGTTATCAGTTATGGGATAATTAAATAAATTATGTTTTTTTATTATGTAACGGTCGGGAATTAAAAGGTTTAAAATTGTATATGTTTTCTACTCGGACATAAAAATTTAGTCAACCTTTTTCAAAGGTTGTGGGTGTGGGCAAAGCCCACAAATACTTTAAGTTTATGCAAAATTTTGATAGCCAAACAGCAGGCTGTTTGGCGGCTTGAGCACAACAGCGAAAGCCTTATAATTGCGACAGCAACAAAAAACAGAAAAGATATTCTTTTTCTATTTATAAATCATTTCTTTTTAAAAGGCTGTCGCCTGTTTTGTCAAACTTTGCCTCAGCACACAAACAGCAACGCTGTTTGTGCCATATGAACTGTTATGAAAACAACTTTATTTGGGCGTTGCCCAAGCCCACGAGCCTTTAAAAAGGCTCGACCTAAATTTTTTGTTATTTTCCCGAAGCTTTCCGTTAAACAATAATTCGTCCCAACTATTGACACAGAACCTATTTTTACTTTATTATAGTAAATAAAACTGACGGTCAAGTATAATTTGTGTGACGAAAAGGTGAAAATATTTACAGAAAAAACGGACTGCCCTGTAAGAGAGCAGTCCGTTTGTGGTTAAGTAAATTAAACCTTCTGGCAAACAGCGTTAATTGACTCAGGAAGCTCTGATTCCTCAGCTGAGATAAGGAGAACAATGTTTGTTGAAGATGCCTCAGAAAGCTCCTGAAGCTTCTTTGTGAATGTTTCTACACCGTCAACGCCTGTTGGGCAGATCTTAAATGTCGAATCAACAAGAATGTCTGTAACATCGTAGTTGCCTGCACAGATACCGCTGATGAAGCCAAAGAGCATATCATAACCTTCAATGAGGTACTGCTCTGTATCAATAAGTCTTGCTTTATGAGTAACATCATAAGTAAGCTTTGCACCCTTTTCAATTACAACAACATTGCCTGCTGATGCAGCAACTGCCTCGTTAGCGAGAGCAATGAGTTTTTTTGTTTTGCCTGAACCTTTTTTACCGATAAGTAAAGTAACCATATTAGTTCCTCCAGAATATTATACTTATTTACAAAAGAAATTACTTGAGTCTTGCCTCAAGAGCAGCCTTCTGATCCTCATAACCCGGCTTGCCAAGGAGAGCAAACATATTCTTCTTGTAGCTTTCAACGCCAGGCTGATTGAATGGGTTTACGCCAAGCATATAGCCTGAAATAGCACAAGCCTTTTCAAAGAAATAGATGAGGTAACCAAGCTCTGATTCGTTCATCTCAGGTACATTGAGAACGATGTTTGGCACACCGCCGTCATTGTGAGCAAGAACTGTACCCTCAAAAGCCTTCTGGTTTACATAGCCCATTGTCTTTCCTGAAAGGAAGTTAAGACCATCAACATTAGTAGGATCTGTGCCGAGTGTAACTTCTTTTTTACATTTATCAAAGAGAACAACAGTTTCAAACATAGTTCTTCTGCCGTCCTGAATGTACTGACCAAGTGAGTGAAGATCTGTTGAGAAGATAACGCTTGCCGGGAAGATACCCTTGTTATCCTTGCCCTCACTCTCTGCAAAAAGCTGCTTAAACCATTCAGACATCATTGTGTAAGCAGGCTCGTAAGATACCATAACCTCCATTGTCTTACCCTTGCGGTAAAGAATGTTACGGAGTGCTGCGTATTTGTAGCAATCGTTTGTAGCAAGGTCATCGTTGTCAAATTCCTTCTGAGCAGTTGCTGCACCCTGCATAAGAGCGTCAATGTCAGCACCTGAAACTGCGATTGGAAGAAGACCTACTGCTGTAAGTACAGAGAAACGACCGCCTACATCGTCAGGAACTACGAATGTTTCATAACCCTCTTCGTCAGCTAAAGCCTTGAGTGTACCCTTAGCCTTATCTGTTGTGCAGTAAATACGCTCTCTTGCACCCTCTTTGCCATACTTCTTTTCGAGCATTTCTCTGAATACTCTGAAAGCGATAGCAGGCTCAGTTGTAGTACCTGATTTTGAAATCATATTTACAGATACATCTTTGCCCTCGCAAAGCTCCATAATCTCTGCAAGTGCAGATGAGCTGATTGAGTTACCGGTAAAGAAAATCTGTGGTGTGTCCTTACAAGTAAGGTTGTAGTTCTGTGATGAAAGAAATTCGATAGCAGCTCTTGCACCAAGGTATGAACCGCCGATACCGATTACGATAAATACATCGGAATCCTTTTTAATCTTCTCGGCAGCAGCCTTAATTCTTGCAAATTCCTCTTTGTCGTAATCTGTAGGAAGGTTGAGCCAGCCAAGGAAATCGTTTCCAAGACCTGTGCCATCGTGGAGCACCTTGTGAGCAGCCTTAACTTCAGCAGCCACACCGTCATACTCATGCTCATTTACGAAGCCTTTTAAATATTTGTCTGTAAGTTTTGTAGCCATTATTAATTCCCCCAAAATTCCCTATCGGAATTATACTGTACTTTATACCGCAAAACCGGCACAAAAACTACCGTATAAACCGATACAAGTATCTTTGCTGTCTTATTATACTATAATTCCCGACTTTTTGCAAGGTCATTTTGTATATTTTATAAAGAAATTATAGAATTTAATAAAACAGAGAAAACTGAGGTAAAAGAAATCTTCTCTGCGTCCTGTAAAGCGGTAATTTCAAAGCTTTTTACGGTGTTGCCGTCAAGGCTGTATGTAACCGTTCCAAGCCTCTGCCCTTTTGCTACAGGTGCTTCAACACTTTCAGGCAAATCAATTTTTGAAACTATTTTTGAACTGCTGTTTTTATCAAGTACAATGCTTGCACTTACATCGCAGTCAACGCCAATATTCTGAACCATTCCGTTTTCTACTTTTATTGTTTTTGGCATATCCTCAGGCAGTGAAAGCTTGGTTACGCTGAAATTTGCAAAGCCGTAGTCAAGCAATGCGGAGGCATCAGAAAATCTTTCTTTGCCCGAATTACAGCCGAGCACTACGGCTACAAGGCTCATATCTCCCCTTTTAGCCGATGCTGACATACAACAACCTGCATCATCAGTAGTTCCTGTTTTGAGCCCTGTAATGCCGTTATAGGTTTTCAGAAGTTTGTTTGTGTTTACAATCTGGGTTTTGCCGTCACGCAGATTATCAAGCCATATTGATGTGTAGT
>NZ_JBGVJL010000087.1:0-22057 GCF_045129435.1 Ruminococcus sp. | reverse complement strand
GCTGTTTGTGTATTTAAACAAAAAGAGGAAGCTTTTATGCGATTGCATCACAAATAACCGTTCCGTGTTTAATAACTTATTTCATTTAAAAAGGCTGTGGCCCGTTTTTATAGGATTTGCTTTAGCACACAAACAGCGTGCTGTTTGTGCCCGACAGTTTGCGTAGAAAACAACTTTCTTGGGCTTTGCCCAAACCCACCAGCCTTTAAAAAGGCTGGACCTAAATTTTTTATCCGAATAGAATGGCAGGCAAAATTCAAAGTCATTAATCCCGACAATTACTAAGTCATTGTCGGGAACAAAAGTTATTTTAAGGAGTGGAATATGATTCAGTTATTAGAGCATTTCAGCTACAAAAAGCTTATACGCTTTACAATTCCCACCATTTCTATGATGATTTTTACATCAATATATGGTGTGGTTGACGGACTGTTTGTGTCAAATGTTGTGGGCAGTGAGGCATTTGCCGGAGTAAACCTTATTATGCCTGCCCTAATGATGCTCGGTTCGGTCGGCTTTATGGTTGGTACGGGCGGAAGTGCCTTGGTTTCTAAAACCATTGGTGAAGGCAAAAAAGAGCTTGCAAACCGCTATTTTTCAATGCTGATTTACTTTCTCGTGTTAGTGAGTATAGTTCTTGCATTTGTCGGAATTTTGTTTATAAGACAAATTTCAGAACTTTTGGGTGCAGAGGGTGAAATGATTAATATTTGTTCTGTTTACGGCAGAACTCTTTTGTTTGCTCTCCCCTTCTTTATGCTGCAAAACTGCTTTCAAAGCTTTCTGGTAGTTGCCGAAAAACCTGCAATGGGACTTGGCGTATCGGTTGCCGCAGGACTTACCAATATGCTGCTTGACTTCCTTTTTATCTATGTTTTTGGATTAGGCGTATTTGGTGCTGCTCTTGCCACAGGAATAAGCCAGTTAATAGGTGCAATGATTCCTATTATTTACTTTGCACGCAAAAATAAATCTCCTCTCAAGCTTGTGCGAACAAAGTTTGAAATTAAGCCGATTTTAAAAACCTGTGCAAACGGCTCTTCCGAAATGGTGACAAATATTTCAATGTCGCTTGTCAATATGCTCTACAATCTGCAGCTTGTAAAATATGCAGGCTATGACGGCGTTGTTGCTTACGGAATTATAATGTATGTCGGCTTTATTTTTGTTGGCACTTACCTCGGCTATTCGGTTGGCGTTGCTCCGATAATCGGCTACCACTACGGTGCCGGAAATACGGACGAGCTTAAAAGTCTTTTCAAAAAAAGCCTTATTTTGATTTGTTCTGCCGCTGTAATTCTTACTGCATGTGCCGAGTTACTCTCATCTACATTGGCAGGAATTTTTGTCGGCTACAACAAGGAATTGCACGATATGACAACCAATGCAATCTGTCTTTTCTCGCTTTCGTACATCATTAGCGGAATAAATATTTTTGCATCTGCGTTTTTTACCGCACTCAACAACGGTCTTATCTCGGCAGTTATCTCATTTTTGCGAACCCTTGTTTTCCAGATTGCATTCATCTTTATTCTCCCGTTAATTTTGGGACTTAACGGTGTATGGCTTGCGGTTGTGGGAGCTGAAATATTCTCACTCATAGTGAGTTTGATTTTCTTTATTGCAAACCGTAAAAAATATAAATATGCGTAAAATTAAAGCTGTTTTTCGTTTGAAAGACAGCTTTTTTATTGCCAATAAGTGCAAAATGTGTTATTATAAATATGTATATATCCGGACAGGCTTTGCAGTCTGTCGGCTTGCAGCAGGCAATCCTGCAAAAAATCTGCGAAAAGGTGATAGAATTGTCATTTCCACAGGACAAAATAAGAAATTTCAGTATAATTGCCCACATTGACCACGGCAAGAGCACACTTGCCGACCGTATTCTTGAGCAGACAAACTCCGTATCTGCAAGAGATATGGAATCTCAGCTGCTTGATGATATGGAGCTTGAGCGTGAGCGTGGCATTACAATAAAGGCTCGTGCCGTTACAGTTACCTATGACGCTGACAACGGCGAAAAATATCTTTTTAACCTCATCGACACACCGGGCCATGTAGACTTTAACTACGAGGTATCTCGTTCTTTGGCTGCGTGTGAGGGTGCTGTGCTGATTGTTGACGCATCTCAGGGTATTGAAGCTCAGACTCTTGCAAACACCTACCTTGCTGTTGACGGAGGGCTTGAAATAGTGCCTGTCATCAACAAAATTGACCTGCCAAGTGCTGACCCGGACAGGGTTATTGAGGAAATTGAAGATGTAATCGGTATTCCTGCCGAGGACGCACCAAAAATTTCAGCTAAGCAGGGCATTAATATCCACGCTGTGCTTGAGAAAATCGTTTCAGATATTCCCGCACCGACAGGAGATGTCAACGCTCCGCTTCGTGCTTTGATTTTCGACAGCTATTACGACAGCTACAAGGGCGTAATTATTTATGTTCGCCTTAAAGAGGGACAGATTCACCCGGGCGATGAGTTCAAGCTTATGGCTACGGGCAGTACCTTTACCGTTGTGGAGTGCGGACTTATGCACGCAACCTCTATGGAATCTACAAGCGGACTTTATGCCGGTGAGGTTGGCTACATTGCCGCATCAATCAAGACACTTGCTGACGCTAAGGTTGGTGATACGGTTACACTTACCGCAAACCCTGCCAAAGAGCCACTTCCTGGTTATCGTGAGGCTCAGCCAATGGTTTACTGCGGTATCTATCCTGTTGACGGTGCAAAATACGGCGACCTAAAGGACGCACTCGAAAAGCTTCAGCTTAATGATGCAGCACTTTCGTTTGAACCTGAAACTTCGGTTGCTCTCGGCTTTGGCTATCGCTGCGGATTCCTCGGACTTCTGCATATGGAGATTATTCAGGAAAGACTTGAGCGTGAATATCAGCTTGACCTTATTACAACTGCACCGAGTGTAATTTACAGAATTACCAAAACTGACGGTACAGTTGAGATGATTGACAACCCGACAAACTACCCTGACCCTGCACTTATAGCAATGGCGGAAGAACCGATGACAACTGCCCACATTTACTCACCAAAGGAGTATGTCGGCAACATTATGGAGCTTTGTCAGGACAGACGAGGTATTTTCATTGATATGCAATACATTGATGCCGACAGAGTTGACCTGCACTATGAATTACCGCTTGCCGAGATTATTTACGACTTCTTTGACACACTAAAATCACGCACAAGAGGCTATGCTTCATTTGACTATGAGCTTAAGGACTATGTAAAGAGCAACCTTGTAAAGCTTGATATTATGCTTAACGGTGATGTTGTCGATGCACTTTCGTTCATCATTCACGCTGACAAGGCATACGGCAGAGCAAGAAAAATGGCTGAAAAGCTCAAGGAGAAAATTCCAAGACAGCTGTTTGAAGTACCGATTCAGGCATGCATTGGCGGTAAGATTATTGCCAGAGAAACCGTTAAGGCGATGCGTAAGGATGTACTTGCAAAGTGCTACGGCGGTGATATTTCCCGTAAAAAGAAACTGCTTGAAAAACAGAAAGAGGGTAAAAAGCGTATGCGTCAGCTCGGCTCTGTTGAAGTTCCGCAGGAAGCATTTATGGCAGTTCTCAAACTCGATACAGATTAATATTAAAAAAATAATTTTAACCCCGATTATAGTTGTAACTGTAATCGGGGATTTTTTTGCTTAAATTATCTCAGACTTTTACTCGAACAAAAAAGTTTGGTCAACCTTTTTCAAAGGTTGTGGGTGTGGGCAAAGCCCACAATACTTTTCCATTATGCAAAACTTTGATAGCCAAACAGCCTGCTGTTTGGTGGCTTGAACACAATGGCGAAAGTCTTATAATTGCGACAGCAACACAAAAAGAGTTCTTTTTATTAAAAATTATTTCTTCTTAAAAGGCTGTCGCCTGTTTTTTCAAACTTTACTTTAGCACACAAACAGCGTTGCTGTTTGTGACCGACAGTTTGAACAGAAAACAACTTTCTTGGGCGTTGCCCAAACCCACGAGCCTTTAAAAAGGCTCGACCTAAACTTTTTTATTTGTTAGCTTAAACAAAACGGTGAAATCTTTTTAATTGCGACAGCAACACAAAAAAAGCGTTCTTTTTATTAAAAATTATTCCTTCTTAATAGGCTATCGCCTGTTTTTTCAAACTTTACTTTAGCACACAAACAGCGTTGCTGTTTGTGCCCGACACTTTGAAAAGAAAATAACTTTTCTTGGGCGTTCCCCAAACCAACGAGCCTTTTAAATGGCTCGACCTAAACTTTTTGTTTTGTAGCTTAAACAAAAGGCAAAAGCTTTATAATTATGACAACAAAAACAGCATCGCCCGTAAATTTTACTTTACGAGCGATGCTTTATCGGATTAATTAAAGGTTTAAGCTGAAATTAAATTATTATTTAATTGTATATCCGGCTACCATTTCCTGTGTTCTTGTTACATCAAGTACAGAAATCTTACCGTCCTGATTTGTATCAGCAGCTAACTTCTGTGCATCTGTGAAACTAATATTTTCTGTGAGGTAAAGCTGGATTGCTGTTACATCGTTTACATCAACAATGCCGTCACCTGTTACATCACCAAGAATAAAGTCAATGCCACCGTCTTCGTATGCCTTTGTGTTTACATTTGATGTAAACTTCTCATAACCGGGCTTTGAAGTAACATTCTGCTTAACGCCGTTTCTTACAACCGGCTCAAAGTTAATTTTGAAGTTGCTGTCAAGATAACCAACGCTGAGAGTATTTACTTTGAGTTCTACTGTTGCGTCACCTGTACCGATAACCTTGAAGTATGCTCTTGCAAATGTCTTCTGAGTTGTGAAGTCCTTAAGGTTTGAAATGTCTGTAAAGTTAGACTTTACTGTGCCCTTATTCTCCATTATATTGGTAACTTCGTTTGCAACCTCAGGCATAAAGTCGTTTGAACGAGCTGTGTCAAGCTGAAGCTTTGAAGTATCATAAGTGAGTGTCCACTCAGCATTTACAAGCTTCATTGATGACTGGAGCTGATACTCTACGCAAAGCTCTTTGCCGTTTTCCATAGTAACCTTTGCACTTGGGAAGTAGTTAGATGTAGCTGTTACATTGAGCTTTGTAGCCTGTGTTGGCTGTGTAGATGTTGTAGGCTGAGTTGCTGTGGTAGGCTGTGTAGCAGTTGTTGGCTGAGTTGAAGTTGTAGGCTCTGTTGGCTGTGTAGGTGTTGTTGGAATAATTGTGCTTGTAATGTCACCGCTTGCCATATTGTATGAGCCTGTCTGTGATGCTACGCTATTTCTCTCTGCCTTGAATGTAAGTGCAGAAGAAGCGTTGAGTGTAGCTGTTGCAACTGTGAATGCACCTGTTACATCGTCTGCCTGTGCTGTGTAAGCCTTGCCGTTTACTGTTACTGTAACCTTTGAGTCAGGAGCTGCTACACCGCTGATTGTGCTTTCGCCCTTAACTGCACGGCTGATTGTAGGAACATTGAGTACTAAAGCTGCCTTTGCATTCTGGAGAGTTGTTGTTAATGTCTTAACCTGCTCGTCCTCTGCTGCATCGCCAAGCTTGATTGTTGCGTTTACTGTTGTCATTACTGACTGAACATTTGCCCAAGATGAAGCTGTGAAGTCTGATGCTGTCATAGCAAGTACTTCTCTTGCCTCTTTCTTGAGTGTTTCCATTGGAGAAAGCACGATTGGCTTTTCTGTAAGCTTATAGTTTGTGCAGCCTGCATCTGTAATCTGGATTGTTGAACCGTCTTTTACATCTGTAATATCTGCTGTCTGACCTGAGCCGCTGTTGATGATAACATTAACTGCTTCTACATTATCAAACTTAACAACATAGTTGCCATTTGCGTCCTTGTCAGTAAGCTTTGTGCCAGGCCATGCACCTGTAAGCTTCTGTGTATCTGTCCAAGCATAAATATTGTAGCTTGAAGATGAATCAAACGGTACGATTGTGAGTGATACTGAACCCTCATATGGTTCGTCACTACCACCGCCTTGCTGTGTACCTGAACTGATTGTCTTTGTTGATGTGTAGTTGCCGTTTGGAATTTCAAGAACCGCACCGTCATAAAGGCCTGTGATATCTGCTGACTTTGCACTGCCGTTGTTAAGTACTACATTGAATGACTTATTTGCAGGAACAGGAATT
The DNA here is from genome assembly GCF_045129435.1 of Ruminococcus sp. GTDB lineage: Bacteria > Bacillota > Clostridia > Oscillospirales > Acutalibacteraceae > Ruminococcoides. The sequence goes on along the minus strand of NZ_JBGVJL010000087.1, from coordinate 15,916 downwards.
TCAATTTCATATACATTGTCCTTGCCTGAAACTGCCTTTGCCTGTGTACCCGGCCATGCACCAAGCTGAGCATCGCTTGCACCTGTCCATGCGTAAACATTTGGTGCACCTGATGTGCTGTTGATTGTAAGCTTACTTGTCTGGCTTACTGTTGTTGGAGGAACAGTAGTTACTGTTGGGTTTGTAGGCTGTTCGCCGTTTTCGCCAAGCTTGAGGAATGTAAACTTAGCCTCTGTGCTTGCCTTGTCGTTCTTAGCCTCAACTGCTACCTCGATTGTATCGTTCTTGTAGCCTGTTGAACCGATTGTGAATGTGTCACCATCTTTAACGATGAACTTGTTACCGCCGTCAACAGAAACCTTTGCACTGTCGCAGTCCTTAAGAGAAACCTTAACCTGCTCTGTGCCGTAGAACTGTGCTTCACCTGTAACTGAAACAAGTGGCTGACCGTCAGCATTTTCCATAAGGATTGTGCCATTTACACCGCTGTTGAATGTAACCTTACCGCCTGATACAACTGATGATGAGTTGTCATAAGCGTTGATGATGTAATCGCCGTCTTTCCAGAGTGAAGATACATCTACTGTTACGCTTGTGTTGCTGCTGCAGCCGATAACTGCTGCAACTGTGTCTGTAACACCGTTTTTGTTATATGTTCTGCCGAAAGCAACGCCGTTTGTAGCTGAAAGCTTTGTGTTGCTGCCTGCACCAACTGATACATGGTTTTTACGGAACTGACCAACCTTCTGCCAATGAGCAAGTACTGTCTTGTTGAGGCTGTTCCAGTTCATATCACTTCTGAGTGAGTGACCTGATCCGCCGCTGCCGTCAAATGCAAGACCTTCATACATCGGACGAGCTGACTCATCGCCGTAGAATGTCTGAACTGCACCCGGAAGGAGAAGGAAAGCAGAGCCGTTGTAAATCATTGTCTTTTCATCGCCTCTTGTGAGAACCTCATCGTGTGATGAAATAAATGAAAGAACATTGAAGCCTTCTCTTGAGTTGATCTGGTCTGCATAGCCCTGATATGTGTTTGCTACAGAGCCGCTTGCAATAGCACCGCCGCCGCAGGTTGAGAAGTTGATCATTGAGTCAAAGCCACCCTGTGAGTAGTAAGCGTCATAACCAACACCGTGATCCCATGCTTCACCGGTCATCCAGAAATCTTCTTTCCAATCAGCACCTGCCTTGTCAGGGTTGTTTGTTCTCCACTCTTTAAGAGCAGATACGCAGGCTGTCTTGAGCTGATTCCAAGAAGCGTTTTCAACATGCTTTGCTGTGTCGCAACGGAAGCCGTCAACACCGTACTTTCTTACCCAGTCTGAAAGCCATGATGAAAGGTAGCCTGTTACTGTGTTTGAGCTGCCGTATCTTGAAATTTTCTGATCGTATGTACCTTCCTGTGTCCACTTTGTTTTGAGGAGCGGAGGAATTGAAACAGACTTTGTCTGCTCTGTTCTAAAGTCAGGAAGACCTTCGAGAGCTCTTGTGTAATCATCGCCTGCACCCTCTGTGTATCCCGGAAGACCACTGCGGATCCAGTCGTTGCCCCACCATCTGCCCCAGTCGGCTGATGATGATTTAAAATCAATGTGGCTGTTTACATCACTTACATTTGTAAGCTTGTACTTATAATCTGATGCACCGTCAAGGAGAGTACCGAAGTTGTACTCCTCCATATCCTTAACTGTGTTGTAGCCGGCATGGTTCATTACGATATCCATAATAACTCTGATGCCGTGCTCGTGAGCTGTGTCAACAAGTGTTTCAAATTCTTCTGCTGTACCGAAGTTTGCGTCAGTTTCGGTATAGTCAAGAACATAATAGCCGTGGTATGAGTAATGAGCAAAGCCCTTACCTGAGTCGCAGTAACCGTGAATCTGCTCATATGGAGCTGAAATCCAGATTGCGTTGATACCAAGGTTATCAAAGTAACCCTCCTCGATTGACTGAGTTACGCCTGCAAAGTCACCACCGTGGAATGTACCCGGATTAGTGTCCCAGCCAGCAAGCGGATTACCGTTTTTGTCGGTAGCTCTGCCGTATGAGTGGTCGTTTGATGTGTTGCCGTTTCTGAAACGGTCTGTTAGGAGAAAGTAAACCGAAGCGTTATCCCAGGTGAAGCCGTCATTTTCAACGAGTGAACCTGCAATAGTTGATGATGCAGACACACTGCTGTCATCTGATACTGTTACAGCGTTTGCAGGGCCAAGTGCAACTGTTGCCATTGGAACTGCCATACACGCTGTGAGGAGAACGCTTAATGCTCTCTTCATTTTTGTGCTTTTCATTAATAGATTACTCCTTTCAAAACTTCCTAAGGGCCTTATACCCTATTGTTTATAATATTATCACAAAATTATCACAATTACCATAATTTTATTATACAAAAATAAAAAACGGCAGAATTTACAATATCCGCAACGGATTTATGTACATTCTGCCATTTTCTTTGTTAAATTTTTTTTAGTTTTAAATGTTTGGATAGCATTAATAAATTATGGTTTTGCTAATGGTCGGGAAATTTTTGCTTTAATTAGCACATATTGTATACTCGGACATAAAAATTTGGTCAACCTTTTTCAAAGGTTGTGGGTGTGGGCAAAGCCCACATTATTAAAAAATGATACTTTTTAAAGGCTGTCGCCTGTTTTGTCAAACTTCGCTTTAGCACACAAACAGCAACGCTGTTTGTGCCTGAACATTTGGAATAAAAACAACTTTTCTTGGGCGTTGCCCAAACCCACGAGCCTTTAAAAAGGCTCGACCTAAATTTTTTGTTCGAGCAGAAAGCGTAGACAATCTCAAAACTTTTAACTCCCGACCGTTACAAACCGTAATTAGCCTCAGCTATCGAAGAACTTACATTTTACTCAAATAATTCCGGGTGCATTCTACTGTAGTGAAATATATATTGCTGTGCAATGCCTGCGTACTCGCCAAAATCGTTTGCTGTCATTGTTGGGAAAAGCTTTGCCATTGCCCTTTTCATCCACACATCAACAGGAAAGGCTTCAATCCTGTGTAATCCGAAAAGCAAGGTGCAGTCGGCAACCTTAACGCCGACACCTGTAATTTTCATAAGCTCTTTCCTTGCCTGCTCATAGTCAAGTGTGCGACATTTTTCAAGATCCACTTCCCCACTATTAACCTTTTGTGCGGCATCAATCAGATAACGGTTGCGAAAGCCTGCCCTAAGCGGTGCAAGGTCATCGGCTGTGAGATTTGCCATTTTTTGCGGTGTAGGAAAAGCAAAATTGCCCTCTGAAATTTCCTCACCAAAGCACTCGCAAAGCCTTTGCACTATGCCCTTAATACGCTTGATGTTATTATTTTGCGAAATTATAAAGGTACAGAGAGCCTCGTACGGCTCTTGCTGTAAAATTCTTATGCCCGGTGCGTACTGTGCGGCTTCGGCAAGAACGGGGTGAATCTTGCTGATTTCTGTTCGGATTTTTCCGTAGTCAAGGTCGAAGTCAAAATATGATTTCCAGATGTTTTCAAAGTCTGCCTTGTTTGAATTTTCTATATAAAGTTTGTTTCCTGCAAGTTTTACACGAACTTTTTTAGCAAAGGCGATTCCGTCAAAAGAACCGTCAGCGTTTTCTGTCCAACGAAAGCTCTGTCCACAATCGAGGGTCTGCCTTAAATCAAGGTCAGTCACACCGTCAACACAGACATAATTTTCAAATTCATTACAAACCATAATAACCTCCGTAAGCGTGATTTCTAATTTAATTATAATGGTTTTTGCATTAAAAAACAACAGTCAAAAGCACAGAGAAAGTTTTCAACATTTTATTAATTTGATGTTAAAAACTCTATGTTCTCATATGAATGTTCTACCTCTTTAGAATACAAACCGATTACTCTGTGTCGCTGATTAAGGGTGAGTTCTCCCCCATTTGCAAACAAAAACAACTGCAAAATATATGCCGATTTCACCGCAAGGCTCATTAAATCAAAGCATTGCATTACATCGTAGCTGTCTATACTATTTAAAAAGTATCGGAAAATATAGTAATACATAAGATTTTTGTACTCGTACTCATACTTGCTGATGTACCTTTCAAATGCCTTTTTATCTGACTCTGACGGCTGATATTTACTTGCTTTGTTCAATAGATTTCGCCATTCATCGGTCATTATATCAAGGCTTAGCAACAGTTTAATTGTATTTTGACAGCTTGCCAAAAAAGCATTTTGAGAAAAATCGACTTCTGCATTGTATTTACACTCATCAAGCTGTGACTGTACACTCAGGCAAAGTCCGTATATCTGATTTAAACAATCGAATATACCAAGGCGGTCATTGCTTAGCACAGCAAAAATTTTCTGCCTTACATTCAGCAACAGTTCAATAACATATGTATCGTAGTCGCAAGGCTCGTCCTCCGTGTTATTTTCGGCGGTAACAAGCTTTTGCATTGCACCCTTTGCGAGCATAAGACGGAGTGCCTCGGGACAAGCGAGGGAAAGTATTTTTTCTTCAAAGCTTGAGTAATTCAGGTGAATACGAGGAAATCTCTTACAGGTTTCACAGAGTGCGTTTTCACCGAGATTAATATAAATATCACAAAGCATATCCTTGTTCCAGAACGGACAACGGTTGTTGTTAAGAGTAAAAATGCGGTCACCGTCCTGATCTATAGTCATCACACTTCTTAGCTTATCGCCAAAAGAGCCGGTCGCATTCTTATATTTTATGTAGCTGTCATCATCAACCACCACATCCCATTCCTTGCAACAGCTGTCGGGACAAAGGTTTGCAATGCAGCTAAAATTTTTATAAAATTCATGGTAAGTAGTTTTCATAAATAACTCCGTACAAAATAAAAATTGTGAAAAAATTCTGTTTTTAATGTATAGGTGACATTGATAAATTATTGTTTGTAACGGTCGGGAAATTTTTGTTTGAATTAGCACATACATTATGCTCGGACATAAAAATTTGGTCAACCTTTTTCAAAGGTTGTGGGTGTGGGCAAAGCCCACAAATCTTTTATCTAACACAAAATTTTGATAGTCAAACAGCTTGCTGTTTGGCGGCTTAATCATAATAGCGAAAGCCTTATAACTGCGGTAGCAACACAAAAAGCCATTATTCTTTATTAATAAATGATTTCTTTTTAATAGGCTGTCGCCTGTTTTGTCAAACTTTGCTTTAGCACACAAACAGCGTTGCTGTTTGTGCCTTATAAATTGCAATGGAAACAACTTTTCTTGGGCTTTGCCCAAACCCACGAGCCTTTAAAAAGGCTAGACCATAATTTTTTGTTCGAGCAAAAAACATAGTCAATCTCAAGCCTTTTAACTGCCGACCGTTACTTAGTCATTGTCGAGAACAAAATAATTATTATTTTGCAAGCTATCTTCTCGTAATAAAAATAATAAAAAACCCGACTAAAACTTTGCGTTAAAGTCGGGATTATAATTACATCTCAGTGATGATTTCGTTTACTGTCTTTCCTGGTGGGATCATTGGAAGTACATTCTGGTCAGGGCTGATTCTGCAATCAACAAGCACCGGCTTATTAAGAGCAAATGCCTTTTCAAGTACAGGCTTAATCTCATCTTTTGTATCAATTCTCATACCGTCAATGCCAAACGCATTTGCAAGTGCCACAAAGTCTGTTGCTCTGTGTGGATCTGTCTGAGAAAAACGATTGCCGTAAAAAAGCTTCTGCCACTGGCGAACCATACCGAGAACTGTGTTGTTCATAACAAGAATTACTACAGGCAAGTCGTAAGACTTCATTGTTACAAGCTCGTTTAAGTTCATATGGAAGCTGCCGTCACCTGTTACAAGCACTACCCTCTTGTCAGGATGTGCCATCTGAGCACCGATTGCTGCACCCATACCAAAGCCCATTGTACCAAGACCGCCTGATGTAAGGAATGTGCGTGGTGTCTGAGCCTTATTAAACTGAGCAACCCACATCTGATGCTGGCCTACATCTGTTGCTACAATATCATCGTCAGCCTTGATTTCGTTAAGTGCGTCAAGAATTTCCTTTGGCTGTGGATATTTGTCATCAGCAGGAATTTTATTGTCGAGGAAATGTTTCCACTCAGCAAGAACTGAGAGCCATTCTGCGTGATTCTGCTGTTCCATACCGTCGCAGAGTGCCTCAAGTGTATTTTCAAGGTCGCCAAGTACATACTCGCTGACCTTAACATTTTTATTAATCTCTTTTTCGTCAATCTCAAGCTGTACAATTTCAGCCTGAGCACCAAACTTATCTCTGTCGCCTGCAACTCTGTCTGAAAATCTTGCACCGCAGGCAATAATAAGATCGCATGTATCGGTAGCCATACCGGTTTCGTATCCGCCGTGCATACCGATATTGCCAAGGCAAAGCGGATGGTCGGCAGGAATACAACCAAGTCCCATAAGTGAGCAGCAAACAGGAATATCGGTAAGCTCAGCAAATTTTGTGAAAATCTCAGTTGCATTTGCACTTATAATACCGCCGCCTGCATAAATAATAGGCTGCTTTGCATTTCTGATCATATCCTGAACTTTCTTGATAGTTTCAGGATTTTTAATGCTTACTCTTTCAATTTCCTTTGGCTTTACAGCTTCAAAATCAGTCTTATTTGCAGTAACATCCTTTGGAACATCTACAAGTACAGGGCCTTTTCTGCCTGTTTGTGCAATTTCAAAAGCCTTGCGGAGAGTATCGGCAAGATCTTCAACCTTTTCTACAAGGAAGCTTGCCTTTGTAATAGGCTTAACGATATTTACAATGTCAACCTCCTGAAAGCTATCTCTGCCAAGCTGGTCGGTAGTAACATTGCCTGTGATAGCAACAACAGGAATACTGTCGATGTTAGCGGTTGCAAGGCCTGTTACAATATTTGTTGCACCCGGGCCTGAAGTTGTGATAACAACACCTGTTTTGCCTGTTGCTCTTGCGTAGCCGTCTGCTGCGTGAGATGCACCCTGCTCGTGTGCGGTAAGAATATGCTGAATCTTATCGCTGTATTTATAAAGAGCGTCATAGGTATTAAGAGCCGCACCGCCCGGATAACCGAATACGGTATCTACCCCTTGTTCTAACAAACATTCACAAATAATTTCTGCACCTGAAAGCTGCATTTTTCCTCTCTCCAATCCTCTTTCATGGCTTATAACTTTATATATTCAATGCCATTTGCTTTTAAAGATTTTATATATACGCTACCTTTTATTTTACATAAAAACAGCAAAAAAGTCAATGTTTTTATGATTTAAAGTGATGTTACGGCAAATAAAATAACAAGTTTTTTTCTCCTTTAAACTGATTAAATTTTTAACACGCTATTAATAAAATGTTGATAACTTTTTTGTTGTGTAGTTAATAATGCAATAATAAGAATTGTGGCAGTCGGGCATATTTTGCAAAAATTGGTTCTATTTTTAATGTTGGGGTAATGTTGATACATTATAGTTTTTATTACGAGAAGATAGTTTGCAAAGTAATAATTTTTCTATTCCCGACAATGACTTAGTAATGGTCGGGAGTTAAAAGGTTTGAAGTTTGCTATGTTTTCTTCTCGGACATAAAAATTTGGTCAACCTTTTTCAAAGGTTGTGGGTGTGGGCAAAGCCCACAATACTTTTCTCTTATGCAAAGCTTTGATAGCTAAACAGCTTGCTGTTTGGTGAATTAATCACAATGGCGAAAGCTATATAATTGCGACAGCAACACAAAACAGAAATGATATTCTTTTCTATTTATAAATTATTTCTTATTTTAAAAGGCTGTCCCCTGTTTTGTCAAACTTTGCCTCAGCACACAAACAGCGTTGCTGTTTGTGCCTAATAAATTGTAATAGCCACAACTATTCTTGGGCTTTGCCCAAACCCACGAGCCTTTAAAAAGGCTCGACCTAAACTTTTTATATAAAAAGTCCGACCATAGCTTTTACTACAATCGGACTAAGAATCAAATGTTATTTACAAAATCATTTACAACGGCAACTGTTTTCTTACTTGCCATTTCGCAGAACTTTACAAAGTCCATTCCCTCGTTTTCGTTGAGGTCATCGGAAATTGCTCTTAAAATTCCGCAAGGCACACCTGCTCTTGAGCAAATATGAGCAATCGCCGCACCCTCCATTTCACACGCAAGTGCATTAAAAGTTTTACCGATATTTACTCGCTGAGAACGCTTTGAAATAAAAATATCTCCGCTTGCAACTGTTCCCTTTTCTACCTTTGTGTTCTCAAGCTTTTTTGCCGAGTTATAAAGAGTTTCGCAAATATGTTTATCACAATCAAAATACATAACCGTACCCTCCGGGAAAGACACTTCGCCCTGCTTGTCGCCGAGTGCGGTTGTATTCATATCGTGTTCAACGGCATTTGTGGCAACCACAATATCGCCAACGCTGACTTTCTCGGAAACCGAGCCTGCCACACCGCTATTGATTACGCAATCGGGTGCGTAATTCTGAATTAACGCAAAACTGCACATTGCAGCGTTTACCTTGCCAACACCGCAGACTACCACAACAAGCTCTTTGCCATTAAGAGTGCCGCTTGTAAAGGTCATTTTAGCAATTTCCCTTTGCTTTTTGTTTTCCATAAGTGCAAGAATTCCGTCTGCTTCAATCTGCATCGCACAAATAATTCCTACCATATTATTCTCCCTTGAGCAAAAGCTCTTTCATCTTATGAACATCGCCGTCCATAATCTTGTAATTGCTGAGCAACTCGCCCTCAATCTCTGGTGAAATGCTCTGGTGAATGTAGAGAGAATCAATACCGAAATCATTTGCACCTTTAATATCGGAAATGTAATCGTTGCCAATCATTACAGACTCGCTCTTTTCAAGTCCGTATCTTTCAAAGAGAATTTCAAAGTAGTGTGAATCAGGCTTTGAACATTCCTCGTCAGAGCTTATGCAGATACCGTCAAAGTATTTTGTAAGACCGAGCATATCCATTTCATTTGCTGTAAAGTTTCTCTGAGCATTTGAAAGCAGGTAAATCTTTTTACCGTTCGCTTTAAGAGCATCAAGAAATTCGGTTACGCCGTCATAAAGCTTGATATACTTTGTGGAAAAGCATCTGAACACAGCACAAGTCTGCTCAACCATAGCCTTTGTAGCCTTAACACCTTTCTGGTTATAAAGCTTTTTGAAAACCTTATCAATCTTTATATCAATAACCTTATAGTCCTTGTGTCTTTTCTGAGTGGCTTTCTTTTCTGCATCAACAAGCTTGCCGTACTCTTCGTTAAGCTCCTCGGCGGTGTAGACAGCACCCTTATATCCATAATAAACAGCCATCTTCTCCCAAAGCTCAATGCTCCACTCATCTGTATTTATGTCAATCAATGTTCCGTATAAATCGAACACATAGTTTTTATACATTTAAAATCACCCTTTCTACCTATATTTTAACAGTTTTTCAAAGCGATTGCAATAGGCATTATTTTGTGTTACACTATTAAATGAGGTGATATTTATGGATAAAAAACAGATTGCCCTAATGGCTGTTGATTCGCTCAAGGCTGAATACCCTGATGCGATTTGCAGCCTTGTATATACAGACCCGTTACAGCTTTTGATTGCCACACGACTTGCCGCTCAATGTACAGACGCAAGGGTAAATATGGTTACTCCGGCTCTTTTTGAAAGATTCAAAACCGCTCAGGACTTTGCAGACTCCACACCCGAGGAGGTCGCCGAGTACATAAAGTCCTGCGGACTCTACAAAACAAAGTCAAAGGACATTGTTGCTATGGCGAAGATGCTTTGTTCTGAATTTGGCGGTGTTGTGCCGGATAATATTGAAGATCTCACAAAGCTGCCCGGCATTGGAAGAAAAACAGCTAACCTTGTATGCGGTGATATTTTTGGTAAGCCTGCCGTTGTGGTTGATACACATTGCATTAGAATTACAAAAAGACTTGGACTTCACGATTTGAAAGACCAGAAAAAGATTGAATTTGCTCTGCGTGATTTACTCCCACCGGAGGAAAGCAACGACTTTTGCCATAGGCTTGTTTTGCATGGACGAGCAGTTTGCACTGCACGAAATGCGAAATGTGAAAGCTGTTGTATGCAGGACTTCTGCCCTAAGAATATATGAGGTGACTATGAATAAGATAAAATTACTTGCACTTGACCTTGATGGCACAACGCTTACAAGCAAAAACAGTCTTACTCCTGCCGTTAAGTCGGCACTTGAAAATGCGATTGAAAACGGAATTATTGTTGCCGTTGCTACAGGCAGACCGCTTGGCTCGATGCCTGGCAACATTATGAACATGGACGGAATTGACTATCTGATTACATCAAACGGCTCAGCTATCTATGATAAGCACCGTAATAAGATTTATTCGGCAACGCTTAAAGTAAATGATGTGCTTAAAATTCTTGATGTTATGAAGGATGAAGATATAATTTCCGAGGCCTTTGTGGATGGACTCACCTATACCGACAAGCGTTATGTTGATAATCCTACAGCTTACGGATGCAGTGAGGCTTATGTTGATTATGTAAAATCCTCTCATGGTCATATTGAAAATATGCGAAAGTTTATTTTTGAACACAAACACGAGCTTGACAGCATTGAGTACATTTCAACCTGTCCTGAAACTCGCAGGAAAATATGGACAATGCTTGAAAATGCGGTTGACGGAATTTTTATTACAACTTCTTCCGAGCATTTCATTGAGCTTATGGATAAATCGGCAACTAAAGCCTCTGCCCTATCGCACCTTGCCGAAATGCTGAAAATTGATATGGCTAATGTGTGTACTTGCGGTAACGCTGACAATGACGCTGATATGATTGAGGAGGCAGGCTTTGGTGTGGCTGTTGATGACGCATCACAAAAATGCCTTGATTATGCCGAGATGATTGTACCCGATTCCGACAATGACGGAGTAGCTGTGCTGATTGATTACATTTTGAAAAACAACCGATAAAAATGTTGGCTCTGTTTTTAATGTTGGGGTAATATTGGTAAATTATTGTTTGCCAGAGAGTTTCGGATAAATAATATAAAATTTAGGTCGAGCCTTTTTAAAGGCTCGTGGGTTTGGGCAAAGCCCAAGAAAAGTTGTGTTTATTGCAAATTTTCAGGCACAAACAGCAACGCTGTTTGTGTGCTAAATCAAAGTTTAACAAAACAGGCGACAGCCATTAAAAAGAAATAATTCATTAATAAATAATAAAAAATGGCTTTTGTGTTGCTGTCGCAGTTATAAAGCTTTCGCTATTGTGTTCAAGCCACCAAACAGCAGGCTGTTTGGCTGTCGGAAATTTGTGTAAACCGAAAGTATTTGTGGCCTTTGCCCACACCTACAACCTTTGAAAAAGGTTGACCAAATTTTTATGTCCGAGTATAAAGTCTGTGCTAATTTAAGCAAAAGTTTTCCGACCGTTGCTAAACCATAATTCCATCAACTATTGAAAAAGAATCAAAATGTTTCACGTGAAACATTTGCAAAATAAAACTGCAACTCGCTATGGGTTGCAGTTTTTCTTTACTATTTAATTTTAGGAGCAGTTAGTTCAAAGCTAATATCGAGGAAAAATTTTATGTTTTTATCATTCGCCGAGCCGTCAAGAGCTATAGTTACCCAGTTTTCTTTATTCATATGATAAGCCGGATAAAAGCCGTTGTTCTCAAGTGCCGAGCCAAGCATTGACTTATCACACTTTAAATTAACTATGTCTATTAGTTCTGGGTTGTTTAGACCAAGACTTGATTTTTTAATTGTCATCACAAGTGCAAACCATTTTTTGTTGCCAATGTGGCGAAATACTGTTGAGTCAGGATCTTTTTGCCATGGGTTGTCACCCTTTACGCCGTATGTGGTTTCAATGTATTCAATCAGTTGTTCTCTGTTCATAATACCTCAAAAGGGAAGCCTTGCGACTTCCCTTGTTATAAATAACTTTTAATTTTTATATTGGATAATAATATTATTCTGGGTTGCTAACGCAAAAGCTTAATATTAAAATTTAGGTCGAGCCTTTTTAAAGGCTCGTGGGTTTGGGCAACGCCCAAGAAAAGTTATTTTATTGCAAATTTTCAGGCACAAACAGCGTTGCTGTTTGTGTGCCAAAGCAAAAAGTTTGTTAAAACAGGCGACAGCCATTTAAAAAAATATTTCATTAATAAAGTAATACAACTTTTGCAGTGCTATCGCCAATTAAAAGGCTTTTGCCATTATGTTTAAGTCGCAAAACAGCAAGCTGTTTTGCTATCATAATTTTGTGTAAAATAAAAGTTTTGTGGGCTTTGCCCACACCCACAACCTTTGAAAAAGGTTGACCAAATTTTATTATTGATAAACTTATTGTGTAGCAATCAATATTTACACCAATGACTAATAAACATCTGAGCAATTATTTTGCAGGAACTTCAATCTTTTCCTTACCGCCCATATATGGTCTGAGTGCAACCGGGATATTAATTGAGCCGTCCTCATTGAGGTTATTCTCAAGGAATGCAATTAACATTCTTGGAGGAGCAACAACGGTATTATTAAGTGTATGAGCAAAGTATTTGCCGTTCTCACCTGTAACTCTGATTTTAAGACGGCGAGCCTGTGCGTCACCGAGGTTTGAACATGAACCAACCTCAAAATACTTCTTCTGACGAGGTGACCAAGCCTCAACATCAAGTGAACGAACCTTTAAGTCTGCAAGGTCGCCTGAGCAACACTCAAGTGTACGAACCGGAATATCCATTGAACGGAAAAGGTCTACTGTGTTCTGCCAAAGCTTATCAAACCACATTTTGCTGTCCTCAGGCTTACATACTACGATCATTTCCTGCTTCTCAAACTGGTGAATTCTATAAACACCACGCTCCTCAATGCCATGAGCACCCTTTTCCTTACGGAAACATGGTGAATAGCTTGTGAGTGTGTATGGGAGATTTTCTTCCTTATTAATTGTGTCAATAAACTTACCAATCATTGAGTGCTCACTTGTACCGATAAGATAAAGATCCTCGCCCTCAATCTTGTACATCATAGCGTCCATTTCTGCAAAGCTCATAACGCCTGTAACAACATTACTTCTAATCATAAACGGAGGTACGCAATATGTGAAACCTCTGTCAATCATAAAATCTCTTGCATATGCAATAACTGCACTGTGAAGTCTTGCGATGTCGCCCATAAGATAGTAGAAGCCGTTGCCTGCTACCTTTCTTGCAGAGTCAAGGTCAATACCATTGAGTTTTTCCATAATGTCTGTGTGATATGGAATTTCAAAATCAGGCACAACAGGCTCGCCAAAACGCTCGATTTCAACATTTTCGCTGTCATCCTTACCGATTGGAACTGATGGGTCAATCATCTGTGGAATAACCATCATAATCTCGGTAACCTTTGCTGAAAGCTCCTCTTCCTTCTTTTCAAGCTCTGCAAGCTGCTCAGCCTGACGGGTAACTTCTTCCTTGAGAGCCATACCCTCTTCTTTCTTGCCCTGTGCCATCAATGCACCAATCTGCTTAGAAATCTTGTTTCTGTTGGCACGAAGTTCATCTGCCTGAGCCTTTACTGCTCTGCTCTCGGCATCAAGCTCAATTACCTTGTCAACAAGCTCAAGCTTGCTGTCCTGAAACTTGTTTCTGATGTTCTGCTTTACTGCCTCTGGGTTTTCTCTTAAAAATTTAATATCAATCATTTTAAATTTCCTCTCATTATATTTTAAATGTGCCTTGCGGCAAATTGAAATATCTTATTTTAACTTATTTGAAAGCTCGGTAAGCTCTTCATCGGAATAAAATTCAATTTGAAGAACTCCGCCCTGTTTGCCTTTATTTTTATTTACTTTGATTTTACGGCCAAGGCTTTCGTTTAGAGCAAGCTCTACCATACTGTAAAAGCTCGGTTTACGTTCCGGCTGAACTTCTTCGTCTGTTTCGGGCTTTTTCTTTGCAAGCTTTTCTGCCTGTCTTACCGATAAATCCTTTTTATAAATTAACTCGGCAAGCTCAAGCATATCTTCTTCGCTGTCAAGCATAAGCAATGCCCTTGCGTGACCGGCTGAGATTTTGTCTTGCTTAACATAATCAAGAACGCTGTCCGGCAGTTTTAAAATTCTAAGTGAATTTGCGATTGCCGGTCTTGATTTGCCAACCGATGTAGCCACTTCTTCCTGCGAAAAGCCATGCTCGTCTATAAGTGCCTTGTAGCCCTGTGCCTCTTCAATCGGGGTGAGGTCTTCTCTCTGTAGGTTTTCAATAAGAGCAAGTTCCATTGCTTCGGTGTCTGTAAGCTCTCTGATTGTTGCCGGCACTTCGGTTAAGCCCGCCATTCTGCAAGCACGGTATCTTCTCTCACCCGCTACAATTTGATAACCGCCGATTGGCAACGGACGAACAAGCAAAGGCTGTAAAAGTCCGTGCTGAGAAATACTCTGTGCAAGGTCTGAGAGAGCGTTTTCATCAAAATCCTTACGAGGCTGTGAGCGATTTGGCTCAATCTCTGAAATTTTAAGCATTACTGAGTTATTGCTGTCCTCGGTTTCATTCTCTGCAAAAATCATATCAAGACCTTTGCCGAGTCCGCCAAACTTTTTACTCATAGCTTCTCTCCTTTGCAATAATTTCTTTTGCAAGCTCTGTGTATGTAATACTTCCCTTGCAATTTTTATCATAGTAAATTACAGGCATACCAAAGCTTGGTGCTTCTGATAGTCGCACACCTCGAGGAATAACAGTTTTAAATACCTTGCGAGGGAAAAACTTTTTTACCTCCTCAACAACCTGCTGAGTAAGATTAAGCCTGCCATCATACATTGTGAGCAGTACGCCTTCAATGTCAATCGTGTTGTTGTACTGTCTTTTAATTCGCCTTACTGTGCTCATAAGCTGAGTTAAGCCCTCAAGTGCGTAATATTCGCATTGAATCGGCACTAAAAATGTGTCGGACGCAGTAAGAGCGTTTGTTGTGATAAGTCCGAGTGACGGTGGGCAGTCTATAATGATGTAATCATAGTATTGCTTGATTGGCAATAGAGCATTTTTGAGAATTGACTCTCTTCCCTTTTTGTCGGAAATCTCAAGTTCTGCCGCAGCAAGGTCAAGGCTTGACGGAAGAATGTGCAGATTTTCATAAGGAGTTGTGATAATACAGCTCTCAGCCTTTGCACCCTCAACCAAAATTTCATAGGTTGATGCTGTGACCTTTCGCTTGTCGATAGCCACACCACTTGTAGCATTGCCCTGTGGATCTGCGTCAACGAGCAAAGTTTTTTTGCCTAAAGCACCCAAACAAGCAGCAAGATTAACTGCTGTGGTGGTCTTGCCCACACCACCTTTCTGGTTGGAAATTGAAATAATTTTTGCCAAAATATCACCTTTACCGTAAAATAATGCGTGTTTTATCAATCTGTAATACATTATACCACTAATAAATCATATTTAAAAGGGTATTTATAGAATAATTGTAATTTTTCTTAGATTTTTTATTGTTAAACAGATAAAATGTTTCACGTGAAACATTAAAATAAAAAATTTAGGTCAAGCCTTTTTAAAGGCTTGCGGGTTTGGGCAGAGCCCATAAAAATCTTCCGATATAACAATTTATCAGACGCAAACAGTCACGCTGTTTGCGTGCTAAGGCTCAGTTTGTTAAAACAGGCGACAGCCATTATAATTAGAAATGTTAAAAACATAGTCAACGCATTGCGTTGACTATGAAAGATGAAGTGTATTTCCTTTGTTGCTCTCGCAAAGGCTTTCGCCTATTTGTTCAAGCCGCCAAACAGCAAACTGTTTGGCTATCAAAATTTTGCGTAAGCTAAAGTATTGTGGGCTTCGCCCACACAATGCCAACAACTTAAGAAAAGTTGTGACAGTTACCCCGTATAAAATAAGAAAATTATAAAACAAATATTTGCACAAAACGCCGGTAGCAAAATTAGCTATTTTGCTAATTGACAAAACAGA
>NZ_JBGVJL010000086.1:0-8100 GCF_045129435.1 Ruminococcus sp. | reverse complement strand
AATTAAGATAATGCTGGTGTAGCACAGTTGGTAGTGCAGTTCATTCGTAATGAACAGGTCGCAGGTTCGAGCCCCGTCACCAGCTCCAAACCGCACTTAGGTGCGGTTTTTTGTTTTGGAAAAAATTGTGATAAATTTTTCTTTTAGTTTGCAAAATATTTGGGTTCTGTTTTAAATGTGTGGGTAATATGCTTTTCACGGTCGGGAACTTTTCTTTGAATTATCACTGACTTTATACTCGGACAAAAAAATTTGGTCAACCTTTTTCAAAGGTTGTGGGTGTGGGCAAAGCCCACAAATACTTTAAGCTAACGCAATTTTTTGATAGCCAAACAGCTTGCTGTTTGGTGGCTTGGACACAATGGCGAAAGCCTTATGATTGCGACAGCAACAAGAAAAGCCATTCGTTATATAATGAAAAAATTAATTATTTCTTTTATAAAAGGCTGTCGCCTGTTTTATCAAACTTTGCTTTAGCAAACAAACAGCGTTGCTGTTTGTGCCTGGAAATTTGCAATAGAAACAACTTTTCTTGGGCGTTGCCCAAACCCACGAGCCTTTAAAAAGGCTCGACCTAAATTTTATATTATTTATCCGAAACTTTCTGCTAAACCATAATTTACCCAAACAGAAAAAACAAAATAAAATTTGCTGTGCTTACTGCTTGGACAAAAATTTTGCTCAGCTTTTTTGCCTTTTAATAATATTAATACATTGGCAACCTTAAATTTATTAAACAGCTCAACATTCAATTAATTTTCCAAAAGCACCACAGACTGACTGCTCATCTGAGCATAACGAGTTTGGGTAAGTGATTTATCGTAATACACAATGCCGTTAGTTTTGTATGGATCAAGCAAAAAATAGCCGTTATCATCAGATCCGATAAGCACCATACAATGCTCACCCGCCTGCCAAACAAACATTTCGCCGTTTTGCATATACCAGCTATCTCCCACATTTGGTTCGCACATATTTATAGTGACCCACACAAGCACAGGAATATTTTCTGACACATACTCATCTACAAGCTGTTCAAGGCTTTCTCCGCTTGTAATCAAACAATTGTAATCAGTATCATTTACTGCCTTATTCACAGCCTTTGCTATAACCGGTGCATAACAGCCGTAGCTTTGCAAATCATCGGGACTTCCTGCAAAAGCTTCGTAAGGTGACGGGCCATGCAGCTTGCCGTCATCAGCATAATAAACCTCTTGCTTATCAAGGTAATTTTCTGAAAAATCAACCAGACTAATATCAAATCCGTAATATTGCAAAACCATTACCGCACAGGCTGACTCACAGCCTGTTGGCAAAATATGTTCCTGACTTACATACGGTACATTTTTTATTAGAATTTGTCTGCCGTTGTCTGAGATGTAATTCTCTGCAAAGCTTACGCCAACAAGCGACTTCACCACTCCTATAATCACAATTATAAATATCAGCCAGAACGCAAGCACAACTGCAAACGCAATGCGAACAGTATTATTTTTTTGCCTTTTCATATTATCACATCCAAAAATAAGCCGTTAAATTTGTTGCTTATATCTTAGCAAACAAATACGGCTTATTTTCCTCATAGATGTATTTTAATTGTATAATTTCTCAGCTGTCAAACTCAATGTCACTTTTTTCCGAGTAAATGCTGTCAGTAAACAATACGCTCAGCTCCGTAAAATCAGCAGACAAGGTTACATAGCAATCAATTTCCGACTTGTCGTCAAACGCATAGTTTATTATAAACTCCGTATCATTATACGGCTCAACATAGTTTATTTTGTCTGCACCTATGTATGCGCATATGCCCTTGCCAAATCTGTCTGCTAAATTCTCTGTATTTTTATCAAACAAAGCCTTTGAATTATTGGAATAAATCGACAGATTGTACAGCATTTTAGTTTCATCGTCCATAACAAAGCTATAAGTGTAATTCTTGGTTTCAAGGCTTACTATCCAAAAAATCGCATAACTTGAGGGGTCAGAACTGTAAGCAAAAATTTCAGGATTGCACAGCTTATAATCAGACGAGTTTTTTTCATAAATCATATTAAGTCCATTAATTTTATCAATCTTTTCCATTTGCTCATAAAAAGCCTGTTCAATGGTGTCACTGTCAAGCAATGCACTTTCTCTGCCTACAGAGGTCACAGTTACAGCCGAAGTGTCGTTTGTGGAGTCGGCATACAGCTTAAACTTTTGGGCATTTGTCAGAGTCTTTTTTGAAATGCTAATCGGTGAGATTGTATTTTCCTCACTGTAGCTAAGGGCAGATACATTCTGAAACTGCGATACCGCAAAGGGTGACGCAAGGCAGGCAACTATCACAAGGCAGGACAAACCGATTATTATTATATTTCTTGCTTTCATTTGCTCTCCTCCCTTATCAAAAATTCTACTCTTGTTCCCTCGTTTTGCTTGCTGTGAACCTTTAACTCTCCGCCGTGCATTTCTGCGATTTTTTTGCAGAGGGCAAGTCCCATACCTGCACCGCCCTGCTTTCTTGCCCTTGATTTGTCTGCCATATAAAACTCCTCTGTCACTCTCGGCAAATCCTCTTCACTTATTCCTGTACCGTAATCTTTGACCTCAAACAAATATCCCTCATAGGTTGAGCTGCCGGCAAGCTCAACGGTATCTCCGCTTTTGCTTGCCTTTCTTGCATTGTCAATAAGATTTATCAGCACCGTTTTTATAAGGTCAGAGTCAAGGCTTACAATGCAGTCATCAACATTTATGAGCAGATTTATATTGTCCTCGGCAAGCAAAGGCTGAACAGAGTCGCCCACACTCTCTGCAAGATACTTTGTGCTTACCGGATTGAGGTCTGATTTTTCGTTTTTAAGCACCATCATATCCATAAGCTTTTTTGAGAGCGACTCAAGCCTTTTGCCCTCTTTGAAAATATAATCGGCATAGCAAAACTGCTCCTCCTGACTCAGCTTTTTTGAGCGAAGCATATCGGAATAGCCGATAATCGAAGTCAGCGGTGTTTTAAGCTCGTGGGCAAAGTTGCCCGAAAAATCCTCCTGCCTTTTTACGGCATCTTTAAGCTCGGTTATATTTTCTTCGATTTTATCCGCCATAAAGTTGAAATTCTCGGAAAGTCTGCTCACCTCGTCACTGCCCTTTATTTTAACACGCTTTGAAAAATCGCCCTTTGCAAACTCCATTTCCGCCGACGAAAGCTTTTTTATCGGGGTGGTAATCAGCTTTGAAAACACAAAAATCACACCGCCAATCACAACCGCAAGAGCGGGCAAAAGTATTTGCAAAATAAAATAAAGCCTGTTTTTCTGCTCAAATACGCCTGTAATATCGAAATAATTCTGCAAATACACTATCCTGCCGTCAATAGCTGTTTTTACCGTTGTAACCGCATAATAGTGATTTTCGTCTGCACAAACCGAGCTGTATTGCGTTTCGTTTTCAAGATTTTTCGGTGCGGTATCATCAGGCAAAACATTTGTATTCTTGCTGATTAAGTTATAATCTTCATCACTCACCGCAAACTGCAAATCTCCCGAGGCTGTGGAAATCTTAATATTATTTGCCACCTTTTTCAAACCCGAAAGAGAAATTTCGCCATTGTGCGGTTGATTGTACACAGCAGTCGCAAGTGCGTTTCGCAGAGTGATACTCTCGGATTTTGAATTTTCAAATTCATTTTGAAGATTGCTGTGAAACTCCAAACCGATAATTGTGTGACCGCATACCGAAAAGCTCAGCACAGTTACGGTAATTACGCTTAAAAATATTTTCAGAAATACCGACATCATCAACCCTCCAAACGATAGCCTATTTTATACACAGCTACAATTTTCTTTTCCCAGCCAAGCTTTTTCCTAAGCCTTTGAATGTGCAAATCTATGGTTCTGCTGTCGCCTATGTATGACTCGTGCCACACCCGTTCAAATATTTTTTCACGGAAAAGGGCAATGTTTTTATTCTGTACAAGCAATAAAAGTAAATCAAACTCCTTAACGGTAAGCGGAATAAGTTCACCGTTTTTCTTTACGGTATGCGAATTAATATCTATCACAACATCGTCTTCTGTGAGTACAGACAGGTTTTTGTTGTATCTTCTCAGCACGGTTTCCACTCTGGCAAGCAGTTCTATTATTTCAAACGGCTTTGTAAGGTAATCCTCCGCACCGAGCTTTAGTCCTCTAACCTTGTCATAGGTTTCCGATTTTGCCGAAATGAAAATCACAGGAATTTCCATCGGTCTTATGTACTCCATAAGCTCATAACCGTTTATTTTTGGCAGCATAATATCGAGCAAAACCAAGTCAAAGCTTTCGCTCTCAAGCATATCAGCCGCCTCGTTGCCGTCAAATGCACAAAAGCAGCTGTACCCTGCGTCTGTAAGATTTATTTTTATAAGGTCGGAAATACTCTTTTCGTCCTCCACAATTAAAATTCTTATCATAAAGCACCCTCCCAATGTATGCACACATTATACACCGGTATTGTATCTTAATTGTATATAAAAATCAACAGCAGTCGCCCTAAAAGCAACTGCTGTGAATTTCCTGATATTTACTTTTGGTTCTGTTTCACTCACACGCTTTCCATACCGTCTGCTACGCAAACCTGCAGGTAGGTAACATCTGTTACCATTACAACTCCGTCACCGTTGAGGTCGGCTGAGAGGACTTTTAAATCCGAGAATTTATAGTCGCCTGAAATGAACATCTGCAAAACCGTTACATCATTTACATCAATTTTGCCGTCATTGTTAAAATCACCGCAAACCGCCTTTGTTGTGTCAAGCTCATAGCTGCCTGTGCAGTTGTCGCTGACGAATGCCACATAGTATGTACCGCCCTTGGCAACAGGAATTACAAAGGTATGCTTTTTGTCCTTTTTTATTGTACTGCTGCTGATTACCTCACCGCTTTCGGTAAGAACATAAACATTTACGCTGTCCATATGTGATGAAGCGTCTATGGCAAGCATTGCCCTTTTGTCAAACTGATACTTAAAAATATCTACTGTGTCGGTTTCTGTGAGAAGTCCCTTGTAGATTGTTTCTGTGTCGGCTTTATTGGCGGTTTGAAGTGTGTTGTTTGAACCGCCCTCATCCTCGGGGAATGACTCATAGAACGGTGTGAATGTAAAGTCGAGGCTGTACTTGCCTGTTACCTTTTCAAAGGCAGAGATTTTTATTGAGTAGGTGCCTGCGGAAATGTAGAGTTTTTCGTTAAAACTGCCGTTATGACAGCTTTCGTTCACATAGGTATTGCCCATTGCGTCAGAAAAACTAATGCCGTACTTCTGCAAACCACCCGACACCGAGAACTCAAAATCACCTGCAATGCCGATACCGAATTTGTACTCAATCACCTGACCCTCACCCTTGATTTCACCGTCATAGTGCTGACTTACCGCACCCTCAACAGCAGCGGCAGACAAGGCTGTGGCAAAAATTGTGACTGTCATAAGCACTGCCGTAAGTGCTAAACATAATAATTTCTTTTTCATAATTAACTCCTTAATTTTTGTCAATATTTGTTTTTATCTGTTCAAAGGTAACGCCGTATTTCTTGGCAATATCCCTTGCATAGCTGCTTCCCTGTGGCGGAGAAATATACACTCTGAACGAGCGTTCTCCATGGTCAACACCCGTTACAAGGCTTTGCACAATGCTCTTGCCCTCGGTTTGGGTGTTCATCTCGTCAAGGTTTTTGGCGAGGTCGTGCATATGGGTATTGAACACCGAACGCACACCGAGGTATCGCATAGCCCGCACTACATCTTTTGCAATGAACAAACCCTCGGAAACATTGGTTGTAGCAAGGCTTTCGTTGAGCAAAAGCATACTGTGCTCGGTGGCAATGTCAAAAATCTCGGCAAGTCTTTTGCTCTCCTCGCCCAGTCTGCCGAGGTCAACGGTCTCGTTTTCATCAGCCGGAAAATGGGTGAAGATATTGTCGCAGGGGCTTAGTTTAAACTCAGTGCATGGTGCATAAATGCCGTTTTGGGCAAGTAATACGGCAAGTCCCACTGCCTGTGTAAAGGTGGTTTTACCGCCTCTGTTAGGGCCTGTGAGAATGTAAATTCTGCCCGACTCGTCATCAAAGTCAATGTTATTTGCTATTATATTGAACTCCTCACCGTTCACACGCTTAATGCCAAGCTTGAGGTTATACACACCCCTTGCAAAGATTTCTCTGCTGTCTGAGGGCAAGATTTCAGGCTTGCACATTGAGAGTCCCTTTGCCCTGATTTTCTCGACAAGTTCCGCCCACCTGATATAGAAAACAATCTCGGGCATAAGGGCTGAGAGGGTGTATCCGCTGATGTTCACATACTTTGTCAGCACGCTCTGAATGTCACGCACAGTCTTACGCATAATGTCGGTGACGGCTTTTTTCAGGCTGTCGGAGAGTGGGTCTGCACCTGTAAGTCCGCTTGTGGTGACATTTGGATTTCCGTTTGTAGGCACAGCGTCAAGCTTGCCGATGCCGATGTCATTCTCCTTAAATTTCGGACTTGACGGGTGGAATTTTTTAATGTCGGAAATATCCGTACCAAAGTGAATTTCATCACCGTTATTCGTAAACTTCATAAAGTGCTGCATTAGTCCCGACGAGGTAAAAGCCTTGTCATTAAGTGAGAGAATACCTGCGTTCTTAGGTCTTAACAGGTCATCAAGGTTCACGCCGATTGTCACACTCTTTACCCTCTGCACCTTTTTAAAGGTTTCGTTTATGTCGGCTTTAAGCTGAGGAAAACCGCTGTTTTGGTAAATGTCGGTAACCTCTTTTTTAAGGGTTAAAAGTCCCTCAGACCTGATGTCAAGGCTCTCAAGACACTCCTTAATCTTTGTTATGCAATTTACATAGCCGTCAATTTCACGCAGACGGTTTATGAGCTTCCAAAGCGAAGAAGCCTCGGTATCCTTTTGAAATCGTGATATGTCCTTTAAATCGTTTAATTCCTCAAGCAGTTCGGAGAGTGAGTCCCTCAGCTTTGGAAATCGCAAGAAATCATCAAACACATCTCCCCTGTATTTTACGGTTTCCGCATCATCTGTAATCTCTGTCATAATTTTCATTATAACATTTTGCTCGTACTCGCTCTTTGAAAGTGCCTTGCAAATGAAGTCAAGCGAGAGGTCGTTTATGCTTTCTTTAGTCAGACTTTTAAAAACCGCCTTTGAATTTTGCGGATTAAGCAAGCTTATTTCTGCCATAAAATTTACCGCCTTTTTTATAAAAAATATCCATATCTTTACAGCTTAGTGCTGTATATATTGTTAATTCATACTATACATAACATACCATATTTTCTGCAAAAAGTCAAAGATTTTGTACGCTTTTGTATTCCTAATTATTGTTATGGTAAAACTAATAAAAATCTCACACTAAATTTGTATGATTTATATAGTCGTAAGCTTGAACTATGCCACGCAATTTGCTATAATAGAATTTATAATGGTAATTAAAGGAGCTTTTTAGATGAAAGGTATTCGATTTTTTGTAGCTT
Source organism: Ruminococcus sp. (assembly GCF_045129435.1). Classification (GTDB taxonomy): domain Bacteria; phylum Bacillota; class Clostridia; order Oscillospirales; family Acutalibacteraceae; genus Ruminococcoides. Next base: position 606 of record NZ_JBGVJL010000086.1, on the reverse strand, counting down.
TATACGCTTCAAAGCTTGCCTCGGTAGCACTATCTGTAATGCACCGCAACGGCACTCATATGCCGGGTGTGCTTGCTATGAAAATCTGCCCTGACTTCCTTGGCAGAATGGACAAGCCAAAGACAATTATCGGCATTACAGGCACAAACGGCAAGACAACAACCGCAAATATGATTAACGATATTTTGGCAGACAACGGCTATTCACCTGTCAACAACAGAGCAGGCAGTAATATTCTTGGCGGTGTGGCTACTACTTTGATTTCAGCGGTGAATTTAAGGGGCAAGACTGTAAAAGACCTTGCTGTGCTTGAGCTTGACGAACGCAGTTCAAGACTTATTTATCCGTATGTTCACCCTACATATCTTCTCTGCACAAACCTTTTCAGAGATTCATACAAGCGTAACGCTCACTCTGAATTTATCTTTGATATTCTCGACAAGCACATTCCAAAGCAAACAAAGCTTGTGCTGAATGCCGACGACCTTGTAAGTGCAAGACTTGCAAAGGACAACGAGAGAGTTTATTTTGGCATTGAAAAGCAGAACAATGAGGTGCTAAACGAGGATACTATTATTATAGATACTCCGCTCTGCCCTGAGTGCG
>NZ_JBGVJL010000085.1:0-2174 GCF_045129435.1 Ruminococcus sp. | reverse complement strand
GAGCGGTGTTGAGCCTTATGTTATGTCGATTTTACTTTTCCTTATTATTAAGAACTTAAGGCTTGAGAATATTAATGTAAAGGTGAAGTTTGCACTGTGGAAGATTTCGGACTTGGTGCTTGGCACTTACCTTTTATCATTTATTTTCGATTCAATTTATTATTACGAAATACTCAATAAAAACACACCTGATTTTTACACAAGATTTGCTTTTATGCCGCTTATGATGCTGTGTGTGTTTGTAAGTGCATTGCTTTCATCGGCGGTAATTAATCTGATTGCTTTCGGCATTGAGTTTGTTTACAAACAAATTAAAGAATTTGTAAAAAACAGACTAAAACCAAAAAATCGTGTAAAAAAGTGACTGTGAAATAAATTATTGCTATAAAATTATGATTATTTTAATTCTGCTATGAATATAAAATAATATATGACTAAAAATACAGGAATGTAAAAAAGAGTTAGTTTAAAATAATATACTTGAATTTACATAGTATTTATGCTATACTAAATATTGCAAAATTTTTGAAATAAATAAATTTATACCATTTTCACACGCATTTTATGCGGTGAATGTATATCTCGGGGGTTATTTATGGATTTTATGAAACTTTACAATGAATGGTTAGAAAATGCAACTGAGGATGCAGACCTTATTGCAGAGCTTGAGAGCATTAAGGGAAACGAGGACGAAATTTATGATCGTTTCTACACAGCACTCACATTCGGCACAGCAGGTCTTAGAGGTGTAATCGGTGCAGGTACTAACAGAATGAACATTTATGTTGTTCGTCAGGCTACACAGGGACTTGCAAACTACATTCTTCAGAAGTACGGCAAAGGCTCTGTTGCTATTTCTCACGACAGCAGAATTAAGGCTGACCTCTTTATGATTGAGGCTGCAAGAGTTCTTGCCGGAAATGGCATTAAGGTGTATATTACATCTGAGTTACAGCCAACACCTGTACTTTCTTACCTTGTTCGTTACTTTAAATGTCAGGCAGGTATTATGGTTACAGCAAGCCACAACCCTGCTAAATACAACGGCTACAAGGCTTACGGCGAGGACGGCTGTCAGATGACAGATGTTGCCGCAGGTATTGTATATGATGAGATTTGCAAGCTTGATATGTTCAAGGATGTTAAGATTGCTGACCTTGACGAGTCTGTTAAGAGCGGTCTTATTGAGTATGTTTCAGATGATGTATATGACACATACCTTGAAAAGGTTATGGAGCAGCAGGTAAATCCAGGCGTTTGCGAGGGTGCAGGCTTAAAGGTTGTTTACACTCCACTCAACGGTACAGGCAACAAGCTTGTAAGAAAAGTATTAAAGAAAATCGGTGTTGAGGAAATTACAGTTGTTCCTGAGCAGGAGCTTCCTGACGGCAACTTTACTACTTGCCCATACCCTAACCCTGAAATCAAAGAGGCACTCCAGAAAGGCATTGAGCTTTGCGAAAAGGTTCAGCCTGACCTTCTCCTTGCTACAGACCCTGATGCTGACAGAGTTGGTATTGCTGTAAAGGATTATGACGGCAGCTATCGCCTTATTTCAGGTAATGAAGACGGCATTATGCTTACAGACTATATCCTTTCTTCACGCAAGGCAAACGGCACACTTCCTGAGAAGCCTGTTTTGGTTAAGACAATCGTTACAACAAAGCTTATCAACAAGCTTTGCGAAAAGTACGGCTGTGAGCTTAAAAATGTACTTACAGGCTTTAAGTACATCGGCGAAGTTATCCTTAACCTTGAGAAAAAGGGCGAAGAGAACAGATATGTATTTGGCTTTGAAGAAAGCTATGGCTACCTTGCAGGTACTTATGTTCGTGATAAGGACGCAGTGGTTGCTTCAATGCTCGTTTGCGAAATGGCGGCTTACTATAAGAAACAGGGCAAGTCACTTGCACAGGTTATTGACTCACTTTATGAGGAATACGGTTACTATCTCAACCATACATCAGCATTTGAATTTGAGGGTGCGGCAGGTATGGAGAAAATGAACAACATTATGGCTGAAATCAGAGAGAACATTCCTACTGAGATTGACGGCAAAAAGGTTGTTAAGGTTTCTGATTATCTCCTCAAGTATGAACTTGACACAGTAACAGGCGAAAAGACAGCTATTGACCTCCCAACTTCAAATGTAATTTCATTTGGCCTTGAGGGCG
>NZ_JBGVJL010000084.1:0-3781 GCF_045129435.1 Ruminococcus sp. | reverse complement strand
GACATTACCGATGATTCGGTTATGATTAATGAAAAGATGGCAAAAGAATTATCTGTAAAAGCAGGAGATACAATCAGCGTTACTGTTGATGATAAAACGGCCGAGCTTACAGTAGGCGGAGTTTTTGAGCAGTATATTAAGAACTATGTTTACATTTCACCAAAGCTTTATGCAGAAAAATTCTGCAAAGAGCCTGAGTACAATATGGCTCAGGTAGTGCTCAATAATCCTGATGAACAAAACAAATTCGGTGAAAAAATGCTTCAAAATGATAAAATAGCAGGTGTAACATACCTTTCATCGGGCATTGATGAAATTGAAGATATGCTCAACTCACTGAATATGGTTGTGCTTGTAATGATTATTTGTGCAGCGGCACTTGCTTTTGTGGTGCTGTACAACCTTACAAATATCAACATTGCTGAGCGAGTGAGAGAGATTGCTACATTTAAGGTGCTTGGCTTCTACAGTAAGGAAACATCAAGCGTTATTTACAAAGAAAACATTGTACTCACACTTGGCGGTATAGTATCAGGTCTTGTTATGGGTATTTTCCTAACGGGCTTTATAATTCAGACTGTTGAGGTTGACAATGTAATGTTTGGCAGAGAAATTTTGCCTACATCATTCATTTTCGCCGCATTGCTTACCCTTGCATTTGCGTTGCTTGTCAACTTTGTAATGGGATTTAAGATTAAAAAGGTGAATATGGTAGAAAGCTTAAAGAGTGTTGAATAAAAAAATACACTAAAAATTAAATAAAAATCATTGAAAATATTGATTGCTAAGGCAAATTGTGGTATAATACAAAAGAATAGGCAATTTAGCACAATATCAGTGAAAGGGACTGTAGATATATGATAAAGGCTAATCAGTATCGCACCGTAACTTGCGGTGAATTAAGAGAAGAAAATATCGGACAGGAAGTTCGTGTAGCAGGCTGGGTTGAAAATATCCGTGACCACGGCGGCGTAATGTTCCTTGACATTCGTGACCAGTACGGCGTTTTGCAGGTTGTTGTTCACAATGACGAATTACTCAAGGGCATCAACAAGGAATGTACTGTAACTTTGAGCGGTAAGGTTGTTAAGAGAGATGAAGAAACAATCAACTCCAAGATTGCTACAGGCTATGTTGAGGTACACACAGAGGACATCACAGTTCTCGGCAAGTGCAAAAACGCTCTTCCTTTTGAGGTTGCTACCTCTACAAATACTTCCGAGGAAGTACGCTTAAAGTACCGTTTTCTCGACCTTCGTAATCAGAAAGTGCATAATAACATTATGCTTCGTTCTCAGATTATAACATTCCTCCGTGCAAAAATGAACGAGATGGGATTTAACGAAATTCAGACACCGATTCTTTCAACCTCATCACCTGAGGGCGCAAGAGATTATCTTATTCCGAGCCGTAAGCACAAGGGTAAATTCTACGCTCTCCCACAGGCTCCACAGATTTTCAAGCAGCTCCTTATGGTATCAGGCTTTGACAGATACTTCCAGATTGCTCCTTGCTTTAGAGATGAGGATGCAAGGGCAGACCGTTCACCGGGTGAGTTCTATCAGCTCGACTTTGAAATGGCTTTTGCAACTCAGGAAGATGTTTTTGCCGTTGCAGAAGAGGTTCTTTACGAAACATTCACAAAATTTACAGATAAAGAGGTTTCTAAGCCTCCGTTTGCCCGTATTCCATACGCTGAAAGTATGCTCAAGTACGGTACAGACAAGCCTGACCTTCGTAACCCACTCGTAATCGTTGAAATTAGCGATATGTTTGAGGAAACTGACTTTAAGCCATTTCTAAAAAAGACAGTTCGTTCAATCAATGTTCCGGGTGCTGCAAAGCAGTCAAAGAGTTGGTTCAAGAAGATGGAGGAGTTTGCACTTTCTATCGGTATGAAGGGCCTTGGCTATGTTAAGGTAAGAGATGATATGACATTTGACGGCCCTATCGACAAGTTCCTTAAAGAGGGCGACAGAGAAGAGCTTATCAAGCGTAATAACTCAAATGCCGGCGATGTAATCTACTTTATCGCGGATACAGAAAAGGACGCTCCAAAGCTTGCAGGTCAGATTCGTACAGAGGTTGCTAACCGTCTTGACCTTATTGATAAGTCAAAGTTTGAGATGTGCTTCATTGTGGACTTCCCAATGTATGAGCATGACGAAACTACAGGTCAGGTAATCTTTACTCACAATCCATTCTCAATGCCACAGGGTGGTATGGATAGCTTACTTAATAAGAATCCTGATGATATTCTCGCTTATCAGTATGACATCGTATGTAACGGTGTTGAGCTTTCATCAGGTGCAGTTCGTAACCACGACCTTGACATTATGATTAAGGCATTCGAGATTGCAGGATACTCAGAAGATGAGCTTAAATCTAAGTTCTCAGCACTCTACAACGCATTCCAGTATGGTGCACCACCACACGCTGGTATGGCTCCGGGAGTTGACAGAATGATTATGCTTATTACTGAGGAAGAAAATATCAGAGAGGTTATTGCTTTCCCAATGAACTCAAATGCTCAGGATCTTCTCCTTGGTTCACCCGGAGAGGTAACAGAGCAGCAGCTTCGTGAAGTACACATTAAATTAAGATAACTTCATATATACTCAAAGGGCGAGTTGTTTTTATGACTTGCCCTGATTCTGTTTATACAAAGGATGGTTATTATGGTAACAAGAGAAGATGTTGAAAACATTGCGTTGCTTTCAAAACTGTTTGTTCCTGAGGAGGAACTTGACAGCCTTACACAGTCAATGCAGGAAATTATAGATTTTGCCGACACAATCAACAATGCTCCTACAAGTGGCGAGAGCTTTGACAATATCAACAACCTTTCAAATGTATTTCGTGAGGATGTTGTGGTTGAGTCATATGACAGCGAGGAAATTCTCAAAAATGCCCCTGAGCAGGCTGAGTCACATTTCCTTGTGAGAGGCAGAGAATAAGAGGTGTAAAAATGGGTAGTATTGCAAAAATCCACGAAATGCTTGTGTCTAAGCAGGTTTCGTGTACTGAGCTTACAAAAAGCTATCTTGAAGAAATAGAAAAATCAAACGGCGAGCTTAACGCCTATGTAAATGTAACTCCCGACACAGCACTTGAAACCGCAAAGGCTGTTGACGAAAAGCTTGCAAAGGGCGAAGAAATCGGTATGCTCGAGGGTGTGCCAATGACCTTGAAGGATAACCTTTCAACAAAGGATATTGAAACCACTTGCTGTTCAAAAATCCTTAAAGGCTACAAGCCAATTTATAATGCAACAGTATGGGAGAACCTTGCTTCTCAGAATGCTGTTATGCTCGGCAAAACAAATATGGACGAGTTTGCAATGGGTTCTTCCTGCGAAACCTCATGCTTTGGCGGTGCAATGAATCCGTTCAACACAAAGTATGTATCAGGCGGTTCATCGGGCGGTGTTGCAAGTGCAGTTGGTGCTAACATTGCTGCCTATGGCCTTGGTTCAGATACAGGCGGATCAATCCGTCAGCCTGCAAGCTTCTGCGGCATTGTAGGTTTAAAGCCAACTTACGGCAGCGTTTCTCGTTATGGTCTTATTGCTTATGCAAGCTCACTTGACCAGATCGGCCCTATCACAAAGAGCGTTGAGGATGCTTCAATCGTATTTGACGCAATTTCTCAGTATGACGAAAAGGACAGCACATCAAAGGGTAATGTTGGCGGTGCAACCTACGGCAAGCTTAACAATGACATCAAGGGTATGAAAATCGGTATTGCCCGTGAATATCTTGACGGTATTCGAGATGATGTT
>NZ_JBGVJL010000083.1:0-18770 GCF_045129435.1 Ruminococcus sp. | reverse complement strand
CACAAACAGCGTTGCTGTTTGTGCCTTACAAATTGTAATAGACACAGCCTTTCTTGGGCGTTGCCCAAACCCACGAGCCTTTAAAAAGGCTCGACCTAAATTTTAAAATATTTATCCGAAACTTTCTGCTAAACCATTATTCAGCAAGTCATTGCTTCCCTCTTTTTCCAACATACAAAGCCATACATATCGTTAAAAAAGAAAATTGTAAAATTAACTGCCACAGGTATATATGCCGGATTTTCAATAGATGCCAATACCCATAATACTATCAATACAATATCATTAGCGGCATACCCTAACGCATAATATGATGAGCGTAACATCGTAAGTGACGCCGCCAAAAAGCTTGTTGTAATCGAAATTGTGCTAAATACAATATTCGGCGTATTCAACGCACTCAAAATCAAATAGAAAACCCATGTTGTTACCGCTCCAAAAATTATTATTCCAAAAATATGCTTGGGCTTAAGCTTTTGAATTGCAACTTCCTTTCCGTTGGCAGCCGGATTTTTTATCCAAGTAATTGTTGACCATATTGCCATTGGCATAGTCATACCTAAATATGTTATCATTTCTCCCCAATAGCGGAATTGCCATGAAATAATACCATAAAGAACGCTGAATATAATCATTAAAATCTGTGCCCATACATTTCCTTTTGCAGCAAATATCAGAGATGTAACTCCTACGCATGCGGCAATCAATATCAATGAATTAAAACTTTCAGATAAAAAATTTGATATAATAATTATGCACAACGAACAAATCCACACTCCCCATTCTTTTTTCGTCAAACTCGCAATCGGATTACTCATAGTTGTTCTCAAACTCCTTTGTCATTTTTTCACAATAAAAAAGCACCAGTAATTTCTATCTTCTAAGACCTAACGATAGAAATACCGGTGCTTAACTTTCCCACCCGGTGGCAGAAAAGTATCATGATTTATTTAATTGTGTTATTTATAGCATAAATAACAGCCATTGTCAAGAAACTTCTTAAAAATCCTGCTTTTAGCTACAAATCGAAATTATTACGCAATATTATCCTTTTAAATGCTTGCTAAAATATTCTTTAAGAATTATAAGACTTTCATTACGCAGAACCCCTTCTGTAACTTGCGGTTGCCAAAAAGAGTTCTCGAACACCATTTTGGAGCAGTTGCAGCCAACATTGCCAAGAATGTTTTCCAAATCAATATTACTTGCACCATACACCAGGCGTCCCAGCTTTACCCAAACCATTGTTCCACTGCACATAAAGCAGGGCTCACAATTAGAATAGAGAGTATACTCATGCAAATCGGTAATAGCGGTCTGAGCACAAAACTCTCGTATTAAACCTGCTTCTCCATGAAATGTTGGATCATGTTTGGTGTATATCTGATTTTCATTCGTAAATACAATTTTACCATCTTTTACTAACACAGCACCAAAAGGTTCGTTGCCATGCTCCACAGCAAGCTTTGAAAGGCGAATGGTTTCACGCATAAAGAATACATCCTCCGGTGTAGCATCGTCAACCAAAGAGGACTCTACATCTGATGTTGTAATAAGAGAATCTCGTTGTAAATAGCGAATAGCCTGTAATGCACTTTCATGTGCTTTTTCACTGGAACCTGCAACCGCATCAACAACAACACGGATATGATAATCATTTTGATGAGCATCTACCGCAGTGTAATGAATACAAACATCTGTAAGTCCACCAATCATATAGAGCGTATCAACGCCAAGACCTTTTAACAAAATTTCCAAATCGGTACCAAAAAACGCACTGTAACGGCGTTTTGAAATCAGATACTCTCCCTCAATAGGATAAGTCAGCTTGGCATAGTCATTTTCCGGACGGTTTTCAACACAATGAATACCCTCAGAGCCATCCAGTTCACGACCAAAATCTACCATATCGGGGCGGTGGCACTCTTTAATCTGAATAATCGGCAGTTTCTTTGCACGGAACACATCTAAAACACGCTTGCCGTTGCGTATAACATTCCATCTCGGATCGTCTATATTACTGTCATTCATTTCTATAAAATCTTCCTGCTGAATGTCTATAACCAGTAAAGCACAATTTTTTTGTAATTTCACAATTAACCTCCGTGATTAAATAATTTTATTATCTATTAAAATCACGGAAATAATCAATAACGATCCATATTCTTGCCAAGAGATTCTTTCACTGAAAACAGCTCCTTCTGTACTTTTCGTAACAACCTTAATTTTTATATCAGGAACACAACAGCATTGGTATTAACATAATTCACGCAAGTGCTTTTTCAATTTCCTGTGCGGCTTCGTCAAGGTAGTTGCCCTCAAAGAGTTCTACTCTGCCCTCGTCAACACACTTTGCAAGGTCGCTGTCGATAGGAAGCTTTGCAAGCACCTTTGTATTGTAACGCTCTGCGATTTCATCAATATGACTTTCACCGAAAATACTGTGCTTTTTACCGCAATCAGGGCATACAAAGTAGCTCATATTCTCAACAAGTCCGAGAATCGGCACATTCATCATATTTGCCATTTTAACAGCCTTTTCAACAATCATTGAAACAAGCTCCTGCGGAGATGCCACAACAACAATTCCGTCAATCGGCAAGCTCTGGAATACTGTGAGCGGAACATCGCCTGTTCCCGGCGGCATATCAACAAACATATACTCCTCGTTCTCCCAGATTACATCTTTCCAAAACTGCTTTACTGTGCCGGTAATTACTGGTGAACGCCATACAACCGGGTCAGTCGGGTTTTCAAGCAAAAGATTTACTGACATAATGTCAATTCCTGTTTCTGTGGTAACAGGAATAATTCCGTACTCGTTGCCCTTGGCTCTCTCTTTAATGCCAAAAGCCTTCGGAATTGACGGACCTGTAATATCGGCGTCAAGAATAGCTGTCTTTTTGCCGAGTCTGTTAAAGGTAACTGCAAGGGTTGAGGTAACAAGGCTCTTGCCTACACCGCCCTTGCCCGATACTATGGCAATTACTTTCTTAACACTGCTGTACTGATTAAGGCTTTCACGCATACTCTCCGGATTTTTTGACTTGCAGTCTGAACTGCAAGATGAACAATCGTGGCTACATCCCATATTTTTTACATCTCCATTTTATACAATTTGTGTGGTTTCGTCAGGAACATACTCAGTCTGTGGCTCTGTGTCAGGAGTTGGCTCATAGGTTTCAGGCTCGGTATATTCCTCTGTGTAAGGCTCGGTTTCCGGCTCTGTGTATTCCTCGGTTACAGGTGGGTCAGTTTCTTCCACATATTCTGTGTAATCGGGAACATACTCCGGCTCGGTTTCCGGCTCGTAATATTCTGTGGTCGGCTCTTGTGTGGTTACTGCTGCCTTGGTTGTAGGTGCAGTTGTGGCAACAGGCTTTTTGGTGCTGAATGAACACTTTGAAAGCACAAAAACAAGCACGCACGCAACTATAACAACCACCGCAACAACCACGCAGGCAACGGTCGCCTTATTGCTTTTCTTTTTTGATTTTTTAGAACCTTTATGCTTCTTTGGCTTGCCGTGATAATCGTCTGTATCTAAGTCTTCCTCATAATACTCAGCATTATTCGGCTTTTTGCGTTTGTACTCTCTCCTGCTTTCACCTGTCTGAGAATCAAAACCGTCACCGTAGTCCTTGTTGCTTTTTGTAGGATTATCTGACGGCACATGCTCCTTGCTTGCAACAGACTGATAATCAAAATCATCGCCGTAATTGTCGCTATGCACATCAAAATTCTCTGCATTATTTACATCAGGCTGAAATTTCGGCTCATCTGCTGTATTCTCTGTGGTTTCCTCAGCTTTTACAGGTTCGGTATCTTCAACATCAAAGTTTTCGACATCTGCAAAGCTTGGTTCTTCCTCCTCTTTTGCATGACGGGCAACATACACTTCCTCTTGTGCCTCGGTTTCGTTCTTCTCTATCTCGTCCATAAATCCACCCTCTTCAATTCAATCCGACTAAAGCCTATTCTATCACCGGTTCGCCGTTTTTTGGCAAACTATTACTAAAAATAAAATTTAGGTCGAGCCTTTTTAAAGGCTCGTGGGTTTGGGCAACGCCCAAGAAAAGTTGTTTTTATTGCAATTTATAAGGCACAAACAGCGTTGCTGTTTGTGTGCTAAAGCAAAATTTGTCAAAACAGGCGACAGCCTTTAAAAAGAAATTCTTTATTAATAAAAAATAACGGCTTTTGTATTGCTATCGCAGTTATAAGGCTTTCGCCATTGTGTTCAAACCGCCAAACAGAAAACTGTTTGGCTGACGGAATTTTGCGTTAGCTCAAAGTATTTGTGGACTCTGTCCACACCTGCAACCTTTAAAAAGGTTGACCAAACTTTTTTGTTTGAGCAGAAAGTCTTGTTATAATTCAAGCAAAATTTTCCGACCGTTAGCAAACAACAAATCTCCGGCTATTTACATCAAACCAAAATAAATACATCGTTTAAATAATAAAACAGCGGCTCGAGTTTGTCAAGTCGCTGTTAATTTTATTAGTAAAACAAATTATTCTTCTGTGTTTTCTTCGCTGTTATCTTCGCCCTGAGCAGTTTCTTCGTTGCTTTCTTCCTCTGAGCTTTCCTCGCCGGCGTCCTGAATATCAGCCTCAACACCGCCCTCAACAGGCTTTTTCTCAGTTTCAGCTTCTTCCTCTGCAACCTCATAACCGCTGAGGAATGTGTAAGGAATACCATAGCCGAACACAACAGCCGCAAGGGTTGTTACAAGGCTCAGTGTGCTGTCATTTACGACAAACGCACTGTGAAGCGGCATACCGCTTGCAAGGCTTGCAATCATTATGTACAAAGCAGGCAATACCATAATTATTAATGTAAGCGGTGAAAAACGCTTAACAGGCTTGCCATCGCCGACTCTTGTTGCGTAGAACAAAAGCAGACCGAACACAGCGTACACAAGGAGCTGAATTACATTTGCGAATACCTCTGACTGACCCATTGCAAAGTTTGAGAAAAAGTGTGCACACACTACAAACGCAAGAATCAAAAATGCAGAGAAAAACAGATTGACTGTATCTTTTTTATTTGGTTTTTTCATAATTGTGCCTCCGAGCATCATAATTGCTTAGATTTTATCACGCTATTGTGACAGTTATATGATGATTGTTTATTTTTTAGCCTTGGCGGCAAGGCAAACCCAGCCTTTTTCAAGGTGTTCTTCAATAATATCAAAGTCCTTGCTGACTGCCGCCTTAACCTCATCGGCACGAGTATCAATGATACCGCTCATAATATAAACGGCATCATCTTTCATAAAGTCCTTTACACCCTTTGAAAGGAACATAATTGCGTCAGCCACAATGTTTGCAAGCACAATGTCATATTTGCCTGTTACCTTGTCGGTAAAGCTTCCGCAAATTGCCGTAAAGCGGTCAGACACACCGTTTATCTCGGCATTTTCTTTGGCGGTTCTTACCGCAACATCGTCAATGTCAACACCAACGGCACTCTCTGCACCCATAAGCAAAGACGCAATTCCGAGCACACCGCTGCCACAGCCCACATCAAGCACCTTATCGCCCTGCTTCATATACTTTTCGCACATCTCAAGGCAAAGTCTTGTGGTTTCGTGACTTCCTGTACCAAAGGCAAGACCCGGATCAATGTTGAGCACAATTCTGCCCTGTGGGTCGTAATCATCTCTCCAGCTCGGACGAATAAGCAGCTTTTCGCCGACTGCTATTGGATTAAAGTATTTTTTCCAGTTGTTTCGCCAGTCCTCCTCGGCACAATCAAGCAATTCTATTTTATGCTCAATACCCTCGGCATTATACCTTTCCGACAAAAAGGCAACCGCCTCGTTTGGTGAAACATCAGGCTCAAGGTAAATGTGAACATAGGCAGTATTTCTGTCCTTTTTCAGCAAATCCTCGTCAATGAGGTCTATGTGTGCAATCTCCTGCACCTCCTGCTCAAGAGCAGTGTAGTCCTCAATGTAAATTCCGTAAGGCACTACAACATTTGCAATGTCGCCTGCCCTGTCTATATCCTTTGCGTTTACCGCAATTTTTATTTCTGTCCAAGACTCCATAGGTGATAAGCCCCTTTATATTAATGAATGATTATTCGTTGAACATTCTCTTTATTTTTTCAAAAAAGCTGTTGCGTTGAGCGTAGTTCTTATCGTTTGTAACATTTTCAAATTCCTTGATAAGACTCTTCTGCTTAGCGTTAAGATTCTTTGGCACTTCAACGGTTACACGCACATACTGGTCGCCCTTGCCTCTGCCGTTGAGTCGCTGAATACCCTTGCCCTTGAGCTTGAATACATCGCCCGGCTGTGTGCCCTCATGAACCTGATAAGCAACCTTGCCGTCAAGAGTAGGAACTGTAACCTCAGCACCGAGTGCAGCCTGAGCAAATGTAAGAGGCATATTGCACCATACATCGTCACCTCTGCGTTCAAATACAGGGTGTGGCTGAACATTTACATATACATGAAGGTCGCCTGCAGGGCCACCGTTGTAGCCTGAGTTGCCTCTGCCGCCAACATTAAGAATCTGCTGGTCTTTAATGCCTGCCGGTACGGTAATATCAATAGTCTTTGTCTTGCGTTTTCTGCCTGAGCCGCCGCACTTAGGACATGGGCTGTCAATAATTTTACCCTTGCCATGACAAGCATCGCAAGCTCGCTGTGTCTGTACAACACCGAAAGGTGAACGCTGACTGATTGTTACTCTACCCGAACCGCCGCATACTGAGCAGGTCTTTGGCTGTGTACCCGGCTTTGCACCTGTACCATGACATTCCTCACAAGAAGAAACGCAGTCATAGCTTACAGTCTTTTTACAGCCCTTTGCAGCCTCTTCAAACGAAATATAAATGCTTGCCTCAACATCACTGCCTCTGCTCGGAGCGTTAGGATTGTTGGAGCGTCTGCCGCCGAATCCGCCGAAAAAGCTTGAAAAAATATCGTCTATATCTATGCCCTGACCGTATGCACCGTATCCGCCTGCACCGCCGGCACCAAAGTTAGGGTCAACACCTGCATGACCGTACTGGTCATAGCGGGCTTTTTTATCTTTATCGGAAAGTACCTCGTAAGCCTCGTTGACTTCTTTGAATTTTTCCTCACATTCCTTGTCGCCCGGATGGAGGTCAGGATGGTACTTTTTGGCACTCTGACGGTAAGCCTTTTTAATTTCATCTTCGCTCGCACCCTTAGATACGCCAAGCACCTCGTAATAATCTCTTTTATCTGCCATCATACTCACCTTTTATTTCTCATTGGTTCTGTTTTAAATGTTGGGGGTATCGGTAAATTATTGTTTATACTATAAAATTATCGGGAACTCACAAGCCTTCCCCTACAAGGGGAAGGTGGCATTTTCGCAAGAAAATGACGAATGAGGTGTCGCCGTTTACGGCGTTTTTCCTTAGCTAAAGCTTTGTTATAAGTGAACTCTTAGCGAGTTCAACACCTCATCAGTCACTTGCGTGACAGCTTCCCCTCAAGGGGAAGCCTAAATCTGCTAAACTATAATTTACCCCAACTATTGATAAAGAACCTTCTCATTATAAGCCCGTTAAGGCTGCCAAAATCCATACATTGCTAAAGGAGCCGTTGCAAAAAACAGCCCCTTCAACAAATTTTAACAGGAAAAACAAATGAAGTCAATCATTGTGTTAATATTTTTATTAGTTGTTGCCGTCAACATCTGTGAAATCGGCATCATATACATTTGGATCACCGTTTGAGCCGCCCTGAGCACCCTGCTGTGGGTCACCCTGAGGAGCTGCACCAGGTGCACCCTGTGGGTTAGCCTGCTGATAAAGCTTAGCAGAAACCTCGTAAACAGCCTTCTGTAAGTCTTCCTTAGCAGCGTCAATCATAGACTTGTCGTTCTTTGAGATAGCGTCCTTAACAGCAGCACACTTTGTATTGATTGTGTTCTTCTCGTCCTCAGAAATCTTGTCACCGCTCTCGTTTACAAGCTTTTCTGCCTGATATACAAGGTTTTCAGCCTCGTTCTTAGCGTCAACCTCTTCTCTACGCTTCTTATCCTCGGCAGCATACTGCTCAGCTTCCTTAACAGCCTTGTCAATATCGTCCTTGCTCATTGAAGTAGAGTTCTGAATCTGAATCTTCTGCTCCTTGCCTGTGCCAAGGTCTTTTGCAGATACATTAACAATACCGTTAGCATCAATATCAAATGTAACCTCAATCTGTGGAATACCACGCATAGCAGGAGCAATGCCTGTGAGGGCAAACAAACCGAGCTGCTTGTTATCTCTTGCAAATTCACGCTCACCCTGAAGAACATTGATTTCAACCTGTGTCTGGTTATCGGCAGCAGTTGAGAAAATCTGGCTCTTCTTTGTTGGGATTGTTGTGTTTCTCTCAATAATCTTTGTCATTACACCGCCCATTGTTTCAACACCGAGTGAAAGTGGTGTAACATCGAGGAGAAGGAGACCTTCAACCTCACCGCCGAGAACGCCACCCTGAATAGCAGCACCGACAGCTACGCACTCATCAGGGTTAATACCCTTGAATGGCTCTTTGCCGATAAGCTTCTTAACAGCTTCCTGAACAGCAGGGATTCTTGAAGAACCACCAACCATAAGAACCTTGTCAATCTGACCGATCTGTAAGCCTGAGTCAGAGAGAGCTGAACGAACAGGGCCCATTGTAGCCTCTACGAGGTCTGCTGTAAGCTCATCGAACTTAGCTCTTGTAAGTGTTAAGTCAAGGTGCTTAGGACCTGTCTGGTCTGCTGTGATGAATGGGAGGTTGATTGATGATGTTGTAACACCTGAAAGCTCAATTTTAGCCTTTTCAGCAGCCTCTTTGAAACGCTGCATAGCTACCTTATCTGATGAAAGGTCAATACCTGTTTCGTTCTTGAATGATGTTACCATCCAGTCAATGATTCTCTTATCAAAGTCATCACCACCGAGGCGGTTGTTACCGGCTGTTGCAAGTACCTCCTGAACGCCGTCACCCATCTCAATGATAGATACATCGAATGTACCGCCGCCGAGGTCATATACCATAACCTTCTGGTCTTTTTCCTTATCAATACCATATGAAAGAGCAGCTGCTGTAGGCTCGTTGATGATTCTCTTTACATCAAGACCTGCAATCTTACCTGCATCCTTAGTAGCCTGACGCTGAGCGTCTGTAAAGTAAGCAGGAACTGTGATAACTGCCTGAGTTACCTTTTCACCGAGGTAAGCCTCAGCGTCTGCCTTTAACTTAGAAAGAATCATAGCTGAAATTTCCTGTGGTGTGTACTGCTTGCCGTCAATAGATACCTTGTAAGAAGTACCCATTTCTCTCTTAATAGAAGAAACTGTCTTATCAGGGTTTGTGATAGCCTGACGCTTAGCAACCTGACCTACCATACGCTCGCCGTCTTTTGAGAAAGCAACGACTGAAGGAGTTGTTCTTGCACCTTCGGCGTTAGGGATAACTACAGGCTCGCCGCCTTCAATAACTGCTACACATGAGTTTGTTGTACCTAAATCTATACCTATTGTCTTTGCCATAATAAATTCCTCCTGAATATATTTGTTTTACTTTTTATACTGAATTATTTATATAATAAAGGTTTAGTCGCAATTTGCAACCTGAACCATTGCATGACGGATAATTTTATCGCCGATTTTGTAGCCTGTCTGGAACACCTGAGAAATGCAGTTCTTATCAAAATTCTCATCGTCAATCTTTGAAATTGCGTTGTGAATTTCAGGATTAAACTCCTCACCCTCAGCACCAAAGGCTTCAACCTTTAATTTTTCAAGGGATTTTGCAAGCTGATTTGAAATAAGCTCAATGCCCTTTAAAATATCAGGGTCGCAATCCTTTAAATTTGTAATAGCCATCTGAATACTGTCCGCTACAGGCAAAAGCTCTGTAACCGCCTTTGCTGTGGCGTCATCATAAATAGAAAGCTTTTCGTTTGCTGTACGCTTGCGGTAGTTGTCATACTCGGCACAAAGGCGAAGATATTTGTCTTTCTGTGAGTTAAGCTCCTCCTCAAGTGCAGCTATTTTCTTGGCGGTTTCATCAATTTCTTCTGTAACCGCTTCTGCTGTCTGCTCGGAAGTATTCTCGTTTACAACAGCTTCGTCATTTGTCACTTCTTTTTTCTTTGACATATTACCTTTCCTTTCTATATTAATGCTCTATAAGCTCGCTTATTATTTTGCTTACACATTCGCTTACGCACTCAATAATTGAAATCACCCTGCTATAGTCTGTTCGTATCGGTGCTATCACCGCAAGTGTGCCTGACGGTGTATCCTTTACGCTGTAGCTTGATGATATTACCGAGCTGTACGCAAGCTCTATACGACTGTTCTCCGTGCCAATGCTTACCGCTGTGCCGATTGGCAGGCTTGTAAGCACCGAGGCAAGGTCGCCTTTATTTGAAATTAGCTCAATTACATTTCGTGCTGCCAGAAAATTTACATTCTGCATAAACAACGGTTTTGTTTGACCGCTAAGGAAAATTCCGACTTCGTTTGCCTTGTCGGCTGCGTCCTTAATTGCTGTAAGCACGCTTGGCATAAAGAGTGATAACTCGCCAAACCTTGCCGCTGCCGTCTGAATAAACGGTCGGTTGATTGACGAAAGCTTAACTCCGTCAAACAGCTCATTGAGTGCCTTGTCAAACACCTCAAGAATTTCAGGAGTAATAATAAACTCACACCTGAAAAGCTGGTTTTTAATAATACCGCTTGAGGCAATCACAACCGCCATTGCCGTGTGTGAACCGGTCTGCACAAAGCTTATCTTGTGGATTCTGCTTTCTGCGGAATTCGGGGTAGTGGCAACCGCCGTAAGTCCTGTCAGGTCAGACACAAGCTCCGACGCTGATTTAAGGATATTTTCAGGCGACTCTGCATTTCTGTAAAGCTTATCTTCCACAAGCTCTCTGCCTCGCTGAGATACCGCCACAACCTTCATAAGATTATCAACATAATATCTGTAGCCAAGCTGAGTAGGAACTCTGCCTGCCGAGGTGTGGGGCTGAATAAGATAACCCTTATGTGTAAGGTCTGCCATATCATTTCTGACGGTGGCTGACGAAACACCGAGATTAGTTTCATCTATCAGAGTTTTTGAACCTACAGGCTCACCCGTCTTGATGAAGTTTTCAACAACAGCCGAAAGAATCTTTTGCTTTCTTTCCGCAAGCTCCATAGGTATCACCTCTCTGCCTGCGTTTTGTTGTTTTAGCACTCTCTATGTGTGAGTGCTAACTCTTATGCTTATACTATAATCTCAAAGTCAGCAAAAGTCAAGAGTTTTATTAGAAAAATTTTACTTTTCAAAAACTTTTCACAATTTGGTCACAGTTATTGACTTTTTACAGCAAAATATACTATAATTAGTATTATATCTACTATTACAATTTTTTGAACAAAAAGCAACGGATATTTTGTCTTTATTTATTGTAATAATTCATAAATACTATTATTTTAGAGGTAAGTATGGGAATTGGTTATTTTTTCAGAGTTTGCTCAGGTGCAACACTTGGCAAGCTTTCGGGTGCAATAAATACCGTTCACGAGAAATCGGGCAAAAACAAAGCAGGCATATTCTTTGATATGGTCGGCTGTTTCTTAAAATACAAAGCCGGCTACAACGACTATGTGCTGTTTGAATACTATAATATGACCGCTGCCCAGCGTAAAACATATATGACACGCTTTAAAAACAAGCGTTTTATGCTTATGCAAAACGACCTTACAAGTGCCGAAATCTTTAATGACAAAAGATTGTTTGACACACGCTTTGCAAAATACCTTGGCAGACGAGTGATTGTTGTTGACGAAAAGGTAAGCCTTGAGCAGTTCAGCGAATTTATTAAGCCTTGGGAGGTTTACATTGCAAAGCCTGCCTTTGGCGAATGTGGCAAGGGAATTGAAAAGCTTTGCAAAGCAGACTTTAAAAGTGACGAAGAATTTTATAATTATGTTTTTGACAAAGAAAACGGATTTGGCGTACTTGAGGAGGCAATTAAGCAGCACCCTGATGTAGCCAAAATTTACCCGCACTCAATCAACTGCCTGAGAATTGCCACTCTTGTGGTTGACGGTGAACCGCACATTCTTTATGCTGTATTCAAGACAGGCAACAACGGCAAATTTGTAGATAACCTTGAAAACGGCGGTTATGCCTGCCACTTTGACCTCGACACAGGTATGGTAACAGGTCCGGGACACACCTCGGATATGCAGCTTGCCTATGAGCACCCGTATACGGGAATTAAATTCAAGGGCTTTAAAATTCCTTACTGCGAAGAAGTAAAGAAGCTTGTAAAGAAAGCCGCCCTTGAGGAGCCGGAGTTTAAATACTGCGGTTGGGATGTGTGCATTTCCGAAAACGGTCCTGCTATTATTGAGGGCAACGATTATGCGGCATACGATTTCCCACAGCTTCCTGACGAGGACACTCCAAAGGTTGGTTTGATTTCAATTATCAAGCAGTATATTCCTGACCTCAAGCTATAAACTAATATTATTTGCAGGAGATTGATTAATGGAAACTATAAAATCCTTTTACTTTATATTATGGGCAGTAATTGCTCTGTATATGTTTATATCGGCAAAAAAGCTCGGTTCATTGTGCTATCTTATCGGCGGATTTTTCAGCTTTATGACAGTATGGTACGCAATGAATACATTTTCGGGAATTGCAATGTTTGAGGGAGCACTCGGCATTGTGTTCAAGTGCATTGTAGGTGCGTTTCTGCTCGCATTTGTGCTGATTTACGCAATCGGTAAATATAAGAGTAATAAAAATAATAAATAGTAAATTCGGTCAAGCTTATTTAAGGCTTGACCGTTTTTTGTTTTAAATATTGAGATAGCATTGATAAATTATTGTTTAGCAGAAAGCTTTGGATAATTAACATAAAATTTAGGTCGAGCCTTTTTAAAGGCTCGTGGGTTTGGGCAAAGCCCAAAAAAAGTTGTATTTATATCAGTCTATTGAGAACAAGCAGCAACGCTGTTTGTTTACTAAAGCTATGTTTGACAAAACAGGCGACAGCCATTTAAAAGAAATATTTCATTTTCATTAGTAAATAATAATGGCTTTTTATGTTGCTGTCGCAATTATAAGGCTTTCGCCATTGTGATTAAGCCGCCAAACAGCAAGCTGTTTGGCTATAAAAGCCTTGCGTTAGCTTAAAGTATTGTGGGCTTTGCCCACACCCACAACCTTTGAAAAACGTTGACCAAAATTTTATGTCCGCGTAGAAAGCCTAGACAATCTCAAATCTTTTAACTCCCGACCGTTACTAAGTCATTGTCGAGAACAAGAAAATTATTATTTTGCAAACTATCTTCTCGTAATAAAAACCACAATTTATATCACCCAGCATTATCCATGGCACAACCTCTTTAATCTGCTAACCCATTACAATATTTTTGAAAACATTGTAAAAATAATTGACAATCAGCATATTGAATTTTATAATATTTATATAAATACAGCCAAACAAAGGAATGATATTATGATAAAATTCAATAATGTAACCAAGGTTTTTAACAACACCTTAAAAGCAGTAGACGACCTTTCCTTTACTGTAAACAAGGGTGAAATAGTAGGCTTTATCGGCCCTAACGGTTCAGGCAAAACCACCACAATTAAAATGCTCACAGGTATTCTCTCAAGCGACAGCGGTGAAATCAGCATAAACGGTCACGACATCAAAAAAGAACCGCTTGAGGCTAAAAAAAGCATCGGCTACATTGCCGACAGTCCCGATATGTTTTTAAGACTCAAGGGCATTGAGTTTCTCAACTTCATCGGTGACATCTACAAAGTTCCCTCTGATGTACGCAAAAAGAGATTTACCGAGGTTTGCGACAGATTCGGTCTTACCGACAGTTTGAACGCACCAATGCTCAGCTATTCCCATGGTATGCGACAAAAAATTATGGTTGCCGCCGCCCTAGTACACAACCCCGATGTATGGATTCTTGATGAACCGTTAATCGGTCTTGACCCTAAGAGTGCCTTTGAGCTAAAGGCTATGATGCGTGAACACGCTGACGCCGGCAACTGCGTATTTTTCTCAACCCACATTCTTGAGGTTGCCGAAAAGCTCTGCGACAGGGTTGTTATTATTAAAAAAGGCAGATCGCTCTATGACGGCACACTTGACACCCTTTGCAGTCAGAATAAGGGCAAATCACTTGAACAAATCTTTTTGGAGCTGACTGAAAATGAGTAATTTCTTGAACCTATTAAAAACATTTATTAAAACCACCGAGCTTACCTCGGAAGAAAAAAAGCGTTCCAAGCATTTCTATAAAATTATGGGTACGGCGGTTGTGCTTTTAATTATGCTCCCTGCCGGTGCATTGGTTGGAATTATCACCTACGCACTCACCCTCGGCATCAGTGCCATAGGCGGTGACATTCAGGGTGCGGAGGTTATCTTGCATATCATTTCCATTCTTTCCGTAATTTTCGGAATTAATGTAATTATCAATATTTTCTACTTTTCAAACGATATTGAAAACCTTATTCCGCTTCCTCTCAAGCCGAGGGAAATTATCGGTGCAAAGTTTGCCTACTCCCTGCTTTCGGAAAACATAATGGAATTTATCCTGATTATCGGTGCTTGTGTGGGATATATGAGTGCCACAGAGTTTTCTGTCACCGGCATTATAACCTCAATCATCAGTGTTTTGACTATGCCTGTAATTCCGCTTTCCTACTGCGGAATCATTGCGATTATATTTATGTATTTCACCCACTCCGTAAAAAATCGCGATTTTCTGAACAAAATCACATGTATCGGTACGGCAGTGCTGATTGTGGGTGCGTTGATTGCCCTTGTGAGCGTCAGCGGATTTAATCCTGACGCAATCATCACATCTCTTGCAAGTGCCGACAACGGATTTCTCAATGTGATGAACATTATTTTTCCTCACATTCCGCTTATGATGAAGTCAATTTCTGACCAATCGGCTTTTGAGCTGATTATTTATCTTATTGCCAATGTAATTTATGTTGCGGTATTTCTGTTCTTAGCGTCAAAAATGTACCTCAAAGGCGTTTCTGACATCAACACAACCAAGTCAAAGCGTAGCAAAAGCATTGCCGGACAGGCTATTGAAAAATCCTCGCAAAAGGGCATATTTGCAAGCTACCTCAAAAAGGAATTTCTTGTACTTTTCAGAACTCCGCCGTTCTTTATGGACTGCATTGCTATCAACCTGCTCTGGCCTGTATTTATGGTGGTAATTATGATATTGCAGGGCAGTACCAACTTTTTGTCGGGAATTTTAACCCCTTACCTTGAGGGCGACTCAAAAAGCATTGCGGTCATTACGATTTCTGCCGTAGTAATTTCCGCCCTTGTAACAGCAATCAACAGCATTGCATCTTCCTCAATTTCAAGAGAGGGCAAGCATTTTCAGTTTATGCGTTACATTCCTGTCGGACTTAAAATTCAGATTAACGCAAAGGCAGTTGTCAGCATTATCATCAGCGGTTCGGTTATGGTGCTTTATGTGATAGCCTTCAATATTTATTGTGCAGTCCTTGCAAACAGCTTTAATCCGTTTGTTTTCATTGTTACTCCGCTTATTCACATTGCCCTTTGCCTGCTCTGCGTTGTATTTGTAACCTACCTTGGCATTTATCTTGACACAATCAACCCAAAGCTTGTGTGGGACGATGAAATTAACGCTTTGCGTGGCAACTACAACACAGTTATCAATGCGGCTGTAATTATGGCGGTTACCGGCATAATTTGTGCAATTTCTCTTGTATTGCTATGGATTTTTAGCGTTGAACCTGTTATAATTAATCTTGGACTTGTTGTTATTATGTCTGCTCTTGCAGTTTTTGCACAAAGACTTTGCCTTAAAAAGGGCACGGCAAATCTTGAGCAGATAGAAAGCTGAGTTTTTCTTAACAAAATCGAATTTATACAGGTGATTTATAATGACAGAAACTAATTATTCAATGCTCTGCGATTTTTACGAGCTTACAATGTCAAACGGCTATTTTAAAAACGGCTTTTACAAAAAGAATGTTTACTTTGACCTTTTCTTCCGCAAAGTACCCGACAACGGCGGTTTTGCGATTGCGGCAGGTCTTGAGCAGGTAATCGACTATGTAAAAAATCTTCATTTTTCAGAGGAGGACATTGCATATCTCAGAGATAAGGGCATTTTTGACGAGGAATTTTTAAAGTACCTTGCTAATTTTAAATTTACAGGCGACATTTACGCTATTCCCGAGGGAACACCAATCTTCCCTAATGAGCCGATTATCACAGTAAAAGCTCCGGCTATTGAGGCTCAGCTTATCGAAACATTTTTACTTCTTACCATAAACCACCAGACACTCATTGCCACAAAGGCAAACAGAATTGTTCGTGCGGCTCAGGGCAGAACTGTACTTGAGTTTGGTTCTCGCCGTGCTCAGGGTGCAACAGGTGCGGTTGACGGTGCAAGAGCCGCATATATCGGTGGTTGTGCCGGTACAGCCTGCACACTTACAGACGCTCTCTACGGTGTGCCTGCAGGCGGTACAATGGCTCACTCTTGGGTACAGATGTTTGACAACGAATACACAGCTTTTCGCACCTATTGCGAGCTTTATCCTGAAAATCCTACACTTCTTGTTGACACCTACAACACACTCAAAAGCGGTGTGCCAAACGCAATTAAGGTGTTCAAAGAAGTGCTTGTGCCAAAGGGAATTAACGAATTTGCTATCCGCCTTGACTCGGGCGATATTTCCTACCTTTCAAAGAAAGCAAGAAAAATGCTTGACGAGGCAGGACTTCCGAACTGCAAAATCGTTGCCTCAAACTCACTTGACGAGTACCTTATCCGTGACCTTATGATGCAGGGTGCAAAGGTTGATGTTTTTGGCGTTGGCGAAAGACTTATTACATCTTCAAGCTCACCGGTATTTGGAGGCGTATATAAGCTTGTGGCTGTTGAAGAACCGACAAGCGGAGAAATTATCCCTAAAATCAAGGTAAGTGAGAATACAACAAAAATCACCAATCCGCACTTCAAAAAGCTTTATCGTTACTATGACAACGAAAGCGGAAAGGCTCTTGCAGACGAACTTTGCGTGTATGACGAGGTAACAGACTTTACAAAGCCGCACACAATTTTTGACCAGAATGCTACCTGGAAAACAAAAACTCTTACCGACTATACAGCTAAAGAATTGCTTGTGCCAATCTTTAAGAACGGCGAATGCGTGTATGAATCACCGAGCATTGAAGAGATTGCAGGATACTGCAAAGAGCAGATTTCACTCCTCTGGGACGAGGTAAAGAGATTTGAAAACCCACACAACTACTATGTTGACCTTTCTAAAAAGCTTTGGGATATTAAGAATATCCTTTTAAATATTTATCAGAGCTAAAAAGCTGAAAAGGGGAAGATTTATATGAACAGTTTTAAAAAAATAATTGCCGTTTTGCTTTCAGCCACAGCGGTTATTTCAACTGCTATGATGTCAGTTTCCGCACTTGATGTGAGCAAATACGACTTAAACGGTGACGGCAGCTTTGATGTAATTGATGTTACATATTTGCAGACAAGCATTGCCGACAACAAAGAGCTTACCGATGCTCAAAAGGAAATTGCCGACTACAACAAGGACGGCAAAATTGATGTGCTTGATGTAACCGAGGCACAGATTCTTATTTCTGAGGGCGACACTCCGACACCGACAGAGCCGTCAACTCAGCCTACTACTCAGCCAAAGACAGAGCCTGCAACTCAGCCGACCACACAGCCGGCAAGCTCAGCCTACTACAACACAGAATTTGCCGACAAGGTAATTGAGCTTATCAATAACGAGCGAGCAAAAGAGGGACTTTCTGCGGTAAAAAAAGATACCGACCTCACCCGCCTTGCGGATATTCGTGCAAAGGAAACCGTAACATTGTTTTCACATCAGCGTCCTGACGGCTCAAGCTGGGCAACAATTCTTAATGATTACAACGATTCATTCCGAGCCGCTGCCGAAAACATTGCGGCAGGTCAGAGAACACCTGAAGATGTAGTAAAGGCATGGATGGATTCTCCGTCACATCGTGCAAACATTATGAATCCTGACTACAACAAAATCGCAATGTCATGCTATGTTGACACAAATTCAACATACAGATATTACTGGGAACAGTTATTTATTAAAGGCTGATAATTTTTAAAACAACCGGTCCGACCGTAAAAAGTCGGACTGATTTATTTTGCGGTTCTTTTTCCATAGTTGGGGTAATTATGGGTTTGTACAGTCGGGAAATATTGTTTGAACTATCACAGACTTTATACTCGAACCAAAAAGTTTGGTCAACCTTTTTTCAAAGGTTGTGGGTGTGGGCAAAGCCCACAATACTTTAGATAACGCAAATTTTGATAGCCAAACAGCTTGCTGTTTGGTGGCTTGAACACAATGGCAAAAGCCTTATAATTGCGATAGCAAGACAAAACAAAAAAGATATTTTTTATTTATAAATCAATTCTTTTTAAAGGCTGTCGCCTGTTTTAACAAACTTTGCTTTAGCACACAAACAGCGTTGCTGTTTGTGCCAGATAGACTGATATAAAAACAACTTTTCTTGGGCGTTGCCCAAACCCACGAGCCTTTAAAAAGGCTCGACCTAAACTTTTTGTCCGAGTAGAAAGCATAGGCAAAATTTAATGTCATTACCTCCCGACCATTACTAAGTCATTGTCGGGAGCAAGAAAATTATTATTTGTTTTAATTTTTATGTTGTGCAAAAACATTGACTGCAAA
>NZ_JBGVJL010000082.1:0-8483 GCF_045129435.1 Ruminococcus sp. | reverse complement strand
CGGTGTGGGATGACCGTACTTTGCAAGAATTTCTTTTTCAAGCGAGCCGGAATTTACGCCGATACGGATAGGAATATTTCTCTGACGGCAAGCGTCAGCCACAGCCTTTACCCTATCGTCTGAGCCGATATTGCCCGGATTAATACGAATTTTATCTACTCCTGCGGCACATGCCTCAAGAGCCAGTTTGTAGTCAAAATGAATGTCGGCAACAACAGGAATTGTAAGTGCTTCCTTTAATGCCGGAATAAGTCTGACTGCGTCCATATTAGGAATGGCAGCTCTGATAATCTGACAGCCCACTTTTTCAAGCTCTACTGCCTGCTTTACAGAGCCTTCAATGTCAGTTGACGGAACATTGAGCATTGACTGAATACTTACATCAGCACCGCCACCAACAAGTACATTGCCAACCTTAACTTGTTTTTTACTTCCCACAGTAATTCCTCCTGTGCTACAGACCAAGCTGACCGGTAAATAGCTGCCAAATATCTTTGAATGTTATTACAACCATAAATATCATAAGAATAGCAAAGCCTGCTGCATTGATGTATTTTTCAACTTTTCTCGGTATTGGCTTTTTAAATATCCATTCAATAAGCAGAAGAACAAATCTGCCGCCGTCAAGTGCCGGGAATGGAAGCATATTAAAAATACCGAGGTTAATTGTAATCAAGGTCATTACATTTAAAATATTAAATACTGCTGAACCAAAGTTGGTTTCAAGTCCCTGTGAGGCTACCTGAGTAACGGCAGTTGCAATGCCGACCGGACCTGACATATCCTTAAAGCCAAATCTGCCCTGTACAATCCACACAAGCGACTGCCATACCATTCTGGCAACTGACCAAGACTCAGAAAAGCCCTGTGTTATTACAGAGGTAAAGGTTTTATCGATTGGCTCAACATAAAAATCAAGGGCAACGGAAGGCTTATCTGCCTCTTTGTCCTTTTCATCTTTGTAATAGGTAAAGAACTGAACATCTTCAAGCTCTACTTCTTTACCATCTCTTATAACTGTGACTGTTGCAGTGTAACGCTGACGAGTTTCCTTTTCGGTAATGGTCGGAAGTGTGTAATCCGTAATATTCATAGTTTCGTAAAGCTTTTTTACAGTATCGTTCATTACCGAAAGTGCTGCTGCTTTATCAGCTACGTTATTGACCTTTGTGCAGCCGTCAGTAAGAATGTTGTAAAGGCTTACCAAGGTATCATCATCGGGCTTCTGATCAGTTGCAATTTTGCTGTACTCAGTACACATTGCATTTGCACAGTCCTCTTTATATACAGAAAGAGATTTGCCGTCAACATCTTCACAGTTTACACCTGCAAAAGAAAATGACAAATCTTTTGAATTGTAAATGTCATATCCGTTGACTTTTACGATTTTGTCGCCTGTCTGCAAACCTGAATTTGCAGAGTAAGAGCGAGGGTCAAATTGGTCTATCGTAGTGGAGGAATATGCCTCCTGCGGAATGACCATTATAAAAGAAAAAATAATGCCGAGAATTATATTCATTACTGCACCCGCAATAATGACAATCATTCGTTTCCAGACCTTTGCATTATTAAATGAGCGTGGTTCGTGACTTTCTTCGTCCTCACCCTCCATTGCACAGTATCCGCCAATAGGAAAAAGTCTGAGTGAATACTGGGTTTCGCCCTTTTTAAAACTAAAAAGCTTTGGCCCCATTCCGAGTGCAAATTCATTTACCTTAATGCCTGAAAGCTTTGCCGTAATGAAATGTCCGAACTCGTGTAATCCTATAATAAGCTCAAAAAGCAGCACCGCAATTACTACCAAGGCTATAGTTACTAATATTTGCATATTTGGTCAATCAACTCCAGATAAAAATTCCGCAAATTAATATTATTTGTTTACCGCTTTGCGTACAAACTCCCTTGCAAGAGCGTCTGCATTCAAAACATCCTCTACATTTTTTTGATTTACCGGCTTAACAGCATCAAGAGATTCTGTAACAAGTCTGCCAATTTCAAGAAAAGAAATTTTGCCGTTTCTGAACAGTGCGTTAGCTTCTTCGTTAGCACCGTTTACAATAGCTGTGGCAGTACCGCCGATTGCAAGTGCCTTTTTGCAGGCTGTAAGACATTCAAAGGTTTTGTAGTCAGGCTCAAAGAATGTCATCTTAGCAATATCCGCAAGATTAAGTTCGCCAACAGGCGATTCATAGCGGTCGGGATATGTAACGGCATATTGAATCGGAATACGCATATCGGGCAAACCAAGCTGTGCGATAACAGAATTATCATCATATTCAACAAGAGAGTGAATGATGCTTTCTCTGTGAACAACCACATCAATTCGCTCACCGTCAACATCAAAAAGACGGCTTGCTTCAATTATCTCAAGTCCCTTGTTCATCATAGAAGCCGAGTCAATGGTAATCTTTGCACCCATACTCCAGTTAGGATGATTGAGTGCCTGTTCGACTGTAACATCTTTAAGCTCGTTACGGGTTTTACCAAAGAACGGGCCGCCTGATGCTGTAAGAATAAGCTTTTTTAAAGCCTTGTTGTGTGGCATACCCTGCAAGCATTGGAAGATTGCAGAGTGTTCGCTGTCAACAGGTAAAAGCTTTACATTGTTGTTTTTTACCGCATCTGTTACAAGATAACCGCCGGCAACCAAGGTTTCTTTATTTGCAAGAGCAATGTCCTTTTTAGCATTTGCCGCTGCAATGGTCGGCAGCAAACCAACCATACCTACTACTGAGTTAAGTACAAGCTCGGTGTTTTCTTCTGTAGCGGCAGCCACAAGTCCGTCCATACCTGCAAGAACAGTTGTGTCAGTATCTTTTACCGCAAGCTTTAATTCCTTTGCCTTTTTCTCATCATAAAGGACGGCAAGGTTAGGCTTATATTTTCTGATCTGCTCTTCCATAAGCTTTACATTTGAGTGTGCTGTAAGAGCGGTTACATTAAGGCTTAGTTTATCGACCACATCAAGAGTCTGAGTACCGATAGAGCCTGTTGAACCTAAAATTGAAATATTCTGAATCATAATTTATACCACCGTTACAAAAGGCAAAAAGTGATTTATAGCAACCATAACAGGTGCAGTAAATATAATACTGTCAAATCTGTCGAGCATACCGCCATGCCCCGGGAAAATTGAGCTGTAGTCTTTTATACCAACACTTCTTTTAATGAGTGAAAAGCTTAAATCACCGATGATTGATACAACAGCGTCAACAATTCCCAAAATAATAAGAGCCACGAAGTTGTAGTTATATTCAGGTGCAAACCAGAACGCAAACATAAGACCGAGAACAATAGCTGTGATTACGCAGAAAAGTACACCGCCGACTGCACCTTCTACTGTCTTTTTAGGACTGACATTCGGGCAAAGCTTGTGCTTGCCAAAGCTTGCACCAATGAAAAATCCACCTGCGTCTGCCATCCAAGGCAAAGAAAAAATGGTGGCAAAGTAAAAACTAAGCGGCTTATATACAAGGCAAAGTTCAGACAATGCACTCATACCAAAGGTAATGAGTAAAGTGCCGAACATTGCGTATGCAAATTCAAGGTAATTTATCTGCTTATGGTTAAAAATAAGCATTGCAAAGCCAAGTATCATAAATACAGCAATTACGGGATACACAAAGCCAGTATTTAAAATTACAGGAATTGCCGCTGCAAATAGTATGCACGGAACAGAAATAAAATATTTTTTAAGAAGTTTGTTTGCATGTAAATATTCTCCGGTCATAAATGCAGTTACAACAGAAACTGCACCGGCAATAACATATGGCTGCATTTCGCCTAAAAACAGCAAAACAAGGATAATAGAAATGCCGACTACTGCTGTAAGAAGTCTTGCTTTTAATGATTTCATAACTAATCTACCTGCTTTTTTATACTCCGCCAAAACGCCTGTTTCGTTGAGAGTACATATTGAGAGCTTCGTCAAGATCTGATTTATCAAAATCAGGCCAAAGCTTATTCATAATGACAAACTCTGTATATGCAGCCTGCCAAAGCATAAAGTTTGAAATTCTGTATTCTCCGCTTGGTCTGATGATTAAATCAGGGTCAGGCTGACCTGCGGTGTAAAGATAGCTTGAAAAAAGCTCTTCGTCAATGCTTTCTACATCAAATTTGCCGTTTTTAACATCATTGCTTATATTTTTTACTGCTCGGATAATTTCATCACGACTGCCGTAATTCATAGCAATGTTAAGTACCATTCCGTCACGATCCTTAGAGCTTTCTTCGTTTTCAATCATAAGCTTCTGAAGATCATCACTGAAATGTGACTTATCTCCGATAAATTTTACAACAATACTGTCGTCCTTGAAGTCCTCAAGTGCTTCATTCAGGTATGATTTAAAAAGCTTCATAAGGGAGTTTACCTCGTCCTCGGGACGCTTCCAGTTTTCGGTTGAAAAAGCATAAACGGTGAGGTATTTAATACCAATATCTGAGCAGTATCTTGTGATTTTTCTAAAGGTTTTAGCACCCTCACGGTGCCCAACGGAACGAGGCAGACCACGCTTTTTAGCCCATCTGCCGTTTCCGTCCATTATAATACCTATGTGCTCAGGGAGAATTATATCCGTTTTTTTAGCTTCTTCGGATTTTGAATTCCAAAAAGCCATATTACATCTCCAAAATTTCTTTCTGCTTAGCAGCTGAAATTGTGTCTATATTCTTGATATACTTATCTGTAAGCTCCTGAGCTTTCTTTTCGCCCTGCTTTAAGTCGTCCTCTGTAAGCTCTCCACTCTTCTTCATAGCCTTGAGCTTGTCGATTAAGTCACGGCGAACATTTCTTACCTGAACCTTTGTATCCTCGGAAATCTTCATAATATCCTTAACGATTTCTTTTCTTCTGTCCTCTGTGAGAGGTGGGAACACAAGACGGATAACCTTGCCGTCATTCTGTGGATTGATGCCGATATCTGATGTGAGAATCGCTTTTTCAATCTGTCTTAAAACAGACATATCCCAAGGCTGAACTGTAAGAGTTCTTGCTTCGGTTACTGATACGGCAGCAAGCTGATTTACAGGTGTTGGAGCACCATAGTAATCTACCTTTACCTTGTCGAGTACACCCGGGTTTGCTCTGCCGGCTCTGATTTCTGAAAACTCCTGCTGCATATGAGAAACTCTTCTCTCCATTGATTCAGAAGCTTTTTTAATCTGTGTTTGCATAATGTTTCCTCCGTTAATTCATCATAAATATTATTAGTCTATAGCGTCAACTACAGTACCGATATTTTCACCGCATACTGCACGATAAATATTCTCCGGGTCTTCAAGGCTGAATACAAGTACAGGAAGCTTGTTGTCCTTACAAAGTGAAGCGGCTGTGCTGTCCATAACTGCAAGATCCTTGTTGAGTACTTCATGGAAAGATACTACATCGTACTTTTTAGCGTTAGGATTTGTCTTAGGATCGCTGTCATAAACGCCGTCAACCATTGTAGCCTTCATCATAATGTCAGCTTCAATTTCATTTGCACGGAGAGCAGCCGCTGTGTCTGTGCTAAAGAATGGGTTACCTGTACCGCAGCCGAAGATAACTACCTTGCCTGATTCGAGGTGGCACATAGCCTTGTTGCGGATATACGGCTCGGCAACCTGACGCATTGAAATAGCAGTCTGAACTCTTACTACACAACCGAGCTGCTCAAGAGCATCTGCTACGCCGAGAGCGTTGATTGCAGTTGCAAGCATACCCATATGGTCTGCTCTGGTTCTGTCCATATCGCCTGAGCTTCTGCCTCTCCAGAAGTTGCCGCCGCCAACAACGATACCCACCTGAACGCCTGCATCTACGCATTTTTTGATTGGTTTACATATTTCAACAACTTTGTCGAAGTCGATACCTGTTTTCTGGTCACCTGCAAGTGATTCACCTGAAAGCTTTAATAAAATTCTATTGTATTTTGGTTTCATAACTTAACACCCCACTGTGTAATATAATTACTATAATAATACTATAAAATGCCTGTTTTGTAAAGAAAATAAAGACAATATTTTCTATTTTGCACTCTTTATTTTTATTTATTTGTCGTTATGCTGATTAAAAGGCTTTCAAATGCAGCTTCAAATCTTAAATCGTCCTCTTTTGTTCGTTTTTTAGGACCTTTTAAGTGGTTCTTTGACGATGACATTCTTGCCTTCTTATTAATGTGTCGCTCCATTAAAAGACCGTCTATGTTTTCATTTGTAAAAATCTTGCCCGACTGGTGAATTGCATAACCGCCTTTTCCGAGCACAAGTGCGGCAACTCCGTAATCCTGTGTTACAGCAACATCTCCGCTTTTGCAAAGATTTGCAAGGGCAATATCAACGGCGTCGGCACCTGCACCTATTACTTTGATTTCGCTGTAATCTGACGAAAGTATGTGGTTGGTATCACATAACAAAATTACGGGAATACTGTACTTTTTTGCGATTTTTTCCACCTGCCTTACTACAGGGCAAGCATCTGCATCAACTAAAATTTTCAACCTTTCACCTCCTAAATCTTCATAAAGAAAGACCGGTTCGCCGTTTCGGTTTGCCGATCTTTTCTGAAATTTTATGATATATTATTCTGATTTTCCGTTGCCTGTCGCTTTGAGAATACACAACCGCAATAGTTTTGACGATATAAATTATGTTCTGCCGACAAAACTATGGAACGCTTGTATCCTTCCTTCTTCTTAAAGTCGCTGCTAAGCCATTTTACGCTGTAAAGTTTTGCAAAATACTCGCCGATTTCGTTTAAAAGGCTTGCATTTTTAAGCGGACTTATGGTTAAGGTGGTTGTGAAGTAGTCAAAGCCCATTTCCCAGGCAATGCGGGCAGATTTTTCAAGGCGGAGTGCAAAGCATTTTTTGCACCTTTCCCCACCCTCAGGTTCGTTTTCAAGACCTTTTACGGCAGAAAAATATTCTAAAGGAGAATATTCGCCCTCGATAACGGTTACAGGATACTTGAAATTCATTTCGGAAATAAAGCGTTTTTCTTCGTTAAGTCTGTGAATGTATTCTTCTTTTTCGGAAATATTCGGATTATAAAAAAATACTGTAATTTTGAAGTACTGTGACAGATATTCAAGGCAATAGCTCGAACAAGGTGCACAACAAACATGCAAAAGCAGGGTAGGAACAGTATTTGTTTTTTCGAGATTTGCTATTATGTTATCAAGAATTTTTTGATAATTTACCTTGTTCATTTTATCTTCCTTATTTCTGTGCTAAAATCATTTGCAAAAGCTCATCGGCTGTTGCGGCAACCTGTGGAGCACCTGCGTCCATAAGCTCTTTTCTGCCACGGAATCCCCACTCTACACCAAGCATATTTACTCCTGCGTTATTGGCTGTGAAAACATCAACATCACTGTCGCCTATATAAATGCACTCGCTCTGCTTTACATTGTGCAATGTAAGAATAGCGTTGAGAGCTTCGCCGTCAGGCTTGCATTTGTATTCTTTTTTGTTGCCCCATGCCTCTGTAAATTTATGGTTTGGGAACACCTTTGCAAGGATTGCACCTACAAATTCGTCAGGCTTATTTGAAAGGACAGCAGTCATAATGCCGTTTCTCTCGAGTGAATCAAGAAGCTCTGTGCAGCCTTTGTATTCAGCGGTATGGTCGTTGCTGTGTGCTGAATAGTAGGTATTGAAGCCGTTCATAACAATGTCAAAAAGCTCTTTGTTTTCACTTTTCTCACCCATTGCACGCTTTACAAGCAATTCTCTGCCATTGCCAACAAAGTGATTATATTTTTCAATCGGCTGTGTAGGAAGTCCTGCCTCTTTAAGCCCCTCATTTGTGGCAATAGCCAAGTCGGTAAGGGAATTTACAAGTGTGCCGTCCAAATCAAATACTACCATTTTTATCATATCAAAGACCTCTTTCCTGTTCAAACAAAATTGCACGACAAGGTGCGGCTTCAAGTCCGCCAAGCTTAATCGGAAAGGCGTAAAGCTCGTAATCACCGTCTGAAATATCCGACAAGTCAAGATTTTCTAAGATTGCAATACCTGCATTTGCAAGAATTTTGTGGGTTTCCGTTTCATCGTATTCGGCAGCGATTGATTGTGCGTCTGTGCCAATCATGGCTATCTCGCTGTCGGCAAGAACTCTTGCGGCAAATGGAGAAACAAAAGCCTTTGAATTGCCGTGCAAAAGCAATTTTTTACGGCTGTGGGAAAGAATTTTGTCCATATCTTCTCCTGTGAGAACACCGCTGACAGTCACAACAGTACATTTGCCTGTAAAAGTGTTTAGTCGCATTTTTGAAATAGAATTGCCGTCACTTGCAAAATGCAAAGGTGCATCTATGTGAGTGCCTGTGTGAGTACAAAAGCTTACGGCTGAGAGATTGTAATCGTCACCGTTTTCAATGCTTTTAATCTTTGTTACCTGAGTTTGCGGGTCACCGTCATAAACCTTGCTTGTGAGAGTATCTCTTGAAATGTCGTGAATTATCAAGCTATGCACCAACTTTTTGTCTTAATAATTAT
>NZ_JBGVJL010000081.1:0-12277 GCF_045129435.1 Ruminococcus sp. | reverse complement strand
AGTTTACTGATGAAATGCCTAAGACTATCAGCGGAAAAATCAAGCGTGTTGCATTAAAAGTAAGAGCGTAAAAGTTTTGAAATTAACTTAATATATCGAGAAAAATAAAATCACCGCAAGAAAAATTCCAGCGGTGATTTTATTTATATATCAGATGTATAAATTCCCGTCAGACTCTGTACTGACAGCGACACAGCAGTGATTGATACCCAACAGCACAAGCCGAGTAAAATCGGCTTGCCACCGTTTTTTATAAGGTCAATAATATTACTGTTAAGTCCAATGCCTGCCATAGCCATTGCAATAAAGAACTTTGCAAGCCACTTTGTAATGGCAACAAAGGTATCGTTATATAATATTGTAAAACTGCTTTCAGGCATTATTCCAACAACGGTTGTTATAATTGACGCACCAATGAAATAAAGTATAAACCAAGGAAAAATTTTCTTAAAGGAAAAAGAACCCTTTTCTGTGCCAAGTTTTTTAGCTTTCCTCGTTCTGTAAAAAGCAAGGCAAAGCGTAATCGGAATGATTGCAAGCGTGCGTGTAAGTTTTACTGTAACCGCCGCCGAGAGTATTCCGCTTGTATTGTAAATGCTTTCGGCTGTTGATGCAGTGGCGGTGACAGAAGATGTATCATTTACAGCGGTGCCGGCAAATACAGCAAATCCCTCTGTGCCAAGTCCGATAGAATAGCCAAATATTGGAAAAATTAGGGCGGCGAGGATATTAAAGAAAAAGATTACAGAAATTGATCTCGCCACATCTTCATCATCAGCGTCAATTACAGGGGCGGTAGCCGCAATCGCTGAGCCGCCGCAGATTGACGAGCCAACACCGATCAGACAGGCGGTTTTGGATTTGATTTTAAGTACCTTCATCATAATAAAAGCCACAATAAGCGAAGTGGAAATTGTACTGATAATAACAGGCAGACTTTTTGCACCTACAAGGGCAATGGTGTTCAAGTTAAGTGAAAAGCCGAGAATAATTACCGCCCATTGCAAAATCTTTTTAGAAGTAAATTTAATTCCGCCTGAAAAGATATTGTGCTTTGCAAGCTTTGGCGATATAAGCGAGATAATCATACCCGTTAAAATCGCAATTACAGGCACGCCTACAAGTTCAAGTGAAAAATTACCGATGCTTATAAGGCACATAAGCTCGGCAAATGCGGCAACTACCGCACACAGCAGTATTCCACCGAAGTTTTTCTTAATAAAATTCATAAATATTCCTCCAAATTTACATTACCTATTGATTGTAACACCATTTAATGATAATATAAAATTATTGTTTGATATAACATAATAAAAAATATTTATGAGGTTACTATGATAGACTACAGAATAAAAACTTTTCTTATGCTGTGCGATACGATGAATTACCGCAAAACTGCCGAGCTTTTGAATATGACTCAGCCGGCGGTCACTCAGCACATACATTTCCTTGAGAATGAGTACAAATGCAAGCTTTTCCTTTATGACAGGCATACATTAAAAATTACAAGCGAGGGCGAGCTGCTAAAAAACTATGCCGAAAATGTGCTTTTTCAGGAACAAAAGCTTTTTGAAAAAATGAAAATTGTAGAACAAAAAGTTGTGAGAATTGGTGCGACAAAAACAATCGGCGAATATGTAATAGATAAAAAGCTTGCAGAGTATCTTAAAAATCCGAATAACAATCTGCTGATTGATATTGACAATACTGTAAGACTGCTACAAAGACTTAAAAAGGGCGAGCTTGATTTTGCTTTGATTGAGGGCTTTTATGACGGAAAGGAATTTGCAAGCAAGGTTTATAAGGAAGAGGACTTTATAGGTGTTTGCAGTTGTAATCACCCTTTTGCAAACAAGACGATTCCACTGGAAGATTCGTTTTCAGAAACTTTGTTTATTCGAGAAAAAGGCTCCGGCACAAGGACAATTCTTGAGCAGATTTTATCAGAGCAAAATTACACAACAGAACATTTTAAGCGTTGCGTATGCGTGAGCAATTTTGGACTTATGTCAAAGCTGATTTGCGAGAATATTGGTGTGACTTTTGCTTATAAAGCTTTTTTGAAAAGCAATCCACAGCTTTCACCATTCTATATTGAGGGACATAGTGTTGTGAGAAATTTCAGATTTGTGTATCTGAACACACCGGATTCATTAAAGACGGTAGAAAGCTTTGAAAAAATTCTTGCCTAATATAAACACTCTATGATATACTTGTGCTATAAATTAATGAAATGAGCTGATTTTATGGCAAATACAATTCCTACAGAACTTTCTGTAAACGGCAGATTGTTTAGTATAATTAAACTTCTCGGTAAGGGAAAAGGCGGATATTCCTACCTTGCAACAGACGGTACAGATAAATATGTTTTAAAGCAAATTCACCACGAGCCATGCAGTTATTATCATTTTGGCAATAAAATTCAGTCGGAACTTAACGATTACAACCGCCTAAAAGAAATCGGAATAACTATGCCGCAAATGCTTGATATAGATATTGAAAACGAGAGAATTTTAAAGGAATACATTGAGGGCGACACAATTTTTGATATGGTTAAAACCGACAGTGTAAAGCCTGAATACCTTGAGCAGGTAAAGGCTATGTGCAGGTTGCTTTATGCGAGCAATACAAACATTGACTATTTTCCAACCAATTTTGTTGTGCAAAACGAAAAACTTTACTATATTGATTATGAATGTAATGATTATATGGAGGAGTGGAATTTTGAAAACTGGGGCATAAAATACTGGTCAAAAACCTCTGAATTTTTAGAATATCTTAACACTCACTAAAAGAGTCGGCACAAATTCGTGCCGATTTTTTATGCAAAATTTTTCTGAAATATCCGGTTATACTATTAATGTAAATCTATGAAGAGGTGCTTTAATGGTAAAGATAATTACGGATTCTTCCGCAGATTTTGAGCAAGCTGAGTTAAAAGAAAATATGGTGGAATGCATACCGCTTTCAGTAAGCTTTGGTGCAGAGGAGTATAAAGATAATGTTAATCTTACAAAATCAGAGTTCTTTAATAAGCTGAAAAATTCTACAGAGGCTGCAAAAACTTCTCAGCCGTCATTACATGATATTGTAGAAAAGCTTGAGTATGCCGAGCATAGCAAAGACGGTGGTGTGGCAATTTTTATGTCATCAAAAATTAGCGGAACTGCCAATACTGCTGTAACGGCAGCGGAAATGACGGGCTGTAAAAATGTGTATATAGTAGATTCACTGACCGCCTCGGCAGGGCAAAAGCTGCTTGTTGAGTATGCGGTAAAGCTACGCAGACAAGGAAAAACTGCCCTTGAAATTTATAAAGAAATCGAAAATATAAAGCAAAAGGTAACGCTTTTTGCCTGCCTTGATACTCTTGAGTATCTGCATCAGGGAGGAAGGATTACTTCAGCAAAATCAGTGCTTGGCTCGGTTGCACATATTAAGCCTGTTATCAGATTGAGCAGTGGTGAGGTTGAATTGCTTGCAAAAAGCTTTAGTATAAAGCGTGGCATAAAAAGCCTTGCGGAAAGACTTGAAAGAGAAGAACTTAATCCGGAGTTTCCCATATATGTTATGTACTCCGATAACCAAAGCCTTGCAAAAGACCTTGCGGTTGACATAAAAAAACACCTGCCGACTATGGCAAGTGTAAAAACAGTGCAAATAGGTGCAGTAATAGGAAGCCACATAGGCACAAACGCCTGTGGCATTGCATTTGTAAAATTATAGCTTATACTTTGAGCAAGAACATCTTTGAAAAAATGTTCTTGCTTTTTTATATAATAAGTAAAAATTAATAAGCAAAGTCCTGGTTATGGGACAGCTTAAGTAATATAATAATATAATTAATAAAAAATAATGTATATAATAAACATATATTCGGAATATTGACGAATAAAATTATGAATATTATAATATATTTAATGAGTGAAGTTTAATAACAAAATGGCAATATGATCATTTTGTAAGGAATTGGAGGTAAATATGAAGATTCTATTGCGATTTATTTTAAAAAATAACAAACTGCCTCTTGATTATAGGCGTATCATTCTGTCTTTTTTCAAGAGATCGTTATCAGCAGTTGCCGACGGAAAATATTATGAGAAATATTATTTTACACCCGAACGCAGAAATTTTACCTTTGCGGTAAATTTGCCGATGCCGAGGTTCTCTAAAACAGAAATAGAGCTTGGCAAAAATGAAATGAGCATTACATTTTCAACGGCTGACTATAATACGGGATGTGTTTTTATGTCTGCTTTTATAAAGCAAAAGGACAAGCCGATTCCCGCTCCGCTCGGCAACGAAATGAAACTTGTCAGTGTTAATCTTGTGCCGGGAAAAAATGTTACTTCATCATCCGCTGTTGTGAAAATGCTTAGCCCTTTGTGTATCAGATTACATAAAGCCGAGAATAATTCAGATAGGTATACTGGATTTTAAATCTGATAAATTTTGATACTTTATATACAACTCAAAAACTTTTAATCTATCCATACTGGATTTTAAATAACGGCTTTTTATAGTCGATGCAACGACTTCAATTTCTTTTAATCTATCCATACTGGATTTTAAATAGCGGTGCGAAGGTGCAGTTTGGCTCACTTTTTCGCCTTTTAATCTATCCATACTGGATTTTAAATGAATTCTCAAGAAATTCATCAGGAATATCTACAGTCTTTTAATCTATCCATACTGGATTTTAAGTTATGGTTTAGGAGAAAACTTTGAAAATTAACATAAGATTTTGCGTTAGCAAACAATAATTTGATAACATTTAAAACAGCCCCAAAAAAATTTATTACTCAAACAGATAATACTAAAATTTCCACTATTTTTAAAAAGATTATAAAAACCTATTGACAAATAAATACTGTGGTGTTACAATAAACCTACTTTATCAGTAGGAATACTAAGTTTTAAAATATTCCTGCTTAAAGCAATACTTTATATCCGCAGACAAAGCGGAAATTTTTAATCAAAAGGGTGATAATATGAGCGAAAAGAATGTAAAAGATTTAGGCTTTCAGACAAGAGCCGTACATACCGGCAATGGCGTTGACAGCGAAACAGGAGCAATTAAGAGGCCTATAACTATGGCAAACAGCTATGAATTGCCCTATGATCCGAGTGATCTTAACTGGAGCAGTGCAGGTAAAAATCTTTACACAAGAAACGGCGGCTCAAATCAGCAGTATTTGCAGGAAAAGGTTGCTTCTCTTGAGGGTGGAGAGGATTGCGTAGTGCTTGCAAGCGGTGTAGCCGCTTTGTCCGGGCTTTTCTTCGCTTTACTTAAAAGCGGTGACCATGTGATTTTTTCAAGCGTTACATATATTGCGGTTTACAGACTTTTAAATGAACTTTTGAATAATAAATTCGGTGTGGAAACCACAATCGTTGATACATCGGATCCGGAAAATGTCAGAAAGGCAATCCGTCCGAATACAAAGCTTATTCACATTGAAACTCCGGGTAATCCGACACTCACTATTTCAGATATCAAGGCGATTGCAGATATTGCACACGAAAACAATGCACTTTTGTCGGTGGATAACACCTTTGCTTCTCCTTATAACCAAAGACCTGTTGAGCTTGGTGCAGACTTTTCTATTGAAAGCCTTACAAAATACATCAACGGACACGGCGATGCAATGGGAGGTGCTATTATAGGTAAAAAAGAATACCTTGATATCATCAGAGCACAGTCACAGATTAACCTCGGTGCAACAATCAGCCCGTTTAACGCATGGCTTATTATGCGTGGTGCGGTAACCTTGCCGCTAAGAATGAAACAGCATAATGAAAATGCACTCAAGGTTGCAAAATATTTAAAAACTGTTAAGGGCGTAAGCTTTGTGGCTTATCCGGGACTTGAGGATCACCCAAACCACGATATTGCTAAAAAGCAGATGACAAACGGCTTTGGCGGTGTGCTTTCATTCGGACTCAAAGCTGACCACGATACATATAACCGCTTTGTCAGTCACTTAAATGTTATTACATCTGCCGTTTCTCTCGGCCACGATGAGAGCCTTATAGTTTTTCTCGGCGAAAATGATGAAAGACAGTATCTTTATCCTGAAGAATTTCATAACGGCTTTTTCAGATTCAGCGTTGGCATTGAGGACGCTGAGGACATTATCGCAGATCTTGAGCAGGCATTTAAGAAGGAAAATCTTTTATGATAAGAAAAGCTACGGCACACGACTTGCCGGCTATTAAAGAAATTTATAATTATGCAGTTTTAAACACTACTGCTACTTATGACATTAATCCACGAGATGATGAATATTTTGTTAATATGCTTAATGAGCATACAGGCAAATATTTACTCTCAGTTTATGAGGAGGACGGCAATGTAATCGGCTATGTTGCACTTTCTCAGTACAGCAAAAGAGATGCGTATGATATTACCGCTGAGTTGTCGGTATATGTAAAAAATGATTGCCGGCAAAGGCATATTGGCACTCAGCTTATTGACTACGCACTCAAAGAGGCACAAAAGGACAATAAATTTTTAACTGTTGTTTCACTAATTACAAGCGAAAACGAGCATAGTATATATTTGCACAAAAAGTTTGGCTTTGAGTTTTGCGGAAGAATAAAAAATGCCGGATATAAATTTGACAGATTGCTCAGTGTTGACATTTATGCAAAGAATTTCTGAGTTTTTTATCCGATTACCGCATATATATTGACTTTTTCTTATTAATATGGTATTATCAGAACATATAAAACCTATTAGGTTTATAGGACTTTCAGAAAGGAGAGCAACCTTATGACAAAGCTTGTTTCATATGTAAAAAGCTCCATGTGTTGCTGTTGCATGTGCACAATGTGTATGTGTTTATTTCCCATGCTCTCCGATGAAAAGTTATGACCAGATAAAGTTTTACTGACCGGAGTGCATATGTTCTTCGGTCTTTTTTAATGCTTTTTATTGTTCTGTGCATAAAATGTTAAGAGATTAGGAAAAAGGTGAAATAATGAATTGGGAATTTATTTTTAAATATCTTCCTTTGTATCAGGAGGCAGCCTTGCTTACCCTGCGAATCGGATTAATCGGAATTGCCGTTTCTATTATAATCGGTCTTTTCTGTTCGTTGGTTCAGTATTACAAGGTGCCGGTACTCAGGCAGATTGCAACGGTATATATTGAAATTTCCCGAAACACTCCGTTGCTTATTCAGTTGTTTTTTATTTACTATGCGTTGCCAAAGGTTGGTGTGCAGGTAAGTTCCGAGATGGCGGGTTACATTGGCTTGGCTTTTCTTGGCGGAAGCTATATGTCCGAAACCTTCAGAAGCGGACTGGAATCGGTAGATAAAATACAAACCGAAAGTGCACTTAGCCTTGGAATGAAGCACCCGCAGATAATGCGATATGTAATTCTGCCGCAGGCATTTTCAACAAGCGTTCCGCCGTTTGTAGCAAATGTAATATTCCTGCTGAAAGAAACAAGTGTGTTTAGTGCGGTTAGCCTTATGGACTTGATGTTCGTTGCAAAGGACTTAATCGGACTTTATTACAAGACCACAGAGTGTTTGTTTATGCTTGTTGTGTTCTATTTGGTTATATTACTGCCTGTTTCAATACTTGGAAGTGTGCTGGAAAGGAAACTGAGATATGCCGGATTTGGGGATTGATGTTCTCTTTAAGGGAACAAACTTTATACGCCTTTTGGGCGGCTTGTGGACTGCACTTGAAATCAGTCTTATTTCGGTCGCTCTTAGTATACCGCTCGGTATTTTGCTTGGCATTGTAATGACAATGCGTAATAAGGTGATTAAGGTTATAACAAAAGTTTATCTTGAAATTATCAGAATTATGCCGCAGCTTGTATTGCTGTTTATCGTGTTCTTTGGTGCAACAAGAACCTTAGGAATTAATCTTTCGGGTGAGCTTGCCTCGGTAATTGTGTTTACACTCTGGGGCACAGCAGAAATGGGAGATTTGGTGCGTGGCTCAATTATAAGTATTCCAAAGCACCAGTCAGAGAGCAGCCTTGCACTCGGACTCAGCAAGTCACAAACCTATTTGTATATAATAATTCCGCAGACAGTCCGCAGACTTCTGCCGCTTTCAATAAACCTTGTAACAAGAATGATAAAAACCACAAGCCTTATTCTTATGATTGGCGTTGTTGAGGTTATAAAGGTTGCACAACAGATTATTGAAGCAAACCGTGCCACAAGCCCAAATGCAGCTTTTGGTGTGTATCTTGTAGTATTTATAATGTACTTTATAGTTTGCTTCTCAATAAGTATGGTTGCAAAACATCTTGAAAAGAAATGGAGCTGAGGAAATGTCACAGGAACTGTTAAAAATTGAAAATCTTACAAAGCGTTACGATGATAACACTGTATTGCAAAGCATAAATATGACAGTACATCAGGGCGAGGTTGTAGTAATTATCGGCCCGAGCGGCTGTGGCAAAAGTACCTTTTTGCGATGTATCAACGGTCTTGAGCCTATTCAGGAGGGTACAATTTCTTTTGAAGGCGAGCTAATTGACCGCAAGAGCAAAAATATAGCTGAAATTCGTCAGAAAATAGGTATGGTGTTTCAGAATTACGAGCTTTTTCCACACCTTACCGTTATGGATAATATCTTGCTTGCACCTACAAAGGTACAGAAAAGAAAAAAAGATGAAGTAAAAAAAGAGGCAGAAGAGCTGCTTGAAAAGGTTGGACTTAGCGAAAAAAGTAACAGCTATCCACGCCAGCTTTCGGGTGGTCAAAAGCAGAGAGTTGCAATAGTAAGAGCCTTGTGTATGCACCCGGATATCTTGCTTTTTGACGAGGTTACAGCGGCACTTGACCCTGAAATGGTAAGAGAAGTGCTTGATGTAATGCTCGGCCTTGCAAAGCAGGGCAGAACAATGCTTATTGTAACTCACGAAATGCAGTTTGCCCGTGCAGTTGCCGACAGAATAGTATTTTTTGACGGCGGACACATTGTAGAAGAGGGTAAACCTGAGGAGTTCTTTACAAATCCAAAAACCGAAAGAGCTAAAAAATTTCTTGATATTTTTGAGTTTGACTCAATTAAATAAATTTTCATTAAGAAAGAGGAGAGATTATTATGAAAAGACTTACAAAAATCATTTCTGCAATCCTTGCAGTATTAGTTGTTACAGCGGTGTTTGCCGGCTGCTCAAGCTCAAACAGCGAGTCAACTGCTAACGGCTATAGAACCCTTGACGAAATCAAGTCATCAGGCACCATCAACATTGGTGTATTTTCTGACAAAAACCCATTCGGTTATGTTGATGAAAACGGTGAGTATCAGGGTTACGATGTTTACTTTGCAAACCGCCTTGCAGAGGATCTTGGTGTAAAGGTAAACTTTGTTTCAACTGAGGCTGCAAACAGAATTGAGTACCTCCAGACAGGTAAGGTAGATGTTATTCTTGCAAACTTCACAGTTACAGACGAGAGAAAAGAAGAGGTTGACTTTGCACTTCCTTACATGAGCGTTTCACTCGGCGTTGTATCTCCAAAGAGCAACACATTAACAAGTCTTGACAACTGGAACGAAAGCGACAGTATGATTGTAATTTCAGGTACAACTGCTGAAACTTATCTCACAAAGAACTATCCAAACATCAAACTTCAGAAGTATGACGCATACGCACAGGCAAAGACTGCTCTTGAAAACGGCAGCGGCGTAGCTTGGGCAAACGATAACACCGAGGTTATTGCATATGCAAACCAGAACAGCGATTTCGTTGTAGGTATTCCACAGCTTGGCACAGCAGATACAATCGCTCCTGCTGTTACAAAGGGCAACGATACACTCCTTAACTGGATTAACGATGAAATCAAATCACTCGGTAAGGAGAACTTCTTCCACAAAGATTACGAGGCAACACTCCTTGACACATACGGCAAGGATTACGAAGACCAGCTTGTAATCGAGGGCGGCGAGATTGCTTCTTCTACAAACGATACAGCTAAATAATTTAACTTAATATCCTACAAAATAACGGCAGTCGGAATTTAATCCGGCTGCCGTTTTGTGTTTACAACAATGTGAAAATAAAGTATAATTTTGTATATAATATTATATAATTTAAGAGGATAGAAATATGAATGAAATTGTTTATTT
Organism: Ruminococcus sp.; assembly: GCF_045129435.1. Taxonomy (GTDB): domain Bacteria; phylum Bacillota; class Clostridia; order Oscillospirales; family Acutalibacteraceae; genus Ruminococcoides. The sequence goes on along the minus strand of NZ_JBGVJL010000081.1, from coordinate 2,170 downwards.
GTATGAATTGGATTCAATATGCAATACAAAAAAAGAAATGGAATATGCCTTGGATAAGGCACTATATGAAGCAATTGTTTTAAATGGCGATAAAGTTGCTCTAACATTCAATCAATTTGCTGACTCTGTATTTATAATGTCGTTTTTGAAAAATGATAGAATGAGAAGTGTTTTAATTGATTTATTTAAACAACATAGAATTGTAATATCAAAATATAAACAGAATGATGAGGAGATTTCTTCGGCTGTCCGATATGTCATAAAACAAATTAATAGAATACTTACAAGCGGTGACGAAAATTTTGTTTTTTCAGCGATCAGCTGTTTGAATATAGATAATTTAGATCAAAAATTATTTGTCCTATCTATAATAAGAGATGCATTAATCTACAATGATAACAATATTAATTCTTTATTATTCAGGTATAGCAATTGATTATTTAATGGATGGCGTAAATTATTTTGTCAGAATATCAAGTGCAATACTTGGTATTATAGCAGTTATCCTTGGGGATATAGTTGGATATGTTTTAAAAGTACCAAATCTGATAGAAACTTTTTTTGATAAGCAGCGAAAATTCATTCTGAAAAATTATAGAAATATAGTCAAGCATCAACTTTATAATAAGGAGATTAATTATGTCGCAGAAAAGTTTGAATAAATATTTTGAATTAATTCAAGAAAGATCTAAAGAGTTTATTACAAATAATTTTCTTAAAATTATTACAGACAGAAAAATGCTTGAACAATATGAAAAACAATATAATTGTGATTTGGGCGTTGTATATGAGAGCGATTATCATTTACTTGTGGTAGATTTAGTATGCAGTAATGATAATATTTTTAAATATGAAAGATTGATAAAAAGGCATTCAGGAAACTGTGTTGTTATAATACCTATTTATAATGAAAAATTTGTTTTGCTAAATCAATATAGATATTCTCTTCAAGAAAATCAAATTTGCTTTCCACGAGGATTTGGTGAATCTGGGCTTAAAGTAGAAGAAAATGCAAAAAAGGAAATAAAGGAAGAAATTAATGCAGACACCATATCTTGCGATATAATAGGAACTGTTGTTGCAGATAGTGGCGTTTGTGGGGAAAAAGTTGCTATATGTCTTTGTGAAATTTCAAAACCTTTTATAAATGAACATTATGAAAATATTGACGAAATTAATTTGTGTTCTATAGATGAATTAACTGAGTTAATTAAAAATAATGCAATAAATGATGGATACACACTATCAGCGTTTAGTTTATATATGTTAAACAACGGCAGTCAAGATTAATTTGAGTGCCGTTGTTTTTTGTGTTTCTTTTTTTATTTATCAATATTACCCCAACTTTAATTATATAGCCTTTTATTTACTTATTTTTAAAAATATGTCTGAAAACAAATCTTGCTATCGGACCTGCTATTATGAGCTGTAACGGCAGAGCCATAATGAAGTTTTTGCAGTAGGTGATAAGGTAGTTCGGTATAAAGTCATAGGTAAAGCCATAGCTGTGAAATACGCCGATTATGCTTGCAAAGGCTACCTGAGCAATTACTGTGAAAATCTGAATTGCAAAAATTATAAATATAGGTCTGTCGCCGGGCTTTACAATTTTAAACGCAAATTTCTTGGCAAAGCGACTTGAAACAAAATACGCAAGTAAAAATATAATTATGTATTCAATCCACATATTTTGTAAAGTGGTGAGAAAGCTCATATTAGTAAAGCTTTCAGTAGCAAGCACAGTATTGTACAGCGTCATACCATACACCATAATAAATGCAGTGATTGCAGTAAAAAATAATGATTGTATTCTTGTTTTTGGCATAAAAATCCTCCTGTAACGCAAAAAAGACAATAAAATAAGCCTTTCCGTCTGACATTGGAAAAGCGACATTTATTGTCTTTGTTTCGTGTATTTAATTTTATTTTATACTTATTTTAGCAGATTTTTTGAATTTAGTCAATGAAAAATTTCTTGCATAATTGTTCTGAAAATAAAAAATCTTTTTTGTAATGTTGGAGTGACATTGATAAATTATGGTTTAGCAACGGTCAGGAAATTTTGTTTAAATTAGCACAGACTTTATACTCGAAAATAAAATTTAGGTCCACCCTTTTTAAAGGGTGGTGGGTGTGGGCAAAGCCCGCAATACTTTAGCTAACGCAAAGC
>NZ_JBGVJL010000080.1:0-4035 GCF_045129435.1 Ruminococcus sp. | reverse complement strand
ATAGAATATATAAGTAAGAAAACACTTACAAAACAAATGTTCAATTTAATTGGACATTTTTATAGCGAAAAGTTAAGTTGGAGGATATTTTATGAAATATGATGTAATTATTGTTGGTGCAGGACCTGGTGGTATTTTTTCTGCTTATGAGCTGGTTACAAACAAATCGGATATCAAAGTAGCTGTTTTTGAAGAAGGTCATTTACTTGAAAAAAGAAAATGTCCTATTGACGGCGACAAGATTAAAAAGTGTGTTAATTGCAAAACCTGCTCAATTATGAGTGGCTTTGGCGGTGCAGGTGCATTTTCTGACGGTAAATATAATATTACTAATGATTTTGGCGGTACTTTGTACGAATATATCGGCAAGAAAAAAGCTATTGAGCTTATGCACTATGTAGATGATATTAATATGCAGTATGGCGGTGAGGGCACAAAGCTTTATTCTACTGCCGGCTCAGGTTTTAAGAAAATCTGCTTGCAGAATAAGCTTAATTTACTTGACGCTTCTGTTCGTCATCTTGGTACAGATATAAACTATATTGTACTTAATAACCTTTATAATTTTCTTAAAGATAAGGTCGATTTTTACTTTGATACTCCTGTTGCTAATATTGAACTTCTTGATGATAAGGACAGTGGTTATATTGTAAATACTGAAAGTGAAAGTTATGAATGTACTAAGTGCATTGTTTCAGTTGGAAGAAGTGGCAGTAAGTGGATGGAAAAAGTATGCCACGAACTTAATATTCCTACGAAATCAAATCGAGTTGATATTGGTGTTCGTGTGGAATTACCTGCAGTTATTTTTGCTAATCTCACAGATGAGCTTTATGAAAGTAAGATTGTATATCGTACGGAGCAGTTTGAAGACAATGTGCGTACATTCTGTATGAATCCAAAGGGCAGTGTTGTTACAGAGAATACAAACGGCATTATAACCGTAAACGGTCACAGCTATGAAGATAAAGAAAAGCAGACAGAGAACACAAACTTTGCGTTGCTTGTGAGCAAGCATTTTTCTGAGCCTTTTAAAGATAGCAACGGATATGGCGAAAGCATTGCCCGACTCAGCAATATGCTCGGCGGTGGTGTAATTGTTCAGCGTTTTGGTGACTTAATCAGAGGTCGCCGCAGTAATCCAAAGCGAATTGAGGAGGGACTTGTTGTTCCGACTTTATCCGCTACTCCGGGTGATTTAAGTCTTGTATTGCCTAAGCGTATTCTTGACGGTATTATTGAAATGATTTATGCTTTGGATAATATTGCTCCGGGTACTGCTAATGACGATACGTTATTATATGGTGTTGAGGTTAAATTTTATAATATGGAGGTTGATGTTGACGAGCATCTTGAATCACTTCATAAAGGACTCTATATTATTGGTGACGGCAGTGGTGTGACTCACTCACTCTCACACGCAAGTGCAAGCGGTGTATTTGTTGCAAGAGAAATTCTTGAAAAGTAACTTAATAAAACAGAAATACCGACTATGAAAGCACTTGCTTTCATAGTCGGTATTTTTATGTAAAATTAGAGCAAAAGAAAAAGTGCCGATATAATCGACACTTAGGTGGAGCGGATGATGGGAATCGAACCCACACGATCAGCTTGGAAGGCTGAAGTTCTACCACTAAACTACATCCGCATATCTCTGTAACAGCTAATATTATATCACCACATATGTGTTTTGTCAAGCATTTTTATTTCAAATATAAAATGTTGGAAACGCAGAAAAATAACAGATTTTTCCAAAATATAAAGTTAGATAACACTAACTTTGATTAAAAATAACATTTATAAAAAATATCTATATTACGAATAAGATTTGTATTAGATTAATATATAACAACTGAATAGTAGTAATATTATTATAAAAATAAGCTTATATATCAAAATAAATATATTTATTATAGCGGATTGCACAAAGGAATTGTATATTACTTGTGCAAGCATACAAATGTTTAAAAAACAGAAAATAATGCTTGGTTTCCACAAAAAGATGTTGTATTATATAGGTGTCAAATAAATAACCGCACTAAAGCGGAATTAAAAAAGGAGACTTAAATATGCATGCTTTAAAAAGATTCGGAACAGCCTTCGGCGGCTACAAAATGATGGACAACTACCCAGTACCGGAATGCGGACCTGATGATATTATTCTTGAAATCAAGGCAGCAGCAATTTGTGGTGCAGACATGAAGCATTGGGGCGTTGACAATGGTTATGATGACACAAACTGTGAGGGACAGCAGCAGTCAGTTCGTGGACATGAGTTCGCCGGCGAGATCGTTAAAGTTGGTGAAAATGTTAAAGACTGGCATGTAGGACAGAGAGTTGTATCAGACAACAGTGCTCATGTTTGCGGTGTTTGCCCGGCTTGTGAAAGCGGCGACTTCCTTTGCTGCGAACACAAGGTAAACCTTGGTCTTGATAACAATACATGGGGCGGCGGTTTCTCAAAGTATTGTAAAGTACCCGGTGAGATTCTTGCAATTCATAAACACGCTATTTGGGAAATTCCTGAGGGTGTTAAGTATGAAGAGGCAGCAGTTCTTGACCCAATCTGTAATGCTTATAAGGCAGTTGCTCAGCAGTCACATCTTATTCCCGGACAGGATGTTGTAGTATTCGGTACTGGCCCACTTGGTTTGTTCTCAGTACAGGTTGCAAAGCTTATGGGTGCTGTAAACATCGTAATGGTTGGTCTTGATGATGACACAAAGGTAAGATTCGGCGTTGCTAAAGAGCTCGGTGCTACACATTGTGTAAACGGTTCAAAAGAAGATGTAGTTGCAAGATGCACAGAGATCTGCGGCAGAGATAACCTCGGACTTGTAATTGAGTGCTCTGGTGCAAACATCGCATTAAAGCAGGCTCTTGAAATGACAAGACCAAACGCTGAAATTGTAAGAGTTGGTATGGGTTTCAAGCCACTTGAATTCTCAATTAATGACATCACATCTTGGAACAAGAGCATTATCGGTCATATGGCTTATGACTCAACATCTTGGAGAAACTGCATCAGACTTCTCAAGTCAGGTCAGATTAAGGTTGAACCAATGATTACTCACAGACTTGGTCTTTCACAGTGGAGAGAGGGCTTTGACGCAATGGCTAAGAAAGAGGCTATCAAGGTTATCTTCACATACGATTATGATGATTAATTAAAGGTACAAGGTACAATTTTGGGAGGATTTTCAATGAGAAAGTTAATGATTGCTCCATCAGTTGGTTGCTGTGATTTGTTTCACATAGAAGAACAGATTAAACTTATTAATGAAAAATCTGATTTTCTTCATATGGATATTAAAGACGGTGTTTATGTACCAAGCTACGGTATAGGTCCTGATTATCTTGATTACTTAAACAAACATATCAAGAATTTAAAACCTATGGACGCTCACCTTATGGTAAAGCATCCGCAGCAGTATCTTGAAACCTTTGCAAAAGCAGGTGCTACCTACATTACACCTCATACAGACTGCATTGAGGGTGACGCTTTTGTAACAATACATAAAATAAAGCAGCTTGGCTGCAAAGCAGGCGTTGCTTTAAGCCCGTCAGTTCCACTTTCAACCATTGAATATTATCTTCCTTTACTCGATAAAGTTACAATTATGATTGTTGATCCGGGCATCTCAGGACAGCCGGTTGATTTACAGATGTTTGTAAAAATCAATCAGCTTGCAAAGCTCAGAAGAGAAAGAGGTTTGAAGTTCATAATCGAAGCAGACGGTTCAATGAATAGCGGCTTGTATCGTCCACTTTATGAAGCAGGTGCAGACCTCGTGGTTTTAGGACCTCCGGCATTATGGAACAAGGACACGGATTTCAAAAAAGCTTGGTCTATTATGGAGGCTGACCTTGAGCGAGAACTTGACGGTGCAGAGAGAAAAATCAGATTGTAAAAATAAAAAACCATAGTGAATAAAAGGAGAAAAATTATGGCTAGCAAATCTAATGTCAACATTGGTGCAAGACTTGACCGCTTGCCTCAATCAAAATGGCATATCAAAATGTGGCTCGTTACAG
>NZ_JBGVJL010000079.1:0-7311 GCF_045129435.1 Ruminococcus sp. | reverse complement strand
CTTTTTCGGCACAGAGAGCCGCACCGCAGGCAACAAAATAAAGTGAATTTTCAGGGCAGATACCCTTTGTGTTCAGGGTTCTGTCAAAGCAGTTTCTAAGTTCACTCATAAATGTGAGAGGACCGCCGAGATATACCACCTGACCTTCAATTTCTCTGCCCTGTGCAAGACCTGCTACGGTCTGGCTTACAACGGCATTAAAGATACTTTCGGCAATATCGCTCTTTCTTGCCCCCTGATTTAAAAGAGGCTGAATGTCAGTCTTGGCAAACACACCACAGCGAGATGCAATGGTGTAGGTTTTTTCGTACTGCTTTGCAAGGTCGTCAAGCTCTTCAAGAGGAACATTGAGGAGTGTTGCCATCTGGTCAATAAACGCACCCGTACCGCCTGCACAAGTACCGTTCATACGCACCTCAAGTCCGTTTGTAAGGAAAAGAATTTTTGCGTCCTCACCGCCAAGCTCAATAACAACATCTGTGCCCGGAATAAAAGTGTTTGTGGCAACTCTTGTTGCGTAAACCTCCTGCACAAAGTCAATGTTGCTTGACTCTGCCACACCCATACCGGCAGAGCCCGAGAGTGCAACGGCTGCGTTTTCAACACCATTTACCTTACTGCGAACCGTAGCAAGAATTTCGGCAATTTTCTCGGTTATCTGGGAATAATGCCTTTCATAGGTGCTGTAAATAAGTTTATTTTCATCGTCTAAAACGACACATTTAATTGTAGTTGAGCCAATGTCAAGTCCTAATTTTAACATACTGCCTCCGTACCCTATAAAGTTATAAAAAGTCATATTATGTCAAATTGATTATCCAACCTATTATACGCTTTTTTAAAGTATTTTTAATTCTTTAAAAGCATTATAATTTCTTTAATAAAAATGACTATTATTTTCAAAAAATATAGTCGTTATCTTGTAAAATTTCTTCCCAAAATCGAACAAAAATTACATAATGTATGTATAATAAATTTTTAAGAAAAACCATTATGGCAAAATGTTTTTAGTTTTGGGGTGTTTAGTGTTTTTAAACTTTCCGAAAGCGTAGGAAAAATACCATAAAATTCAGATTTATGCCGGAATTTAAAATATTTGGTAAAGTTAAAGAAAAATCAAGTAAAAACTTATCTGTTATTGGTGAAAACCTCTTTACAAATTAACATTTAAGTGATAAAATTTACTATGATACAGTATGTATCTTTTAGAATTGTATTAAATGCGGCAAACGGTGTTGTCGCTGACATACTTTTAAGGAGGACAATTCCAATGGCAAGAAAAATGAAAACTATGGACGGTAACAGTGCTGTTGCTCATGTTTCTTATGCGTTTACAGATGTAGCTGCTATCTATCCTATCACACCTTCTTCCGTAATGGCTGACCTTACCGATAAGTTCTCGGCAATGGGTACAAAGAACCTTTTCGGCAGAGAAGTACAGGTTACAGAAATGCAGTCAGAAGGCGGTGCTTCTGGTGCAGTTCACGGCTCACTCGCAGCCGGTGCGTTAACCACAACCTACACAGCTTCACAGGGCTTGCTTCTTATGATTCCGAATATGTACAAGATGGCTGGTGAGCTTTTACCTGGCGTAATCCATGTATCTGCTCGTGCTCTTACAAGCCACGCTCTTTCAATTTTCGGTGACCATTCAGATATTTACGCTTGCCGTCAGACAGGCTATGCAATGCTCTGTTCAAACAACCCACAGGAATGTATGGACCTTGCTGCTGTTGCACACCTTTCAGCTATCAAGGGCAGAGTACCTTTCCTCCACTTCTTTGACGGTTTCAGAACCTCTCACGAGATTCAGAAGATTGAGGAGTGGGACTATGCAGATCTCGCAGATATGCTTGACTGGGACGCTGTAGAGGCATTCCGCAGAAGAGCACTTAACCCTGAGCACCCTGTAACAAGAGGTACAGCTCAGAACGACGACATCTTCTTCCAGGCAAGAGAGGCCTGCAACAAGTACTATGACGCAGTACCTGAAGTTGTTGTTGAATATATGAACAAGGTAAACGAGAAGATCGGCACAAACTACAAGCCGTTCAACTACTATGGTGCAGAGGACGCAGAGAACATTATCGTAGCTATGGGTTCTGTATGTGACTGTGCCGAAGAGGTTGTTGACTTCCTCAACGCTGCAGGCGAAAAGGTTGGTCTTTTAAAGGTTCACCTCTACAGACCATTCGTTGCAGATTACCTCTTAAGCGAACTTCCTAAGACAGTTAAGACTATTTCTGTTCTTGACAGAACAAAAGAGCCGGGTTCAATCGGTGAGCCTCTTTATCTTGATGTTCTTGCTGCTATCAACGGCTCAGACTTTGCCGGCGTAAAGGTATTTACAGGCAGATACGGTCTTGGTTCTAAGGATACAACTCCTGCTGACATCATTGCTGTTTACAGAAATGCAGAGAGCGACGCTCCAAAGAGAAGATTTACAATCGGCATTGTTGATGATGTAACAAATCTCTCACTTCCAATCGTTGAAAACCCTGACACAACTCCAAAGGGTACACATTCATGTAAATTCTGGGGTCTTGGTGCTGACGGTACTGTTGGTGCGAACAAGAACTCCATTAAGATTATCGGTGATAATACTGATATGTACGCTCAGGGCTACTTTGCTTATGACTCAAAGAAGTCAGGCGGTCTTACAGTATCTCACCTCCGTTTTGGTAATCAGCCGATTAAGTCAACATACTACATTTCAAAGGCTGACTTCGTAGCTTGTCACAACCCATCATATGTTGACAAGTACGATATCGTTGACGACCTTAAGGAAGGCGGTTCATTCCTCCTCAACTGTCCTTGGGATGTTGAAGAGCTTTCTGAAAGACTTCCGGGCAAGATGAAGAGAATCCTTGCTACAAGAAACATCAATTTCTACACAATCGACGGTATCAAGATTGGTAAGGAAATCGGTCTTGGCGGCAGAATCAATACAGTATTGCAGTCAGCTTTCTTTAAGATTGCAGACATCATTCCTGCTGAAAAGGCTAAGGAGCTTATGAAGGCTGCTGCTAAGAAGTCTTATATGAAGAAAGGTCAGGCTATCGTAGATATGAACTACGCCGCTATTGACCGTGGTATGGAGGACCTTAAGAAGGTTGAAATTCCTGCTGACTGGGCAAACGCTACAGACGATAAGACTGCTGATGTTGTTCCTGGCGAGGGTAAACTCGTTGAGTATGTAAACGGTATCCTCAAGCCTGTAAATGAGTACAAGGGTAATAAGCTTCCTGTATCTGCATTTATGGATCATGTTGACGGTACTGCTCCAAACGGCTCTGCTGCTTATGAGAAGCGTGGTATTGCAGTTGATGTTCCTGAGTGGAACTTTGAAAACTGTATTCAGTGTAATAAATGTGCTATCGTATGTCCTCACGCTGTAATCCGTCCTGTTGCTATGACAGAGGACGAGCTTGCTGCTGCTCCTGAGGGTACAAAGAGCATTCCAATGATGGGTCTTAAAGACCTCAAGTTCGTTATGACTGTATCAACACTCGACTGTACAGGCTGTGGTGCTTGTGCTAATGTTTGCCCGGGCAAGAAGGGTGCAAAGGCTCTTACAATGCAGCCAATCGACAGCCAGCGTGCTGAGCAGGCAGTATTTGACTATGCAGTAACTCTTGACGATAAGCCGGAAGTTGCTGAGAAGTTCAAGTTCTCTACAGTTAAGGGCAGCCAGTTCAAGCAGCCACTCCTTGAGTTCTCAGGTGCTTGTGCAGGTTGTGGTGAAACACCATACGCAAAGCTCGTTACTCAGCTCTTTGGTGATAGAATGTTCATTGCAAACGCAACAGGCTGTTCATCAATCTGGGGTGCTTCTGCTCCTGCTACACCATATACTAAGAACAAGAAGGGCTTTGGTCCTGCTTGGCAGAACTCACTCTTCGAGGATAACGCTGAGTTTGGTCTTGGTATGGCTCTCGGTCAGAAGGCTATCCGCAACAGACTCGTAGAGTATGTTCAGAACATTCAGAAGGATACTGACAGCGATGAATTAAAGACAGCTTGTCAGAACTACCTCGACACAGTTTGCGATTCAACCGCAAGCCGTCCTGCAACAGACGCTCTTATTGCAGAGCTTGAAAAGAATGTTGATGACGCTAAGGTTGGCGAACTTGCTAAGAAGACACTTATTGACAAGGACGAGCTTGCTAAGAAGTCAATGTGGATCTTCGGTGGTGACGGCTGGGCTTACGATATCGGCTTCGGCGGTCTTGACCATGTTATCGCTTCAGGCGAAAATGTAAATATCCTCGTATTCGATACAGAGGTTTACTCAAATACAGGCGGACAGGCTTCTAAGGCTACTCCGGTAGGTTCAGTTGCTCAGTTTGCTGCTGCAGGTAAGGCTGTTAAGAAGAAAGACCTTGCTGCTATCGCTATGAGCTACGGCTATGTATATGTAGCACAGTGTGCTATGGGTGCCGACAACAATCAGGTGCTCAAGGCTATGGTAGAGGCTGAAAGCTACAACGGCCCATCACTTATCATCTGCTACGCTCCATGTATCAACCATGGTATTAAGGGCGGTATGAGCATTGCTCAGCAGGAAGAGAAGAAGGCAGTTGAGGCAGGTTACTGGAATATCTTCCGTTATGACCCACGCCGTGCTGATGAGGGCAAGAATCCGTTTATGCTCGATTGCAAAGCTCCGAGTGCTTCATATCGTGACTTTATTATGGGCGAGGTTCGTTATAACTCACTTACCCGTTCATTCCCTGAGAGAGCAGAAAAGCTCTTTGCTAAGGCTGAAAAGGTTGCTGAGGAGAAGTACGCTCATCTCGAAAAGCTTGCAAGCCTTCCTGATGCAGAGTAATTTTACTAAGTAAAAGTAATTTCGGTTAAATAATTTGTGTTGTCCCTTGCTGTAACAGGCAGGGGACAATGCAGTGCTTTTGCAGAATAAAATAAATTTTAATGCTAACAATAAAACTGTAGGAATAATTGCGTGATTTTGCAGGCGAAATTCCACCTTTAAGCGTGTATTATCCGTAAAAAATACAGTAAAATACAGGTGGATTTATAATATTAAAAAGTTTTTCAAAAAAATTTAAAAAACTTTTAAAAAAGCCTTGACAAATCGGGCATATTATATTATAATCTATCTTGCTGATTTGATGTTGGCAAAACAGATGGCGGAATAGCTCAGCTGGCTAGAGCACTCGGTTCATACCCGAGGTGTCGTAGGTTCAAGTCCTATTTCCGCTACCATACGGCCCGGTGGTCAAGCGGTTAAGACACCGCCCTTTCACGGCGGTAACACGAGTTCGATTCTCGTCCGGGTCACCAAACAATTTGCCGGTGTGGTGGAATAGGCAGACACAAGGGACTTAAAATCCCTCGGTCATTGCGACCGTACCGGTTCAAGTCCGGTCACCGGCACCATGAAAAGGTCTATTGTCGTAAGACAATAGACCTTTTCGCTTTTGTGTTTAAAAATTTAACTCTTTTTCAATAGTTGGGGTAAATTATGGTTTTTGTTATGAGAAGATAGTTTGTAAAGTAATAATTTTCCTATTTTCGACAATGACTTAGTAACGGTCGGGAGTTGAAAGCTTTGAGATTGCCTATGATTTCTGCTCGGACAAAGAAATTTAGGTCGAGCCTTTTTAAAGGCTCGTGGGTTTGGGCAACGCCCAAGAAAGCTGTTTTATTGCAAATTTTCAGGCACAAACAGCAACGCTGTTTGTGTGCTAAAGCAAAGTTTGACAAAACAGGCGGCAGCCTTTTAATAAGAATGATTTATAAAAAATAAAAAGAATATCTTTCTGTTTTGTGTTGCTGTCGCAATTATAAGGCTTTCGCCATTGTGTTCAAGCCGACAAACAGCAACGCTGTTTGTCTATTAGAATTTCTTGTTAGCAAAAAGCTTTGTGGGCTTTGCCCACACCCACAACCTTTGAAAAAGGTTGAACAAATTTTTATGTCCGAGTATAAAGTCTGCAATAAGTCAAGCAAAAATTTCCCGACCGTTGCTAAACAATAATTTATAAATGCACTTCAATATTTAAAATAAAACAAGTCGAGATTTGATGATATTAAAACATTAACTGGTGAATATATTTGAAGTTAATAGGAATTGTGTTACAATATAAATTAGACTAAAAATTAATTGGAGGAGAAAATGTTGACAAAAAAAGAAGAGAAAACTTGTAAGATGCTTATATCGGGATACAAAAAGAAGTTGAGAAAGTATGTGGCTAAAAACACCGCTCTTTCGGCTGATGATATTGCTGCGGAATACGAAGAAAGATTTTACCGTTATATGAACGAGGTTGAAATGGGCAAGGAAAGAGGTAAATTCTCCTCATATATGAATATATTTTCGGGTTTAGCGGCATATGAGATACTGCGAGAGAAAGGCTTGAACGAAAAAGAGGGGATCAGTGCGTATGATTATATGTGTGCGTCCATAAGAAAAATTTCTTATGTTTTGTATAAGGGTGCCGACTTGCTGCCGAACGGATATAAAATTGTAAGGCAGTCTTTGTTAGATGACCTTGAGGGTGAAAAGAGAACTTGCTGGGATATTGAAGTTTTGCAGGATGACAACAAAGGATTTACTTATGAGATTAGCCGTTGCTTGTATTTCGATACTTGCAAAGAACACGGATACCCCGAATTTTGCAAGGTGTTCTGCACCCACGACTGGTATGCGTTTGGTGTGTTAAAACATCATTCAAGATTTATAAGAAAATCTACTATCGCCGAAAACGGTACGGTATGTCACGATACCATAGAAAAAGTAAAATAATATTGCTAAACATATGAAACACGAAACTTGTGAGGATAAAAATTGAAAATTGTTGCATTGTGCGGAAGTATGAAATTTGAAAATGAGATGAAAAGAATTGCTTTCGCTTTAGAAATGAAGTACAATATGTGTGTACTGCGATGCGTTTATAACGAAGATAAATTAAAACTCGGTGCATATGAAATACTTGCTTTAAACTCCGCTCATTTTAGAAAAATAGAAATTTCAGATGCTGTTTATGTAGTTGATATTAACGGTTATATCGGTGATCAGGTAAAGAAAGAGATAGCATTAGCTGAAAGTCTTGATAAGGAAGTAATTTTTCATACTGATTTCTTGGAGTAAAGAATTTGTGTAACAAATCGGATTGAAAAAACAAATTGTTGGAGGCATTACATATGGGCTCTATGTCAATAGTTGGGGTAAACCCGAAAAAGAAGAATTGAAATGAACAAGCGATAGTAAATCAAGCTATCGCTTGTTTTTGCATTTGGTGAGAAAACATATGTAAAATACGGTTACGGAAACGCTTAAAATTTCTG
>NZ_JBGVJL010000078.1:0-2135 GCF_045129435.1 Ruminococcus sp. | reverse complement strand
TTGCAAGGCTTGTGGCAAAGGGCTACAAGGTTGCAATATGCGAACAGACCGAAGATCCTGCAACCGCAAAGGGACTTGTTAAGCGAGATATTATAAGAGTAATTACTCCGGGCACAGTAATGGAGTCAAGTATGCTTGATGAGGGCAGGAATAACTACATTTGCTGTATGTATTCTGAAAATAAAAAAATCGGACTTTGCTTTTGCGATATTTCAACAGGTGAGCTTTACGCAACCGAAATTACCGGCAGTGATTCTGAAAATTCTCTTACAAGTCAGCTTGCAAGCTATAATCCAAGAGAAATTTTACTTGGCGGAGATATTGTTAAAATCAAATCTTTGCCGTCGTTTATAAAGTCAAAGCTTTCTGCCGGAGTTGAAATGCTCGGAGATGAAAGCTTTGACAATGCACTTTGTACTGAAACAGTTAAAACGCAGTTTGGCGATGAAATGGATGTTATATCACAGTCTGCTGTATTGATTTCTGCAATCGGTGCACTTATAAATTACCTTAAAGATACACAGAAAAACGGACTTGAACGCATAAATAAAATTGAGCTTTACAGCGATAAGCAGTTTATGAATCTTGATTACAACACGCAGCGTAATCTTGAGCTTACCGCAACAATGCTCAATAAGGAAAAGCGTGGTTCGCTTTTATGGGTGCTTGATAAAACAAAAACCGCTATGGGCAAGCGTCTTATTCGCTCGTGGCTTGAGCATCCGCTTTTGAATGTTTCTGCAATTAATAACAGACAATCAGCGATTGAAGAACTTGTGAATGATAATATGCTAAGGCTTGATCTTGTTGACGCTTTAAGCGGAATTTTCGATATTGAGCGACTTATGACAAGGATTGTTTACGGCTCGGCAAACGGCAGAGAACTGCGTTCTCTTGCTGCGGCACTGCAAAAGCTTCCGCAGCTTTCAGAGCTTATTGCCAGTTGTAATGCGAAGTATCTGAAAAAGGTTTACAAGGAAATAGATCTGCTTGAGGATATTTATTCGCTGATTGATTCCGCTATAGTTGAAGAACCGCCGTTCTCCGTTCGTGAGGGCGGAATGATTAAAAAAGGATATAACAGCGAGCTTGACCTTTTGCTTACTGATATGAATGATTCTAAAGGAATTCTTGCAAGAATTGAGGCAGAACAGAGGGAAAAAACCGGTATTCCTAAGCTGAGAGTAGGCTACAATAAGGTGTTTGGCTACTACATAGAGGTTACTAATTCCTACAAAGACCTTGTGCCGGAAACCTACATAAGAAAGCAGACTTTGACAAACTGTGAAAGATATATTACTCAGGATTTAAAGGATATTGAAGGCAGAATTTTGGGTGCAAAAGACCGTTCTGTTGCGATGGAATATGCGTTGTTCGACGATGTCAGAAAGACAGTTGCAAATAATCTTGACAGAATACAAAAAACCGCAAAGGCTATTGCTGTGCTGGACGTACTTGTTTCGCTTGCAAATGTTGCGGCTGACAACAGGTATGTAAGACCGGAGGTAAATCTTTCAACAGTTATCAGATTAAAAGACAGCCGACACCCTGTTGTTGAGGCTTTGCTTAATGACACTCCTTTTGTACCGAATGATGTTTACCTTGATAGTGCAGGAGAAAGAGTTGCTATTATCACAGGTCCTAATATGGCAGGTAAATCTACATATATGCGACAGGTTGCGTTAATTGTGCTTATGGCACAAATGGGCAGTTTTGTTCCGGCGTCAAGTGCGACTATCGGTGTGGTTGACAGTATTTTTACAAGAGTAGGTGCGTCTGATGACCTTGCTTCGGGACAGTCAACCTTTATGGTAGAGATGAGTGAGGTTGCTAATATTGTTAAATCGGCGACTTCAAAAAGTCTTTTAATTCTTGATGAAATCGGCAGGGGTACATCGACCTTTGACGGAATGAGCATTGCAAGGGCTGTACTTGAATATTGTGCAGACCGCAAAAAGCTTGGTGCAAAGACCTTGTTTGCCACCCATTATCATGAGTTGACGGAGCTGGAAGGCAAAATGAATAATGTAAACAATTACTGCATTGCCGTCAAGGAATGCGGGGACGATATTGTGTTCCTGCGTAAGATCGTGAGGGGCGGTGCAGATAAGAGTTATGGTATCCAGGTAGCCAAG
>NZ_JBGVJL010000077.1:0-11595 GCF_045129435.1 Ruminococcus sp. | reverse complement strand
GTAAAGGCATAACAGCGGCTTCACTCGGACGGCTTTTGAAAGCAAGGGGTCTTAAGGTAGCAGCACAAAAGCTTGACCCATATATTAATGTTGATCCGGGTACAATGAGCCCATATCAGCACGGCGAGGTATATGTAACAGAGGACGGTGCTGAAACCGACCTCGACCTCGGTCACTACGAGCGTTTCATTGATGAAGACCTCAATAAGTACTCAAACCTCACAACAGGTAAGGTATATTCAAATGTACTTGAAAAAGAGCGTCACGGAGATTACCTTGGCAAAACAGTACAGGTAATTCCGCACATCACAAACGAAATCAAGTCTTTCATCTACAATGTAGGTGAAAAGACTGATGCCGATGTTGTTATCACAGAAATCGGCGGTACAGTCGGCGACATCGAGAGCCAGCCGTTCCTTGAGTCAATCCGTCAGGTATCACTTGAGGTAGGCAGAGAAAACAGCATCTTCATTCATGTTACCCTTGTTCCATACATCAAGGGCAGTGAGGAGCATAAGTCAAAACCAACTCAGCACTCAGTTAAGGAGCTTCGTTCACTCGGAATTAATCCGGACATCATCGTTCTTCGCTGTGACGAGCCGCTTGAGGAGAGCATTTTCAAGAAAATTGCTCTGTTCTGTAATGTTAAGCCGGACTGTGTAATTGAGAACATCACACTTCCTACTCTTTATCAGGCTCCTCTTATGCTTGAGGAAAGCAACTTCTCAAATGTGGTTTGTCGTGAGCTTAACATTGCTACCGACAAGACACCTGACCTTACAGAGTGGAAAGAAATGCTTGAGAGAATCAATAACCGTTCAAAGAAGTGCAAAATTGCTCTTTGCGGTAAATATGTTGCTCTTCATGATGCATATCTTTCAGTAGCAGAGGCACTTCGCCACGCAGGCTACGAAAATTCAGCGGATGTAGAAATCAAGTGGGTTGATTGTGAGCTTATTACTAAGTATTCGGCAGATGAGCTTCTTGGTGATGTTGACGGTATTCTTGTTCCGGGCGGCTTTGGCAACAGAGGCGTTGAGGGCAAGGTAATGGCTGCTAAATATGCTCGTGAGCATGACATTCCATACCTTGGTATCTGTCTTGGTATGCAGACAGCAGTAATCGAATTTGCTAAGCATGTACTCGGCTATGAGGACGCAAACAGCGGTGAGTTTGCTCCTGAGGGCAAGCACAATGTAATTGACCTTATGCCTGAGCAGCTCGGCATTGAGGATATGGGCGGTACAATGCGTCTTGGTGCTTATCCTTGCGTTATCAAGAAGGGCACAATTATGGACAGAGCATACGGTAAGCCTGAGGTACAGGAGCGTCATCGTCATCGTTATGAGTTCAACAATGACTATAGGGAAGAGATTGAAAAAGCAGGTATGATTATTACAGGTACATCACCGAACGGTATGCTTGTTGAGGCAGTAGAAATTCCTGCAAATAAGTTCTACATCGGTGTACAGTATCACCCTGAGTTCAAGTCTCGTCCTAACAGAGCTCATCCACTTTTCAGAGAGTTTATCAAGGCTTCACTTGACAAGTAATTTTGGAAAATTCTTGGTTTAGGCAATTTTTGTCACAAACCTTTTGCTCATACATCATAAAAAGGATTGATAATAATGCAGATTAACAGAAATTTTGACAACCTCGTGCCAAACTATCTTTTTGCAGAGGTTGCTTCAAGAACAAATAAGTATATGCAGGAGCATCCTGATAAGAAAGTAATTAAGCTTGGTATCGGTGATGTTACACTTCCACTCGCACCTGTAGTAATTGAAGCTATGAAAAAGGGTGCTGAGGACCTCGCTCATAAGGATACTTTTAAGGGTTACCCTGACTATGAGGGTTACGCTTTCCTCAGAGAGGCTATTTCTAACTACTATGCAAGCTTTGGCGTAACAGTAGGTGCAAACGAGATCTTCGTATCTGACGGTGCAAAGTCAGACTGCGGAAACATCGGCGATATTTTCGGTAAGGATAATGTTGTTCTTGTTACCGACCCGGTTTACCCGGTATATGTTGACTCAAACATTATGGCAGGCAGAAAGATTGTTTACGCTAACTCAAATCGTGAAAACAATTTTGCGGCTCTCCCTGATGAGAATGTAAAAGCAGACATCATCTATCTCTGCTCACCAAACAACCCAACAGGCTCAGCTTACACAGCAGAGGAGCTTAAGCAGTGGGTTGATTATGCAATAAAGAATGACGCAATCATTCTTTATGATGCAGCATATGAGGCATTTATCACAGAGGATCTTCCACGCTCAATTTTCGCTATTGAGGGTGCAAGAAAGTGTGCTATCGAGATGTGCTCACTCTCAAAGACAGCAGGCTTCACAGGTACAAGATGTGGCTACACAATCATTCCAAGAGAGCTTGAGAGAGATGGTCATAACATCTACAATACATGGTACCGCCGTCAGGCAACAAAGTTCAACGGTGTGTCATGGCCTGTACAGTGTGCAGCAGCAGCTGTATTCAGCGAAGAAGGACAGAAGCAGATTAAGGAAAACATTTCTTACTATCAGGAGAATGCAAGAATTATTTCATCTGCAATGGACGAGCTTGGCATTTACTACACAGGTGGTAAGAACTCACCATACATCTGGCTCAAGTGCCCTAACGATATGGGTAGCTGGGAGTTCTTTGATCTCCTCCTTAATGAGGCAAATGTAGTAGGAACTCCGGGCGAAGGCTTTGGTAAGAACGGTGCAGGCTACTTCCGTCTTACATCATTCGGTGACAGAGAAAATACAATCGAGGCAGTAGAGAGAATCAAAAAGTTACTTTCTAAGTAATTTGCTTTGTCTGCTACAAGATAATTTCTAATCTAAAACTTTTAATGCAATTTCTATGAAGATAGATTTTGCGTGTACCTAACTTTATAAATTCACATCTAACACTAACACAAAACGGTGCAATTCATTTTAGCGAATTGCACCGCTTTTGTTTAGATTTTAATGACAATAGTTTAGTAAATTGTGGTTTAGCGGATAGTTTCGGATAAATAACAAAAAAATTTAGGTCGAGCCTTTTTAAAGGCTCGTGGGTTTGGGCAACGCCCAAGAAAAGTTGTTTCCATTGCAATTTATAAGGCACAAACAGCGTCGCTGTTTGTGTGCTAAAGCAAAGTTTGACAAAACAGGCGACAGCCATTTAAAAGAAATAATTCATTAATAAAGAATAATGATTTTTTATGTTGCTATCGCAATTATAAGGCTTTCGCTGTTGTGTTCAAGCCGCCAAACAGCAAGCTGTTTGACTAACAAAACCTTGCGTTAGCTTAAAGTATTGTGGGCTTTGCCCACACCCACAACCTTTGAAAAATGTTGACCAAATTTTTATTTTCGAGTATAAAGTCTGTACTGATTCAAACAAAATTTCCCGACCGTTGCTAAACCATAATTTATTCAACTAAAAACCTCCTGCCATATGACAGGAGGTTAATTCATTATTTAGCTTTCATTCAATCTTCTTCGTACTCATTATCAGGTACTATATCAATCATTTTTGCATCACTTTTAACTTTCTTTGCAAAGTAACCTATGCTTGCAAGGAGTGCTAATCCCGACACACCCTCATACACAAGTGCAATGCCGAGCACTATCATAATGATGTCGGCAAAGAATGTCGGAAAGATAATTGTGACAATCGCAAACACGATGATGAGTGCCGACACAATAAAGCTTATCCACCAATATTTTACATTGAGTGCCTTTAGCTGGAACGCTCTCTTAATGTCGATTGCACTGTCAACAATAATCAGTATGCCGATAATTGCAGCTATCATTCCGAGAATTGACTGTGGTGAAATCAGGAAGAATACGCCGAACGCCGTTGCGGCAATGCCTACTATCATCTCAAAGCCAAAGGAAGCCTGCCTTGTGGCAAAGTATGTAATCAGGTTGAAAAGTCCATATACTGTTAACGCACCGCCGAGTGTGTAGCAAAGTGCAATGCTCACCTTGTCGGGGTAGAAAATCATTACAAAGCCAAGCACTATGTAGGCAAGTGCAGATATAATCGCAGTTGAAATTGCCTTGTTAGGCTTCTTATTCTTTTTTGTCATATCCTCACCTCATCAGTCAATTCGCTTGTCGCAGTAATCGCACATCTGCATACCAAGCTTTAAGTAAGAACGATTTGGCAAATATTCCTCTTTTGCAGTAATACATCTTGGATTGGTGCAACGCTTGTCTATAATTTGAATATCTCTGTTTTGGAGCATAAAATCATCGTCCTGCAACAATAAAAGAATAAGTGCCATTCTGCCGTACATACCGTACTGAGCTTGCTTGAAGTACAACGCACGAGGGTCGTCGTCAATGTCACCGGTAATCTCGTTTACTCTTGGAAGAGGGTGCAAAATAATCATATCCTCTTTTGCTTTGCTGAGTTTTTCTTTGTCAAGCACAAATACATATTTCTGCTTTTCATACTCCTCTTTGCTTGCAAAACGTTCCTGCTGAATTCTTGTCATATACAGCACATCAAGGTTTGAAATAGCACTTGCAAGGTCATTTGAAAATTCATACTTACAGCCGTTCTTTTCAAGAATATCAATGATGTACAGCGGTACTTGTAATTCTTTTGTGGAAATAAGTACAAAGGAATTGTTGTCATATTGTGAAAGTGCTTTAATGAGCGAGTGAACTGTTCTGCCATTTAAAAGGTCGCCGCAGATGCCAATTCTGAGGTTGTCAAGTCTGCCCTTTTCACAGCTTAATGTAACAATATCAGCCAAAGTTTGAGTAGGGTGGAGGTGTCCTCCGTCACCACAGTTAATGAAAGGTACACCGGCATACATAGAGGCCGCCATAGCCGAACCTTCCACAGGGTGACGCATAGCGATAATGTCGGCATAACCGCCGACTATAGTTATTGTATCTTTAAGGCTTTCGCCCTTTGCAACAGATGAATTAAGCGGATTGTCAAAGCCGATGGTGCGGCCGCCAAGCTTGAGCATTGCAGTCTGGAATGACATCTGAGTTCTTGTACTCGGCTCATAAAAAAGAGTAGCAAGAATTTTGCCGTCACAGGCGTGTCTGTAATCGGCAGGATTTTCCATAATTTTTTTAGCCTTTTTTATCAGCATATCAAGCTGTTTTTTAGACATTGCGTCAAGGTCAATAAGATTTTTATTAGCCATAAAAACACTACCTTTATTATTTTTTTCTATTTTATCAAAATTATACCTCCTTTTAATATCTATAAAGAATAATAACTGTAAAAATTAATTATTTTAACAAATATTGCATATGACTTTGACATTTTTAAATCAATAATATATAATAGAGTAATATTTATGAATATTAACGCAAAATTTTGCTTAAAACGGCTTGATTGAATTTTAATTATTAAAAATTTAAGGAGAAAATTATGACAGACAATTATAGAATAAGCGATGACCTACAAAAAATGATGACTAATGAAATAATTCTTTGGTCAGGCAAGCCTAAAAAAGCTTGCTTTGTTCTTGAGTGTATTTTTAACCCAATGCTCATTTTTGCCGGTATTTGGTTTTTAATTGATTTTAATTTTATCGGTACATTATTATTTTCTGATTTCAGGGAAATGGGTGACGGCGTATGGTTTATACTTGGATTTTTCGCTATCCACCTAATGCCTGTATGGCTTTATCTTGGCGGTGTTATTTTTTCCTTTCTGAAATTAAAACATACCGAATTTGCCGTTACCGCACACGGAGTTTATATTACAGGCGGTACTTTTAGAAAGCAATACAGATATAAAAGCTTTGCCGAACTTAACAACGCTTTTATACATAGAGGTATTTTTGACCAAGGCTTGGGAGTAGGCGATGTTGTTTTCTCAAACAATAATTCAGACGCTTTTAAAATCATAGACATTCAGGATTACAATCAGGTTTGTAATCTTATAAATATGAAAAGGTCAGAGGAGAGAGTAGGATATGCAAAACGAAACGAAGCCTATGATCAGCCTTATGTAAGATCTCAGCATGGCTTTAACCCAACAGTAAACACTCCGTTCAATGCTAACAGAACAAACCAATATCAACAGAATTCTTATCGCCCGCAACCGCCACAGCAAAATCCAACCTATAATAACAGCCAAAGCTATCAGAACTCGCGATATAATCAGCCTTACAATTCTGCCGACTACAGCAGTAATCCGGACTTTACAGGTCAGAACTGCGATACACACAACGGATACGAGGTGAATTCCGGCAGCTATGATTATGACAGCTGGGACGATCCAAAATCAAAAAGAGAAAAGGACAGTTGGGAGCTGTAATCGACAGAAAAACTTATTTTAAAATTTCTTTTGACATTTTTGCTCATTAGTACTATAATAAAGTAAAACAATACAAAACGGGAGCCAATCGGCTGAGAGGAAATGAATTGACATTTCGACCGTAAACCTGATTTGGATAATGCCAACGGAGGGACTTTGTAGCTAAGGCAATCTGCCTTGGCAAATATTTCAGCGAACAAAGTGCATCGGTTTGGTGCACTTTATTTTTTTGCGTTTTGTATTCTCGGAGGTGAATATATGATTAGAATTAACGGTGTAAATATTGATAAAAACGAGCTTTCACTTATGCAGTACCTCGAGGAAAATTCTATTATGCCTCAGCGAATTGCTGTGGAGCTTAACGAAGAAATTCTGCCAAAGGCAAGCTACAATTCTACCATTCTAAAGGACGGCGATGTGGTAGAGATAGTAAATTTTGTTGGCGGCGGCTGTTAATTTATTAACACAAAAAGGAGATATAATAATGGAAAATGACAAGCTGATTTTAGGCGGACACGAATTCAATTCACGCTTTATTTTAGGCTCAGGAAAGTACTCACTCGACCTCATTAAGGCTGCTGTTGAGAATGCGGGAGCAGAAATTATAACACTTGCTTTAAGACGAGCAGTAACAGGCAAGGTCGCAAATATTCTCGATTACATTCCGGAGAATGTAACCTTGTTGCCAAATACATCAGGTGCAAGAAACGCTGACGAGGCAGTCAGAATTGCCCGACTTGCACGAGAGGCAGGCTGTGGTGACTTTATTAAAATCGAGGTAATCAGGGATTCAAAGTACCTTTTGCCGGATAACTACGAAACCGTAAAGGCAACCGAAATTCTTGCAAAAGAGGGTTTTGTGGTGCTTCCTTATATGTATCCGGACCTCAATGTTGCCCGTAGTCTGAGAGATGCCGGAGCTGCTGCAATTATGCCGCTTGGCTCTCCAATTGGTTCAAACAAGGGCATTGCTACCAAGGAATTTATTAAAATCATTATTAACGAAATTGATTTGCCGGTTATTGTTGACGCAGGCATTGGCAGACCGTCACAGGCTTGTGAGGCTATGGAGATGGGTGCTGCTGCCGTAATGAGCAACACAGCTATTGCAACAGCAGGCGACATTCCTATGATGGCAAACGCTTTCAAAAAGGCGATTGAGGCAGGCAGACAGGCTTATCTTTCGGGTCTTGGCAGAGTTATTGAAAACGGTGCGTCTGCATCATCACCGCTTACCGGTTTTCTTGAAAGCTGAGGTGTGAGCAATGGAAGAAAGAATTGACCATATGAAATACCTGCCCGATATGGAGCAGATTGACTCTGACATTATGGACAGGGTTATTAATGCAATGAACGAGTTTGACCCGTCAATCTACACAGAGCAAGATGTCAAAAATGCACTTGAGCACAGCGAAAAAACTGTTGATGACTTTAAGGCACTCCTTTCACCGGCGGCTTTGCCACTTCTTGAGGACATTGCAAAGGCTGCAAGAGTTGAAACTAAAAAGCACTTTGGTAACTCCGTAAATATGTTCACTCCGCTTTATATCTCAAATTATTGTGAAAATTACTGCATTTACTGCGGTTTTAACTGCCACAATAAAATACATCGTGCAAAGCTTAACGCTGA
The DNA here is from genome assembly GCF_045129435.1 of Ruminococcus sp. Classification (GTDB taxonomy): domain Bacteria; phylum Bacillota; class Clostridia; order Oscillospirales; family Acutalibacteraceae; genus Ruminococcoides. The sequence continues at coordinate 3,680 of NZ_JBGVJL010000077.1, read as the reverse complement.
GGAAATCGAACACGAAATGCAGGCAATCGCAAAGACAGGTTTGCAGGAAATCTTGCTTTTAACAGGCGAGAGCAAAAAGATGTCTGATGTAAAATACATAGGCGAGGCTTGTAAAATTGCAAGAAAATATTTTAAAGTGGTAGGACTTGAAGTTTATCCGATGAACAGCGATGAGTACCGTTATGTGCATGAGTGCGGTGCTGATTATGTAACTGTTTTTCAGGAAACCTATAATTCCGATAAGTACGAAACCCTCCACCTTGCAGGTCACAAGAGAATATTCCCATACCGAGTAAACACTCAGGAAAGAGCATTAATGGGCGGTATGCGTGGTGTTGGCTTTGCCGCTTTGCTTGGACTCAGCGACTTCCGAAAGGACGCATTTGCTACAGGTATGCACGCATATTTAATTCAGCGTAAATATCCACACGCAGAGATTGCTTTTTCATGCCCAAGGCTTCGCCCAATAATAAATAATGATAAAATCAATCCTAAAGATGTTCACGAGCCACAGCTTTTGCAGGTAATTTGTGCATACCGTCTTTTTATGCCGTTTGCAAGCATCACTATTTCCACAAGAGAGTGTCAGCGTTTCAGAGATAATGTGGTTGACATTGCCGCCACAAAAATTTCTGCAGGTGTTGATGTTGGCATTGGTGGTCACGATGGTGAAAGCGAGAAAAAGGGCGACGAGCAGTTTGAGATTTCTGACGGCAGAAATGTTGACGAGGTGTTCAAGGCTCTCACAGACAAGGGTTTACAGCCTGTTATGAGCGACTACATCTATGTGTAATGTAGTGTGCGTGACAGCAAAACAGCTTTGCAGAGGGGATTTTTTAGAGAAAGTAAAAAGAATTTCCAAGACTGAAGTTAGATGTATAATTCTTAGAGAGAAATATCTTTCTGAGCAGGAATATTATTCACTTGCAAAAGATGTAACAAAGGTTTGTGGTGCAGACAAGCTCGTGCTGCACAATTTCACAGATGTAGCCGTAAAGCTTGGAATAAGGAAAATCCATCTGCCGTTTAGTGAGTTTAAGGAATTAAAGCAAAGACAAAATTTTGATGTAATAGGCACTTCTGTTCACAGCACAGAGGACGCAATATTTGCTGAGAAAAACGGTGCGTCATACATAACGGCAGGTAATATTTTTGAAACCGACTGTAAAAAAGGCTTAAAGGGTAAAGGAATTGAATTTTTGCAGAATGTGTGCGACAGCGTGAATATTCCGGTCTATGCCATAGGCGGCATAAATGCCGATACAGCTAAGGCATTAGCAGATGTAAACCGAAAAAACTTTGCCGGAGTGTGCGTGATGTCACTACTGATGCAGAGCGAAAATTTAGAAGACGAAGTTATGAAAATAAAAGATGAACTGAGGTGAAAAGCGTGAAATTTGACAAAAGTATGCTTGCTCTTTATGCAATCACAGACAGAAAATGTATTGGTTCAAAAGGACTTGAATACTCAGTAGAGCAGGCATTATCAGGCGGTGCTACCATTGTGCAGCTCAGAGATAAAGATGTTGATTTTGACACTCTTTGTAAGGAGGCAGACAGCCTGCTTAAAATTTGCCAAAAATATAATGCACCTCTTATTATCAACGATAATGTAGATGTTGTACTGAAAACGGGTGCTGATGGCGTTCACCTCGGTCAGAATGATATGGAACTTGTAAAAGCAAGAGAAATCCTCGGAAGTGATAAAATTATCGGTGGCTCGGTTCGTACCGTTGAGCTTGCTAAAAAAGCAGAGAAAAGTGGTGCGAACTACATTGGCAGTGGTGCGGTTTTTGGCACGCAAACCAAGGCTGACGCTAAATTCCTCGGCACTGAAAAATTTGCTGAGATATGCAAAAATGTTACCATTCCTGTTGTGGCAATCGGTGGAGTAAATGAAGTAAATATTCCACAGCTAAACGGCACAGGTGCAAGCGGAGTGGCGGTTGTAAGTGCGATTTTTGGTGCTGATGATGTATATACTTCTGCAAAAGAATTAAGAAAACTTGCGGACAGCATAATTTACGGAGGTTAGCGTGTACAAGGTCTTGACAATAGCAGGCAGTGATTGCTCAGGCGGTGCAGGTGTTCAGGCAGATATAAAAACCATTACAATGCACTATTGCTATGCTATGAGCGTTATCACCGCACTCACAGCACAGAATACCACAGGTGTTTATGGCATTGAGCCTGCAAGTGATGAATTTATTGCAAGTCAGCTTGATGCGGTTTTTACTGATATTTTCCCCGATGCCGTAAAAATTGGTATGGTTTACGGCAACAATTCGGCAAAGGTGATAGCCGACAAGCTTAGCTTTTACCATGCCAAAAATATTGTGACCGACCCGGTAATGGTTTCAACAAGCGGAAGCAGACTCATTAGCGATAGGGGACTTGAGATGCTCAAAGAGCATTTATTGCCTATTTCAACTATCGTTACACCAAATGTTCCCGAGGCGGAAATTCTGAGTGGAATCACCATTAACAGCGTTGACGATATGCGTAAATCAGCGAGTATAATAGCCGAAAAATTCGGTTGTGCGGTTTTGTGCAAGGGCGGTCATCTTGATGATTGCAGTGATGATTTGCTCTATTATAACAATGAATTTTATACCTACCCGTCAGTGAAAATTGACAATCCAAATACACACGGCACAGGCTGTACTCTTTCAAGTGCCATCGCAAGCAATCTTGCAAAAGGCTTTGAAATTCCACAGGCAGTCGAAAGTGCCAAAGCATATGTAACCACAGCTATCAGCTCTCGCCTTGACATTGGAAAGGGCAGAGGTCCGCTGATGCACAACTATATTTTACAAAATTTTAAATGAAAAGGCAGATGAAATATGAGAGAATATTCTACACAGATGGAGGCAGCAAGAAAGGGTATTGTAACAAAAGAGCTTGAAATTGTTGCAAAAAAAGAAAGAATGACAGTTGAGGAGCTTATGCCGCTCGTAGCACAGGGCAAGGTAGCAATTTGTGCCAACAAAAACCACAAGTGTATTGACCCTGAGGGCGTTGGCTCAATGCTCAGAACAAAGATTAATGTAAACCTCGGCATTTCAAGGGATTGTAAGGACTATGACATTGAAATGCAGAAGGTTATGCAGGCGGTTGATATGGGTGCTCACGCAATTATGGACCTTTCATCACACGGCAACACAATTCCTTTCCGCAGAAAGCTCACGAGCGAGTGCCCTGCAATGATTGGTACTGTGCCTGTTTACGACTCTGTAATTCACTATCAGCGTGACCTTGATACACTCACAGCAAAGGATTTTATTGATGTAGTTAGACTTCACGCAGAGGACGGTGTAGACTTCGTAACACTTCATTGCGGCATCACAAGAAAGACTATTGACCAGATTAAAAAGCACAAAAGAAAGATGAATATTGTATCTCGTGGCGGTTCACTTGTGTTCGCTTGGATGTGTATGACAGGCAATGAGAACCCATTTTATGAGTACTTTGATGAGATCCTCGACATATGCAGAGAGTATGATGTGACAATTTCACTTGGTGACGCCTGCCGTCCGGGATGTCTTGCAGACGCTTCGGATGTATGCCAGATTGAGGAGCTTGTTCGCCTTGGTGAGCTTACAAAAAGAGCATGGGCAAAAGATGTTCAGGTAATGGTTGAAGGCCCCGGACATATGCCAATGGATCAGATTGAGGCCAAT
>NZ_JBGVJL010000076.1:0-2560 GCF_045129435.1 Ruminococcus sp. | reverse complement strand
GACAAATATGCTACACTGTAAATGGTGCTGTGGATTGGTTAACATCTCCTACCGCATGACGGTTTAATTAAGGCTCCAACCACAGACCTTTGCAGTATTGTTAATCAGTTAGATACCGCCCGACGGTTTATTTAGAACGAGGTTACAAGAGCAAGGTGCCCTGTGGATAACAGCATCGAAAATAAATCTAATGGAGGTACAAAATGATATTTGTTGGAATTGATGTCGCAAAAGACAAGCACGATTGTTTTATCATCAGCTCAGAAAGAGAAGTTCTTGCCGATGTCTTTACTATATCAAACAGTAGAGAAGGTTTTGACTATCTTCTTCAAACAATCAATACCTGTACAGGTATTGGCGAAAAAATAAAGGTAGGACTTGAGGCAACCGGACATTACAGCTACAATCTTCTTGGATTTCTTCTTGACAACGATCTACCCACCTATGTCATAAATCCGTTGCATACCAACCTTTACCGTAAAAGTCTTACTCTCAGAAAAACAAAGACTGATCGAGTGGATGCAAGAACTATTGCTTCTATGCTTATGTCTGATGTGAGCCTCAAGCCCTACACAAACATAGCATACCACAATTCGGAGCTAAAGTCACTAACAAGATACAGATTTGATAAAGTTTCTGAACGAGCTAAATTAAAAACGTCTGTTTCAAGACTTGTTAATATACTGTTTCCTGAATTAGAAAATCTACTTCCAACTTTGCATACAGCTTCAGCCTATGCTTTGCTTAGTGAATTACCAAGTGCTAAACATATTGCTGAAGTCCATCTTACACGCCTTACAAATCTACTTTATACAGCTTCTAAAGGTCGTTACAATAGAGAAAAAGCTGTTCAAATCCGTGAAGCTGCCAGAAACTCTATCGGCACATATATGCCTGCCAAAGCATTGGAACTTAAACATACCATCAAACTTATCAGAGAGTTTAACAGCGAGATTACAGAAATCGAATCTGAAATTCAATCCATTATGGACAATATTGATTCCACTATTACAACAATTCCAGGGATTAGTTTTCGTATGGGGGCAATGATTATTGCTGAAATTGGAGATTTCAATAACTTTGATTCTCCCGACAAGATTTTAGCTTTTGCAGGTCTTTCCCCTTCTACATATCAATCAGGCAAACTTAATAATTGTTACTCACACATGGAAAAGCGTGGGTCTCGTTATTTGCGTTATGCGCTCTTCAATGCCACAAAGTTTGTCTGTAAGTGGTGTCCTGTTTTTGCTGATTACCTTGCTAAAAAGCGTTCTGAGGGTAAGCACTACTATGTCGCTATCTCTCATGCCGCTAAAAAGTTAGTTCGTCTTATCTTTGCTTTGCAGAAATCAGGTCAACCTTATTCAGCCAAAGCTTAATCATAACTTTATTTTTTTAATTCGGCGTCTTTGACGTCTGTTTCGTTGCGCCTTTTTTATCGTCACAACAATTCACAACATTTTTTTATTTTACTATTGACTTTTTATAGTTAGTCTCGTATTTACTTGACATCGCGTTTGGTAATCAGAACCGAGCCAATGATGTTGTATACAACAAATGCTGCCAATGAAAGTACCAAAGCACGAATTAAATTACTATTTTCCATAAACGAATTGCTTGGAATTTCAGTTTGAAACTTAAGCTGATACAGTGAGGGCAAATAATCTTCAATTAGAATTTCTGTTGAAAGCAGCTCACTAAGTTTATCGTTAGCTGCACCAACAAGTGAAGCAATAATATTGGTTGAACACAAAACTATATAAATGATTGCCGGAATTTTGCTTCCGCTAAGTTCAGTGAAAAATGCTGCAGCCAATCCAATCACAGTCAATAAGCAATATTCACCCAGCAGAAACATCGCAAATTCCTTCATATATACAAATTCAAAGCTGTTAATTAAACAGTTTGCCGTAATTAAACTTACAGTGACAGTAACGGACATAATAATTGCAGTATATACCATTACACAAGCTAACTTTGCCGCCTGAAAATAATATTTATGCCTTACCTTGCCAAGAACATTCTTGCAGAAACCATTCTTGTAAAATTCACCTACAAAGCACGCAATAAATATAACAACAAACAAAACACTAAGTGATATATATGGGGCGCATACATTATTAGGACAAGCAACAGAAGTATCGGCTATATTCATAGCTACAGTCCAGCCATCTTCGGTTTCTTGTGAAACCACAGCAGATGTTGATTGCCCCTCAGATGCTTCAAATGCCTGATTCATTACAGGGGATAAAATATAAAGCATTCCTGTCATAAACAAGGCACACACAACTATCGTAATATAGAAGCTGCGGGTTTTGAACATTCTTACTAATTCCATGCGTATTACATTAAACATAAACATACCCCCTCCGCTCAGTTCGCTTTGCTTATCAGGTCAATAAAATAATCTTCAAGGCTCTCATTCTTTCGGCCGATTGACTGCACAGGGATTCCCGCCTTGCTCAGATTTGCGTTAATCAGTGCGCTGTCCTCGATGTGGTTGAGAACATGAACGGTCTGCTTGTCAACGACCTTGTAGCTGATGCCGCCGATTTCATCC
>NZ_JBGVJL010000075.1:0-9631 GCF_045129435.1 Ruminococcus sp. | reverse complement strand
ATACAGCTTATCGGTATGCACAAAAGAGTCCACAGCATACTGTAAAAAGGGCAAATCTGTCCCTTAAAATTCAGCGTACATTTGCTGTAATCCCACACATTAAGTTTAAACTTTACATTTACAATAAATCCGCAAATGCCCTCCATAAGCGTAATAACCGCACCGCCAATAATGCATTTACTGCGTAAGCACAGCTTTGGAAATTTCTTATATATTCTGAAAATTGTAAGAAAACAGCTTCCGCCCGTAACCGCCATTGTCCAATGCGTTTTTCTTCGCCAAAGTATTTCAAGCAAGGCATAGGCTATTCCGCCAAGAGAAAATAACATACAATCACTTTTTAATCTGTTAAGCAAAAAAATCACCGTTTTTATTATGTCCAAAACGGTGATTTATAATTCTAACTATTAAATTTCCAATTTTTTAACTATATTTTTTAATTCTTCAAGTGAATATAAACAGTTGACAGCCGCAAGCATAGCATTGGTGGTAAGGTAAGACGGCATTCCTAAATTCTTTAAAAGTGCCTTTCTGAGCTTTTCTGAATTTTCTCTGCCTGTAAGTCCCAGCCTGTACAAATCAGCCTTTGTAACCTCTTCCCTGTTGCTCTGCTCCTCCTCGCCGATTACAGTAGCACCGCTTTTGCGTATTGCCTCAACAATCACCTCGTCACTTACGCCCTCAACACCGAGGAAGCCTTCCTTTGAACTGTGAGCCTTTCGTTTTTCCTTGCCGTTTATCTGCGGTATGTAACAATGCTTTATTTTACTTTTGTCAACTGTACCACGCAAAAAATTGCGGATAACAAAGCCTGCCGAGTCGCTGTCGGTAAACACAAGTATTCCCCTTGATTCGGCAATTCTTCGGATTAGCGACTGCTTTTCTTTATCTGAAAACACACGAAAGCCGTTGGTTTCAATTATTGTGGTATCGACAAGATTTTTAAGCTTAATTTTATCGTATCTGCCCTCAACAATTATTGCCTCTTTTATTTTTAGCAATTAAACTCTACCCCTCTCAGCAGTCAGCAAAAGCTGTGCAATCAGCTTTTCAAAAAACACCCTGTCATTTATTGAAACACTCTTAAACTCCGACTCTGCCTGCAAAAGTATGGCAAGGCATTTTCTGAGTGCCTGTGTGGAAACCCTTTTGGTTGCTCGTCTTGCATTGTCAAGTACAAATGCCCTGTTTCTGTAATTAAACCTTGCGGCAACCTCGGTTTTCTGCACGCCGCTTTCGTCTGCCACTCTGATTCTGTATGCGTCAATAAAAGCCTGAGCAAGAATAAACAGCATATCAGCGGTTTTTTCCTGCTGATAAAAGAGGGTGTCAAGCGTATTGAAAGCCTTTTGTGCGTTGCAGTTCAGCACTGAATCAGACAGCGTATAAATCTTTGATTCAAGCGTAACTGTAGCAAGCTTTTCTATATCCTCATCAGAAATTTCCTCGCCTTTTGCGTAAAGTGAAATTTTGTCCACTTCATTTTTGAGCATATTTAGGTCACAACCGCAAAGCGAAATAATCTGGGCAGCGTTAGCCTGAGAAATAAATTTTCCGTTGGCATTTGCCCACTTAGCAATGAATTTTATAAGCTCATTTTGAGTAAGAGTGTTGAACTCGCACACAATACCGTTTTTGTCCGCATATTTTTTGAGTGCCGGCAAAACGGTTTTATTTTTAACCGGTGTAACAGACGGCAACGACACTATGAACACACAGCCGTCCGGTACAACCTTGTATATATCGGCGAACCTTGCATTATCGCCTGCGTTGAACTCATCAAACATAGCGTCACTCACAAGCACGCAGTTGTATTCACTCATAAACGGCACAATCTGAATTGCAGCGGCGACCTCGTCAAAGTTTATGCTGTCGCTGAATGTGTGAAAGTTAAATTCAGACGGCGACTTACCCGCTACCGCTGTAACAAGCTTGTCGGTGTATTTTTTTACATACATCTGTTCTTCACCGTAAATCAGATATATCTTGGCAAAGTTTCTTTCTTTTATGTGCTTGTCCATTTGTTTGTCTGTAAGTACAGCCATATTTCCTCCGTTAATCAAGAACAAGTGCTAAGCTTTCTTCTTGAACAAAAACTACATTATCAAAATTTTCCTCACCGTTACTGCCTTTAGTAACAATCATCTTTCCACAATTCAAAGCCATAATATCATCGGTGAGCTTTTCGGTAATTATGTAATCTGCATTTCTGTGTTTTCCCAAAATGTTCTCAGTATTGCATTTGCCATCAATCAGTAAAACAGAAGTTGACCCTGTTGTTATATACTGGTACATTCCGCTGTCAGCTGCAACAATTTCGTCAACAGTATTTGAATTTATATTTATCGTAAAGCTTCGTGCAGTAAAATATTTTCTACACCCAAAGCCTTTATTTTCGCCTTTATTATCATATATCAAAACATCCGATTCGTCAAATTTTCTTTGCATAATATCTGCATAAAGCGTATTGGTAGCATTACCGGACGGCACAATGATAAAATCAAGCTTTGACGTATCCTCCATAATATCATACACAGCACTGTTTATATTGTAAACCGAACCGCCACAGCTAAGCACCGAGCAATTTAAACCACGCTTTATCATAACGGTGTTTCCGCCGGTTGCGTAAATTTTTATCTGAGTACTGTTCACATCAATGACAGAATATATACCAAAACCAAGAATTAAAACACACAGCGAAACCATAGCACTCTTTAAAGCGTAGCTTGCTTTATTTTTAACAAAACATCCTGCAATCACCATAATAATACCCAAAGCAAGCCAGATATAAAAATACGGTTTACGGGCATTTATCGAGGAAAGCGGAACACCAGAAAATGAAGTCACCACCCATATTACAAGTCTGCTTATCAGTCCACACACCATACCAAGCGGATATGCAAGAAATTGCATAAAAGCAATGCTATTAAATATTACAGCCGGCAAAGCAAATACAATCAGCATACTCACCACAGGAGAAAGCAGAACGGAAAGCAAGACAGAAAATGCCGAAAATCTGCCAAACAAGAGCACAGAAAAAGGCATTGTCCATACTGATGCCGAAATCGACACAGCAAATAGATTCACTATAAATTCAACAGGCTTTTTAAGTCGGTTAAGATTACTCAGCCTATTCATAGCGTAATTTGTAATTCTTTGTGCCCATAGAATTATTCCAAGCGTAGCGGCAAATGAGAGCAGCATACCGACATCAGCCACAGCCATAGGATTTGGGACTGTAAGTATCAATGCCGCTATGCCAAGAGAATTGAGCGAGTCACCCTTTCGCATAAACATTTTGCCCGAATACACTACAGCAAGCATTACTCCTGCCCTGACTACTGACGGTGAAAAGCCCGACACCGCCATAAATGCAAACGCACACAAAAGCATAATAACCGAGCGTACAACCCTATTCTTTACACCCTTTTTAATGCAAAAATACACAAAGCTGCAAATTATAGCCAAGTGCATACCCGACACCACAATCAAAAAGCTTACGCCACAGCGTGTAAAATTGTTCTGCATCTGTTGTGACATTGCAGATTTTTCGCCCAAAAGCACCGCTCTGCACAATGATGCACAGTCGCTCGGTAAAAGCTGTTCAAGACTGTCTGCAAAGCTTTCCCTCACTCTTATAGCATAGTAATACAAAGGCTTTTTCTCGGTCCTTACAACGCTATAATTAAAATTTTCATACACAGCCGATTTTAAAAATATTTCCTCGCCAAGCTCCTGTTTTTTCTTACATTCAGTTACAGGCAAGGTACAAACAATTTTGTCAAACTCATCTGCTTTAATTTTGTTCTGAACTGACAGACTGATTTTTATTTTCTCAGCGTTGCCGTTTACACACTCTGTTTTGAGTGTATATCTGTACAAATCATTTGCAATCTGCGGCTGCTCTGTTATTGTTGCCGTAACTCTTATTTCTTTATCTGAATATTTCTCAACAACAGGTTTTTTCACAAATACATCGTAACCGCAAAAAATAATACTTGCCAATGCCGCCGTTATACAAAAGCCGAGTGCAATATGCCTTGCATTTCGCTTTTTAATAGCAAACAACGAAACTACAGCCACAGCAAAGCAAACTATTGCAAAGACAATAGTCACAAAATTTTGCTGTAAATAAAAAAGCACCGCCTGCACCGAAAGATATGTAATACCAATCAATGCAAACGGTCGCTTCATAAAACTCAATCCTTATAAATTACTTAAAGAAAAGCGGTAACTCCTCAAGGTAGATAATATCTTTTCTTCCTCTTGCGTCGCCCTCGGCAAGCACAGCAGCCTTGCCTACTATATTACCGCCTGCCTTATTTACAAGTTCTTCAATAGCCTCAAGGCTCTGACCTGTTGAAATAACATCGTCAACAATAAGAACTCTCTTGTCCTTAATAAAGTTTGCGTCACCCTCACCAAGATAAAGCTTTTGCTCATTCTCTGTTGTAATAGATTTAACGCTAACCTCAATAGGATTTCTCATATAAACCTTAACGCCTTTACGGGCAACAACATAGTTTTTGCAGCCCTGTCTTGCCATTTCATAGCAAAGCGGAATACCTTTAGCCTCAGCAGTAACTACTACATCGTGCTCAGGGCAAATTTTTAAAAGCTCGGTTGCGGCAGCCTCGGTAATTTCAACATCACCAAACATAATAAAAGCCGCAATATCAAGCTTATCGCTTACAGGAAAAAGCTCAAGCTCACGCTCGTGACCTGCAATAGTCATTTTATATGTACCCATCTTTTCCACCTCTTATGCCATATTTTCAGCAAGCTTTTTGCCGCCAAGCAAATGGAAGTGCAAGTGCTTAACTGACTGACAACCGTCTTCGCCACAGTTGTTTACAATGCGGTAGCCGTTCTCAAGACCAAGTGATTTTGCAATCTCAGGAATCTTTGAGAAAATGTAACCGACGATTTCGCAGTTTTCAGCAGTAATCTCGTCAGCACAGCAAATATGCTGTTTTGGCACAATGAGAGTATGAACAGGTGCCTGAGGATTTAAGTCCTTGAATGCAAAAATTTTTTCGTCCTCATAAACCTTTGTTGATGGAATAGAACCGTCAACTATTTTACAAAAAATACAGTCAGACATAATATTCGACCTTTCAATTTAATAATTTCCGTCACTATTTTACAACTTTTGCAAAAGTCCGTCAAGCGTTTGTCTTTTTCTTTGCGGTAATTTTCTTTTCCTCGCCACGCATAAGTCTTTTGATGTTGTCCTTATGCTTGACAATTACAAATATACCGATAATCAATGCCGCAACCGTTGACAAAATAACATATCCTAAAGAATAGCCGTTCGGATAATCAAAAAGGAATGTTGCCAAAAATGTAAACGGACCATAAAGCACAGCCGCAGTAATGCTTGAAAGTGAAATAATCTTAGAACAAACAAAAACAATAAGAAATGTTGCAATTACCGCAATAAACACTCTCCAATCCTCACTTGCAATAAGAGCGGCGGCGGTTACAACACCCTTACCGCCCTTGAAGTGAAAGTAAACAGGGTATGAATGACCGAGAATTGCAAAAATACCGGCAATATACTTACCGCAGTTACCAAACTCGCTCGAAAGAATCTGACTATCGGCAGGAATGGTTGAGAATATAAACCAACCAATAATTACCGCAACCACACACTTGAGAGCATCACACACAATGGTGAAAATTGCAGGAACTTTACCTACTGAGCGAAGTACATTTGTAAAGCCTGCGTTACCGCTGCCCATTTCACGAATGTCTTTTTTACCGCCCGTCACAATTTTTGTAACAATTACCGCGGTATTAATACTGCCTAAAAGATAAGCCACAACGGCGGTAATTATTATTCTCCACCAGTTGTCAGCCAAAAAAGCTAAATAAAAATCCATTACTTTTCGCCACGCTCCCTGATAATAATTCTTATAGGTGTACCCTCAAGGCCAAATGCCTCTCGGATTCTGTTTTCAAGATAACGCTGGTAAGAAAAGTGGAAAAGCTGAGCGTTATTGCAGAAGAAAATAAATGTCGGAGGCTTAACAGATGCCTGAGTAACATAGAAAATCTTCAATCTTTTGCCCTTATCAGACGGTGGCTGAACTCTTGTAGTGGCCTGTGCAAGCAATTCGTTGAGCATACCGGTTGTAATTCTTCTTGCAGACTGCTCGGCACAGCTTACAATAAACTCAAAAAGTCTGTCAATACGCTGACCTGTCTTTGCAGAAATAAACACCTGCGGAGCGTAAGACATAAAAGCAAAGTCAGTGTCAAGCTTTTTTCTGAACTCCTGCATAGTCTTGTCGTTCTTGTCAATAGCGTCCCACTTGTTTACCGCAAGAATACAAGCCTTGCCTGCCTCGTGTGCAAGTCCGGCTACCTTTGTGTCTTGCTCGGTAACGCCTGCCTCGGCGTCAATCATAATCACGCAAACATCACTACGCTCAATAGCCATCTTTGCTCTGATGATGCTGTACTTTTCAATATCATCATAAATTTTATTCTGACGGCGAAGACCGGCTGTATCTGTAAAATTAAACTTACCGTACTTATTTTCAATCATTGTATCAATGGTATCTCTTGTAGTACCGGCAATGTCAGAAACTATGCAACGCTCTTCGTTTGTAATTTTGTTGATAAGCGAGGACTTGCCTGCGTTTGGCTTACCGATAACGGCAACATTAATTACTGTTCCGTCATCATCGCCGTCCTCTGTAAAATCAAGGTGCTCAAAAACGCTGTCGAGCAAGTCGCCTGTACCGTGACCATGAACAGATGAAACCTGAATCGGATCACCGAGTCCAAGATTATAAAATTCGTAAAATTCGGGAGTCGGCTCACCAATGCCGTCACATTTATTTACGCAAAGCACAATCGGCTTGTTTGACTTCATAAGCATCTGTGCAATATCCATATCCGTTGCCACCATACCGGTTTTGCCGTCTGTAACAAGGATAATTACATTTGCTGTATCAATGGCAAGCTGAGCCTGTCTTCTCATCTGAGAAAGAATAATATCGTCTGTCTTTGGCTCAATACCGCCTGTATCTATAATAAATGCCTTTTTACCGAGCCACTCAACCTCGCCGTAAATACGGTCACGAGTAACACCCGGTGTGTCATCAACTATCGAAAGTCGCTTACCGATAAGTTTATTAAAAAGTGTTGATTTGCCAACATTTGGTCTGCCCACAATAGCAATTACGGGTTTATTCATTCTTCTATCATTCCTTTACCGAGGTAACAACTCTCACAAGCTCGTCACCATTGTTATTTACTATTCCAAGTGAAATATTAAGCTCACGCTCAACATCTTCTACCGAAACATCATCAAGGAAAACATCGTTTTCAAATCTAAGCATTGATGACGGAATAAAAAGCTTCTCTCCAAGCTCTTTCCCTCTGAGTTGCTCGATAAGGTCGCCGCCTGTCACAAGGCCCGACACATTAACTCCGCCACCGAAAAAGTTATTTTTAATTGCAACAACCTCAATTTTAATATTAGGGAATTTTGTTGCAATAATTTTCATCATATCTTTAAGATAAGGTGCTACAGCCTCACCGCAAGCCATAGTCACTTTATAATCAAGCGAATCATTATATTCGCTGTCCTCAACGGCAAATTCAATTTCTTCTTTAAGGCAGGCAATCATACCAATGCCGTCCTCAACCGCAGGAAAGCCCTCGTAAAAATCAGGATCAGGAATCGGTCTGTGGGCTTTAATATAAAATTCATCGCCTGCATAAAAAATTCGTCTGCCGTACTTCTCTACACACTTGTCACCGAATTTTTCGATTATATCAAGCGTTTGTGCCGCAGTTTCCTGAGTGTATTCCGTAAGCGGATACAAACCCTCACGATACCTCGTAAGACCGACCGGCACAACAGCAGTCATATTCACACCAAGCTTTTCAAGGTCAGTGAAGGTACGGATAAGCTCGTCACCGTCATTAATTCCCGGACAGGCTACTATCTGGCAGTTAAGGCAAATTCCCGCCTTAGCAAAGCTTTCAAGATGCTTTAATGCATCACCCGCAAAGCGGTTGTGCATCATCTTACAGCGAAGCACAGGATTTGTGGTATGCACAGAAACATTAATAGGGCTTATGTGCATCTTAATTATTCTGTCAATTTCATGCTGACTTAGGTTTGTAAGAGTAATGTAATTGCCAAACAAAAAGGAAAGTCGGCTGTCATCGTCCTTAAAATACAAAGACTCACGCATACCCTTTGGCAACTGGTCTATAAAGCAAAAAATACACTTGTTACGGCAGCTTTTCTGCTCGTCCATAAGGTAGGTTTCAAATTCAAGACCAATTTCCTCGTACTCGCTTTTTACTATTCTTACATTTCTGAGATTTCCGTCTTTATCCTGAATTTCGAGTGTAATATCTCTGTTCACCTGATAAAAGCGGTAATCAAGAACATCTTCAATTATATTACCGTTAATACTGAGCAGAGTTTCTCCACTCGTAATTTTTGCTCTATCTGCGTGACTGCCTACAGTCACACCAAATATTTTTACAGCCACGAACTCACCTCACACTTATTTTACACAAAAATATTGAAAAATTCAAGGTATCAGAGCAAAACAAAAGGGCGAACAGAATTCTGCCGCCCATAATGTTTGTACCGTAATTAGTTCTCGTTAGCTTTTACGATTACCTGTCTGCCGTTATACATACCGCAGTTGCCGCAAGCTCTGTGAGCTGCCTTGTACTCACCGCAGTTAGGGCAAATTACAAGTGTTGGAGCGTTGAGCTTCCAAACTGTTGAACGTCTTGAACTCTTTCTTGCGTGTGAAGTTTTTCTCTTTGGTACTGCCATTACAAAGACCTCCTTACAATAACATATATCAATCCATAAGTTGTTTAAGAATCTCGAGCCTTGGGTCAACCTGCTTTTTATCGCAACCACAATCGCCCTTATTAAGATTATGACCGCATTGACTGCATAGTCCCTTGCAATCCTCTTTACAAAGGTTTTTCTGAGGAAGTGACAACAGCACATCAGAAATAACCGTTTCATCAAGGTCGAGTACAAAATCAGGTGTTTCAATATAGTCGTCGTTGCCGTCAGTTTCAAGAGAACGGGCAAGCTTATGAGTAAACTTGTACTTCATCTTCCTTGTGAATTCTTCTCCACATCTGTCGCAGCTACGAACATAGTCAAAGCTAACAAGCAAAGTAAGGTCAACAAGTGATGCCCTGTTTCCTGCTGTTGCGGTAATATCAAGCGGTGTTTTGAATGGAAAAACGCCGTCAATGTCAATATTGCTTATATCCAGCTGATAGCTGATTGTTTTTTCTTCGCCTTCATTTTGAAAGACACTCTTAAGTTCAAAAAGCATAATTGCACCTCTTGACCGCATAAACGCATATTAAAACGCTATTGATTATTATACAAAAGTATTTACACTTTGTCAACCGATATTTACGATAAATTTCTTCATAATTACGCTATTTTTTCAATTTTTTTAATAATTATTATTTTTAGGAATTATAAGCGGTTTTATCGAAAAAATCAAGACAAATCTTGAAAAGATCAATGCATCAGTTACTGTTAATAACCATGAAATAACATTTAAAAAGTTTATTTCTTCAAAAATTGAGAATGAGGAAATTGTTCTTTTTGATGAGG
>NZ_JBGVJL010000074.1:0-3277 GCF_045129435.1 Ruminococcus sp. | reverse complement strand
TTGAAATGTATCAAATTCCGGATCAAAAGCTTCGTGAAATTTTCCCAACAAATTATAGCACCGGTAATATAAAATTTGATTGGAGAAGCGATATTAACAATGATGTTGCAAAGTGGGATGAAGTCCCATTAAATCCATTTGACTTAGTAACAGAATTCAAAAGAATTTTATCTCCTAAAGGAAATATATTTATATTTTGCAGCTATAATTTGTTGGGAAAATTTCACGAAGCTTTTGATCCGGAATTTGATACATTTCAATTTATGGTTTGGCACAAAACAAATCCTGTTCCTAATATTAGAAAATCATCATTTTTGAATAGTTGTGAATTAATTGTTTGCTTGTGGAATAAAGGTCATACTTGGAATTTTACAAAGCAAAATGAAATGCATAACTTTATTGAGTCGCCAATATGTATGGGTGCAGAGCGTTTGAAAAATCCAAAACATCCAACTCAAAAGCCGGTTAGAATACTAAAACATATTATTAATATTGCAAGTAATCCTGGGGATATTGTTTTAGATATGTTTATGGGAGTCGGTTCAACCGGTGTAGCAGCAAAGATGCTTGATAGACGCTTTATTGGTATTGAAATTGACGAAGAATATTTTAACGCTGCTAAAGAGCGTATAAATAATACAAATTCAGAATTAAATAATTCTATAAGAGGAGTTATATAATTATGGCAGGACATAGATTAGAACGCACTACTGAGGACATTAAGCGTGAGCTTACCGCTATTTTTCGTGAGCTTAAAGACCCTCGTGTGCAGCAGGCTTTTTTATCAATCATTCGTGTTGATGTTACCAATGACCTTTCTTATTGTACTGTTTATGTAAGTGCTATGGAGGGACTCGACAGGGCAAATGAAGCGGTAAAGGGACTCAAGTCAGCCGCAGGCTTTATTCGCCGTGAGCTTTCTCACCGCCTTACACTCAGATATGTGCCACAGCTTATTTTTAAGGCTACCGACAGTATCGAGTACAGTGCGAACATCAGCAGAATTTTAAACGACCTGGATATTCCTGAGGATGAGGTGGACGAAGATGAATCTGTATGACATCTCGGTTTTCCTCAGGGAACACGATAATTACGAAATTTTAACTCATAACTACCCCGACGGCGACACCCTCGGAAGTGGTTATGCACTTTGCCTTGCACTTCAGCAAATCGGCAAAAATGCAAGGGTAATTACCGCAAGCTTACCGCCTAAATTTGAGTATCTTACAGACGGTATTGTAGAGCAGGACTTCACCGCCGACTATATCATAAGTACAGATGTTGCGGCAGACAGCCTCTTAGCTCCGAATATGGAAAAGTATCTCGGTAAAATTGACATTTGCATTGACCACCATGGCTCAAACTCTGTTACAGCCAAAGAAAAGTTTGTCGATAAATACGCTGCCGCAAACTGCGAAATTATCTACAAGCTTTTAATGCGTATGGGCGTGAACTTTACAAAACAGATTGTGAACTGTCTTTACACAGGCATTTCAACCGACACAGGTTGTTTCCGTTATACAAATACCACAGCCGATACTTTCAGAATTGCCGCAAGCCTTGTAGAGCTTGGCTGCAACTCCGCATACATTAACAAGGTGATGTTTGAAACCAAGTCAAAAGAAAAAATTATGCTCGAGCGTGAGGTTTACGATACAATAACCTATTGTGCAGACGGCAAGTGTGCCATTGTATGGGTTACTCTTGATATGCTCAACAGTCTTAATATTGCCGAAGATGAAATTGAGGGACTCGCCTCTATTCCTCGTCAGATTGAGGGTGTGCTTATCGGCATTACTATGAAGGAAAAAGAGGGCGGATTTTTCAAAATTTCCGTCCGTACAAACGGCAACATTGATGCTGCCAAGTTCTGTGCTCGCTTTGACGGCGGCGGACATAAGGCAGCGGCAGGCTGTTCAATTAACGGCAGCCTTGAAGAAGTGCGTGACAAGCTTATAAAGGCTGCGGAAGAAACCTTATGAATGGTGTAATTGTTATAAATAAGCCAGAAAATTACACATCTTTTGATGTAGTGGCTGTTGTGCGTAAGCTTACAGGTCAGCGAAAAATCGGGCATACAGGCACACTCGACCCCAACGCTACAGGCGTTTTGCCAATACTTTTGGGCAATGCCACAAAGGCTCAGGACATTGTACCGAACCACGATAAATCATATACGGCAAAGTTTCGCTTGGGAATTACAACCGACACCCTCGACATCTGGGGTAAGGTGATTTCTGAGTGCGGCAAAACGGCAGCAAAGGAAGAAGTGCTGCAGGCTCTTGAAAATTTCAGAGGTGAAATTGAGCAGCTGCCACCTATGTACTCGGCAATTAAGGTAAACGGTCAAAGGCTTTATGACCTTGCAAGACAGGGCAAGGAGATTGAAAGAAAGCCGAGGAAGGTGACGGTTTACAGCCTTGAGCTTGAGGACTTTGACGAGGAAAGTCAGAGTGGCACTTTAAGCATAAGCTGTTCAAAGGGAACTTATATCCGCACAATAATTGACGACCTCGGCAAAATGCTCGGTATGGGTGCGGTGATGACTGAGCTTTGCCGTACTGAAGCATGTGGCTATAAGCTTGCTGACAGCATTACTCTTGATAATGCAAGAGAATTAGCCGAAAAAGGCGAAATTTCAGGACATATTATGCAAACAGAAAGTCTTTTTGAAAGCTACAGAAAAATCTATGTTTCTGAGGCTCAGTCAAAACGCTTTTCAAATGGCGGTGAGCTTGATATGGCAAGAACCGCACTTTCAAGGTCAAAGCCTGAGGATAAAGAAAAAATCAGAGTTTGCGACAGACAGGGAAAATTTCTCGGACTCGGCATTGCCGACAATGAAAGTAATCAGCTGAAAATTTTTAAATTGTTTTTAAGCTGATTTTTTAACATTTTGTTATAACAATGTTAAAAAATCAATTAATAAAAAATTTAGGTCGAGCCTTTTTAAAGGCTCGTGGGTTTGGGCAAAGCCCAAGAAAAGTTGTTTTCATTGCAATTTGCAAGGCACAAACAGCAACGCTGTTTGTGTGCTAAGACTAAGTTTGTTAAAACAGGCGACAGCCCTTTAACCTTTAATAAGAAATGATTTATAAAAAAATAAAAAGAATATCTTTCTGTTTTGTGTTGCTGTCGCAATTATAAGGTTATCACCGTTGTGTTCAAGCTGCCAAACAGCACGCTGTTTGGCTTTCAAAACCTTGTGTTAGTTTAAAGTATTGTGGGGTTTGGCCACACCCACAACCAATTAAAAAAGTTGAACAAAATTTTTTTT
>NZ_JBGVJL010000073.1:0-2127 GCF_045129435.1 Ruminococcus sp. | reverse complement strand
CCCTTTTCCAAGTTGTCTTGTTTTAATTCCCTGTCTTTTTTGAATAATCATTTTGCCAAAATAAATACTATAAAATAAAATCATTATCAATAATGCAAAAATTTTATAAATCATTTTTACCTCCTCCACAAATTCTTATTTGTTTAACTGTTTTATTACCTATATAGACAGAAAATTAGCAAAAAGTTCTATTTTCCGTCTATATTATAGCATACTTTTTCTCATTTGTCACGATACAGAGATAAAATTAACAGAATTCTTAACTTAACATACCTTTTAAGTCAAAGGATATGGGTTTTTCCTTGAACTTATTGAGTGGTATCTTTTTAGCCTGATTGGATAACAGAGTGATTATGTCATAGGCTTGTTCAAGGTAAGGTTTATGCTTATTCTTCTCAATCCAATAGAACAGAGCCAAGTAATAGTCAAGAAACTTGGAACTAACACCATGATACAGATACATAAAATCACTTATATTGTGGTGATACCCATTGATATGACCAAGACTATATCCACCGCTTGTATGCTTTCCGCTTGGGATTTGCTTTAATGGTATCTTGTGCTTGTTTGCTACGGTCTTATATGCTCTGTGGCTGTCTGTAATCAAAACAGTATCTTCCGTAAAGTGTGGTAAAAGTGTTTTTTCAATATGACTTGCCCATATTCTGCCAACACAAACAGTTTGCAAGAAATGGTTATTATTTCTATCAACACAAGACAAACAACATACTTGCTGATTGCTGATACCTCTCTTTTTCTTCTGCTGTTCATTCAATGTCTTCAAGACCTGAATAATTTTCTCTGTATCCATACCATTTAGGGCATTTGAGAACTTTTCTTGCGATTTTAAATCATCGTAATTGACGTAGTTAAGCAACTCATTTCTAACCTGTTCTTCATTATCATTAAGAACTTGTAAGAAAGCACTATCAAAACCTTGTTTCTCAATATATTCAAGTTTCTGTTTGTAATTTCTATGAGTATATGGCATTCTGCCAAGTGTATTCAAGAAAAATATTGGGTCTTTTATATCCTTGAAAGATAAAGGATAGTAATACTCGTCACTCTCTGCTAAACTCTTGAAATCGTCTTGATTGCACACAAACTGATGAAGAACAGAACATATCCTGTGTCTGTTGTGTAATACTGTCTGCTTGTTGATACCAAGTTCTTTTGCTATGGTACGGCAACTCTCACCTTGTAAAGTCAACTTGATAAGTTCAATCAACTTTGCAATAGATAATTTGGAGCGAAAGACAACGGTACCAATGGTATCCCCAAAGGTTCTTGCACAATCTTTGCATTTGTATCTCTGTCTGCCATTTTTTGTACCATTCTTGATAATGTTAATTGAACCACAAACAGGACAAACAACAGTATCTAAATCCTTATTTGCAGAATAACTCCTACGTTCTCTGCAACATTGAAGAAAGACTTTTTCTTCCTTTGTAAGTTTAGGCTTTGCATTTCTCTTTGTTTGCAAAATAGACAATAACTCCAGAATTTGCTCGTCTGTAAGGTTTGCAAAAGAGATTTGTTTTTGAATATCACTAAAATTAGAATTAAAACCAGTCATAAAAAGTTCCTCCACAAAATGTATTTGTAAAAGAACGTAATTTTTTATGTTAGTAACAATTCTATTTATGCATATTTATATTTAAAATTGTATATTTTTTGTTTATCAATACTCATGTAGGACAGAGACTTTTTGAAAATCTACCTTTTACACAAAAAAGCGGTGTCAATACCACTAAATGTTAACAAAAGGTTTTGTTTTTCGGGGTTAAACGGTGATTTCCACGCCGTAATGTTCAGCTTGGATTCTCACGATCTTCCTGTATTCTTCTTCGGTGATGAGCTTCATCGCAAGCAGGGTACGGAGCATTCCCACGCCCCAGGCGAAGGTTGCGTTATTCTTATCCTTCATTGTATTCCACCTCCCATGCTCATCGCAGGAGCATTGTCCGCGTCCTGATCTTCGTTCGGCAAGGTTACGACCTCGTATCCTTCTGCTGCAAGTTCATCGGGAGTTGGGATCGGTTTTCTCGGCGGCATCAAGGTGCAATGCATTTCCTGTGCCACTTTTTCCATAGCTTCTTTTTGCTGTTGTTCGGTAAGCTCCAACTG
>NZ_JBGVJL010000072.1:0-4920 GCF_045129435.1 Ruminococcus sp. | reverse complement strand
AACCCACGAGCCTTTAAAAAGGCTCGACCTAAATTTTTTGTTGTTTATCCGAAGTTTTCCGCTAAACATTAATTTATCAATATTACCCCAACATTTAAAACAGATCCATAAAAAACTAAGCCAAAAGGGCTGACACAATTTCTCGTGTCAGCCCTCTCGGTTTATGTGAATTAAAAAG
The DNA here is from genome assembly GCF_045129435.1 of Ruminococcus sp. Taxonomy (GTDB): domain Bacteria; phylum Bacillota; class Clostridia; order Oscillospirales; family Acutalibacteraceae; genus Ruminococcoides. The sequence continues at coordinate 4,742 of NZ_JBGVJL010000072.1, read as the reverse complement.
GATAGGTAATGTAATCAGGATTACTCAATATCCTGCATTGCATCGTAGCCTGTTTCACCTGTTCTAACCTTTACAACATCTTCAACATCATAGATAAAGATCTTGCCGTCACCGATGTGACCGGTATAAAGTGCCTTAACAGCTGCATCTACAACTGCCTTTACAGGAACCTTGCAAACTACGATTTCAACCTTCATCTTAGGAAGGAGGTTACTTTCAACTGCAACACCACGATAATACTCTGCCTTGCCCTTCTGAGCACCACAACCGAGTACCTGTGATACTGTCATACCTGTAATACCAAGCTTATCCATTTCTTCCTTAAGTGCTTCAAGCTTTGACTGCTTGAGGAGAATATCAATCTTAGTAATCTTTGTACCGTCAGTAGCCATATCATACTTGCCGGCAAGCTGAACAGGAACAGCCTTTGTTACAGGAACATTGCCCTCAACATCAAATGTTTCATCAAGGGAAGCAGTACCAACGCCGATTGGCATAAAGTCTGCATAAGCACTTACAAGACCATGCTCGCAAACATCAAGGCCCTTCATTTCTTCTTCCTTAGTTACACGAAGACCGATTGTCTTTTTAATGATTGTAAATACGATGATCATACAAACGATTGTCCAAGCAGCTACGCATAGGATACCAAGTGCCTGCTTACCAAGCTGAGCAAAACCGCCGCCGTAGAAAAGACCTGTGATACCGTCCTGACCGTTGCCTGTTGCGAAAAGACCTACTGCAAGACCACCCCACATACCGTTTACACCATGTACTGAAAATGCACCAACAGGGTCATCTATCTTGAGTTTAATATCAACAAATTCTACTGCTACTACTATAAGGATACCTGAAACGATACCGATAATTGCAGAGCCGATAGCGTCAACATCTGCACAACCTGCTGTTACTGCAACAAGACCTGCAAGTGAAGCGTTAAGACACATTGAAACATCAGGCTTACCGTTCTTGATCCAAGTAAAGAGCATACATGTTACTGTAGCTACAGCCGGAGCGATTGTTGTTGTAAGAAGGATCTGACCAAGTCTTGAACCGTCTTCAGCAGCAGCACCGTTAAAGCCGTACCATGCAAACCAAAGAATGAATACACCTAAAGCACCAAGTGTGATGCTGTGGCCCGGAATAGCATTTACCTTGCCGTTCTTGCCATACTTACCGATACGAGGTCCAAGAATGATTGCACCAACAAGAGCAGAGATACCGCCAACCATATGAATTACGATTGAGCCTGCGAAGTCAACACAACCAAGCTGTGCAAGCCAGCCCTGACCGTTCCAAACCCAACCTGCTTCGATAGGATAAACAACTAATGAAATAACTGCACTGTAAACACAGTATGCAGAGAACTTTGTACGCTCTGCCATAGAACCTGAAACGATTGTAGCTGCTGTAGCACAGAATACAAGCTGGAATACGAAAGAGTTCCAATCAAAGTTCGCCCAATCTGTGAACATTGTAAGATTAGGAACACCGATGAAACCTGCAATATAGTTTTCCGACATCATTAGTCCAAAACCAAGTAAGCTGAATACTACTGTACCGATACAGAAGTCCATCAGGTTTTTCATAATGATATTACCGGCGTTTTTCGCTCTTGTAAAACCGGTTTCTACCATCGCAAAACCACATTGCATAAAGAATACAAGCAAGGCACCTATCATATACCATACGCCTGTACTGCCAAAAATCATGTCTGCCATATAGATCTCCCCTTTTTTTAAATAACAAAAATGGCGTGTACCAGACAGTTTTTATCTGTCCGTTACACGCCATTGTGTCACCAAATTAAAATTTAAAAATCAGTCAATCGATCATACACCGTAAAGCATTTCACCGTATGAAGGATATGGCCAGTAATCAGCGGCTGTTTCTGTTTCCATTGCGTCACCGATTGCACGAAGTTCAGTCATTACTGAGAATACGCTCTCTCTGTAATACTTAGCATAAGCAAGTACATCACCCTCATATTCGCTTGCACCAATAACAGCGTTCTCAAGCTCTGCTGTCTTTTTGCTGAAACATACAAGCTTGTTTGAAAGGCTTGTAATGAGGTCTTCCTCAACTGATGTTGGGATTGCATCTGAAAGTGCTTTCTTAGCAAGTGCTGTATCTGTAAGCTCTCTTACATATGATGTAACGGCAGGAATCATATCCTTTTTAGCCATATCAATCATTGTAAGTGCTTCAATGTTGATAATCTTAGCATAGTTTTCAAGCTCAATTTCATATCTTGCGTGAATTTCATCTACAGAATAAATCTTGTTCTTTGTAAAGAGGTCAATATTCTTCTGATCAATGTAATGCTCAACAGCGTCAGGAAGTGACTTGAGATTAAGAAGGCCTCTCTTCTCAGCTTCTTCAACCCACTCAGGAGCGTAGTTGTTGCCGTTGAAGATAATTGCCTGATGCTCTGTGAATGTCTTTTTGATGAGAGCCTTAACTGCTGTGTCAAGATCTGATGCGTCCTTTAACTCATTGTAGAACTCTGAAAGCTCTTCGGCAACCATTGTGTTAAGCATAATGTTAGGACAAGCAATGTTGAGAGCTGAACCAAGTGCTCTGAACTCGAACTTATTACCTGTGAAAGCAAACGGAGATGTTCTGTTACGGTCTGATGTATCTTTCTTAAAGTCTGGAAGAACATCAACGCCTGTTGACATCTTAACCTTGCCCTTGCTTACATACTCTGTACCGTTGATGATTGAATCAACCAAAGCACCGAGGTCATCACCAAGATACATTGAGATGATTGCAGGTGGTGCTTCGTTTGCACCAAGACGGTGATCGTTACCTGCTGAAGCAACAGAAATTCTTAAAAGATCCTGATACTCATGTACAGCTTTTACAACAGCTGCAAGGAAGAGCTGGAACTGAATATTAGTTTCAGGTGTCTTACCCGGGTCGAGGAGATTTTCACCTGTATTAGTAGAAATTGACCAGTTGTTGTGCTTACCTGAACCGTTTACACCTGCGAATGGCTTTTCGTGGAGGAGGCAAACAAGACCATGCTTTTCTGCAATCTTCTTCATAACCTCCATTGTAAGCTCGTTGTGGTCAGTTGCAATATTTGTAGTTGTAAAAATAGGAGCAAGCTCATGCTGTGAAGGAGCAACCTCGTTGTGCTTTGTCTTAGCAAGAATACCAAGCTTCCAAAGCTCGTTGTCTAGGTCTGCCATGAAAGCAGCAACTCTTGTTTTGATTGCACCAAAGTAGTGGTCGTCAAGTTCCTGTCCCTTTGGAGCCTTAGCACCAAAAAGTGTTCTGCCTGTATAGATAAGGTCCTTTCTCTGATCGTATACATCTTTATCTATAAGGAAGTACTCCTGCTCAGGACCAACAGTTGTTGCAACTCTTGTAACATCTGTTTTGCCAAGAAGATTAAGAACCTTAACTGCCTCTGTGCTGATTCTCTCCATTGAACGAAGAAGCGGAGTTTTCTTATCGAGAACCTCACCTGTGTATGAGCAGAATGCTGTAGGAATGTAAAGTGTACCATCCTTAGCAAAAGCGTAAGAAGTAGGGTCCCATGTTGTATAGCCTCTTGCCTCAAATGTAGCACGAATACCGCCACTTGGGAAAGAAGATGCATCAGGCTCGCCCTTTACAAGCTCCTTACCTGAAAACTCCATAATAACCTGACCGTCACCGTTTGGTGTGATAAAGCTATCATGCTTTTCTGCTGTGATACCTGTCATTGGCTGGAACCAGTGTGTGTAGTGTGTGCAGCCCTTTTCGATAGCCCAGTCTTTCATTGCACTTGCAACTACATTTGCTACGCTTTCGTCAAGTGGCTCACCGTTCTGGATTGTCTTTTTAAGTGCCTTATAAGTAGCCTTTGGAAGACGCTCCAGCATCATCTGATCGTTGAATACCATACTGCCAAATAATTCAGGAACTTTTGCCATTTCAATCTCTCCTATCCGTTTTTTAAAGAAATTTTTGTTTAGGTTTATTGAAAAACAAAAAGGCACTGCGAACCTTCCGGCTCACAGCGCCCTTGCTGTTTGTCATTGCCTGTAGTATAAACCTTTTCGACACATTTGTCAATAGTTTTTTTAAAAAAATTTAAAAAATATTTTCAGCATTTGCAAGTTACAGTATTTTTCTTGCAACTATCTTGCATTTATAGATTGGTTTATCGCATTTTTGCCGACTTTTTTAAAAAATATGAAAGTTTACAATAAAAATGTTGCATTTTCTATTGACATCTATAGTTACAGGCTATATAATAAAATCATTGTGAATGTTCTGTTTTGCGACAGAACAATTCAAAACATACTTTATTCATATAAATAATATGTTTTTGCAAAAAATGTAAAATGTATTAACAGCTCAATCCATTTACAAAGTACCCTATACTATATTATATAGTATGCTGTAGCGAGTAGATGTTGAAGCATTGGGCGGGAAAGGGTGAATTAAATTGGAACAAATCTCAAACAGACAGGACTTCAAGGGACTTTACTCCCCACAGTTTGAGCACGACAACTGCGGTATAGGTGCGGTTGTAAACATTAACGGTATCAAAACTCACGATACAGTTGCAAATGCTCTTACTATAGTAGAAACCCTTGAGCACAGAGCAGGTAAGGACGCCGAAGGCAAGACAGGTGACGGCGTAGGTATTTTGCTCCAGATTTCTCACAAGTTTTTCAAAAAGGTAGCTGAAAAAGAGCTTGGAATTAAACTTCTTGCAGAGAGAGATTATGCCGTAGGTATGT
>NZ_JBGVJL010000071.1:0-4828 GCF_045129435.1 Ruminococcus sp. | reverse complement strand
TAAACGGGAATGAAAAATAGTAACCGTCCGCAAAGTCCTTGGTAATGGCAATCATTTCTTTTGCAAGTTCAACACCAACATTCTCGCCTTCTTCTCTGCCTGCGTTTTCAGGGTAACGCTCAATTACCTCATCGGTAACATTCACACCTGAAATTTCATTTTTCATAAACATAGCATTTTTACGGCTTACTAAAGGCATAATTCCGCACAAAATTCTTGCTCCGGTTTCCTCTTTAATTCTGCGAATTTTCTCTGCGTCCTCTGCAGTAAAAACAGGCTGAGTCAGGAAAAACTCCGCACCTGCGTCCATTTTCTTTTGTACACGCTTGATTTCACTTTCAATTCTGAGTCTGCCTTGATTTATAGCACCGCCATAGGTGAGCGGCTGATTTTTGAGTGCCTCGCAGTTCATTTCATCTGCAATTCTCATAAGACCAACTGAGTCGAAATTGAACACAGACTTTACAACCTGCCTTGCCATAACAGGAATTGGGTCACCCGTAATAATAAGAAAATTATTGATGCCGTTAATACTTGCACCGAGGAAAGTGGAACGCATTGCAATGGCGTTTTTATCACGGCAACAAATGTGCGGCATAACCTCAAAGCCGGTTTCATTCTTGACCTTCTGAGCCATAAGCACAGAATCAATTCTTGTTCTGCCTGACGGGGAATCAGGGAAGGTAAGCACATCTACACCAAGTCCCTTAAGCATATGTGCAGCCTCAAGAAGCTTTTTGTCATCTGCACCAAACGGCGGAGCAAGCTCAACCGCAATCAGCTTTTTGTCCTTTAATGTGCCATCTGCATTTCTGAAAAAGCTTTTCTTAACAGTAGCATTTTCACTTTCATCATTGGCTGTAATTTCACCCGATTTTACAGTCGGAGTCAAGTCAACTGTTTCTGAAAGCTCTTTGATATATTCAGGTGTTGTTCCGCAGCAGCCTCCGACAATATCTGCACCGAGCAAAGCCATATCATTTACCTTTGAAGCAAAGTAAAGCGGATTATCAGCATATTTTACACGATTACGCACAAGAAGCGGATAGCCGGCATTTGGCATAGCGGTAATAAGGCAGTTATTATTCAGGTTAATTCTTGACAAAATCTGTTGCATATGGGCAGGGCCTACTCCGCAGTTAAGTCCGACCGCATCAACAAGATGAGAAAAAGCCGTACTGCTCACAAGTCTTTCGGCACTCTCTCCTGCCTCACTGTAGCCAAACTGATTAACACAAAATTGTACAATTACAAAGAGGTTGTATTCCTCTTTAATTCTCTTTATTGCCGGCATAATATGCTCAAACTCAGTAAAGGTTTCAAAGCATAAAATCTTTGCTCCTTCTTCTGCAAAGGTCTTTGCAATCTGATAATATTCTTCCTCCACAGCCTCAAAATCAGGCTGAAAAACTGCTGTTACAGGGCCTATATTTCCTGCAATAAAAACTTCTTTTTTGCTCTTGCTTACTGCATTTTTGGCAATAGCAAAGGCAACCCTTATATTCTCCTTTACCTTATCTGTTGTGCAGTTGAGAGAGTAGGTATTTGACGCAAAGGTGTTTGTTCTGATAAGTCTTGCACCGCTGTTAATGTATTCGGTATGAATGTCAGAAATTCGCTGTGGATTTGTGATATTAGCAAGCTCAGGAATTTCGTCTGTCTTATATTTCTTTGAATAATATGTGCCAAAAGAGCCGTCTGCAATCAGCTTACTCTTTTTTAGGTATTCTCTAATCTCCATAGTTTCTCCTATATATCAATTATGCTTGTTGCAAGCACTGCAATTCGGGTTTTGCTTTGGAAGCTTTATCTTGCGAAAGCTTGAATTAAAAGCATTGTAAATCAGCATATATCCGCATAAAAGCTCACCCTTACCGAGCAAATACTTTACTGCCTCCATTGCCTGCAAACTGCCAATCACACCACAGGCAGGACTGATTACTCCTACTTCCTTTGGCAGAGGAACATCTCCGTCCTTAGGCGGTTCTTCAAAAATGCATCTGTAGCAAGGCGACTTATGCGGAATATAGGTCATAAGCTGACCCTCAAAGCCAACAATACCTGCGTGGCAATATGGTTTTTCTGCCTTTACACAGTAATCGTTAATCAAAAACTTACTGTCAAAATTATCTGTGCAGTCAAGCACAAAATCATATTCTGAAATAAGGCTTGTAATATTATTACTGTTCACATATGTTTTGTAGGTTTTAACAACAATATCAGGGTTCATCTTATTAATTGTTTCCCTTGCCGACTCTGCCTTGGCTTTTCCAATGTCACTTGTAGTGTGAATAACCTGCCTTTGCAGGTTTGATAAATCGACCTCATCGGCATCAGCAATTCCTATTGTGCCTACTCCTGCACCTGCAAGATACATTAAAGCCGGTGAACCAAGTCCGCCTGCTCCGATTACAAGCACCTTTGAGGAAAGTAATTTTTGCTGTCCGCTTTCTCCCACATCAGCCATTACAAGCTGTCTTGAGTATCGCATTTTCTGTTCGTCTGTAAAGTTCATAAAAACTCCCAAAAATAAAAATCAGGGCAGAAAAACTCTGCCCTAATATTTTAATACTATTATAATGTAATTGTCAACTTAAATCAGACAAAATCTTTAATATCCTCGCAAATCTGTTCCTTTGTAAGGTGATTTTCTGCAAGAATTTCGTTGTAATCGTATCTGTCGATAAACTCCTTCTTTAAGCCGTAGTTCAACACCTTGACATCTGACTTACCGTAAAATCTTGCAATTTTTTCGCCAAAGCCGCCCTCAAGAATACCGTCCTCAAGTGTAATTACAACATCGTGAGTTTTAGAGAGATCAGAAAGTAATTCATCATCTGTGCCTGTAATATAAACAGGGTTTACTACTGTTGCGTCAATGCCGTACTGTTTTTTTATTTCATCGGCAACGCTTTCGCCAAGCTGATAGAATGTGCCGAGTCCGAGGATTGCAACCTTACTGCCGTTCTTTGTAACGCTGTATTTGTTAAGGTTATCAAAATCAGCAGGTTTATAATCCGGGTTTGAAATAACTCCGTTGCCCGGAACTCTGATTGCAACAGGGTGCTTTCTCTGTGACATACTCCACTCAACCATAGCAAGGTATTCTTCCTTGCAGGTTGGTGCAAGATACACAAGGTTAGGAATGTTTGAAAGCATTGCAATATCATAGATGCCGAGGTGAGTTACATCATTCATACCGAATACAGACGCCGCAAAAACAATGATTGTAACAGGGTTTGAGTTAATGCACAAGTCCTGTGAAATCTGGTCATAGGTTCTCTGAATAAATGAGCTATATACACCGTAAACAGGCTTAGCACCATTCTTTGCCATACCTGAGGCAAGTGCAACTGCGTGCTCCTCTGCAATGCCTACATCTATAAACTGCTTGCCGGCAATATCACGCTTGTCCTTTGTAAATCCCGCAACAGCAGGTGTGCCTGAAGTAATTACAGCAACGCTCTTATCATTCTTCATTTTATCAAGCATAAAATCAACTGTAATTTCATCATAGCTTTCACCGTCAAATTCAAACTTTGAACGACCTGTTTCAATATCAAAAGGCATACACCAATGCCAGTTTTCCTTGTCTTTTTCGGCAGGTGCGTAGCCCTTGCCCTTTTGTGTGCAGATGTGAACAACTACAGGGTGGTCAATGTCCTTTACACTCTCAAAGGCTTTGATAAGCTCGTCTATATCGTTGCCGTCCTTTACAAACACATAGTCAAGTCCCATAGCCTTAAAAAGGTTACACTCGGACTTGCCGTCAGTATCTCTTAAAAGCTTTAAATTTTTGTAAAGACCGCCGTGGTTTTCTGCAATAGACATATCGTTGTCATTTACAACAATAATAAAGTTGCCGTCAAATTCGCCTGCATAATCAAGACCCTCAAGAGCCTCACCGCCGCTTAATGAGCCGTCACCGATAACGGCAATTACATTTTCCTTGCCACCCTGTAAATCTCTTGCCTTTGCAAGGCCACAAGCAAGGCTTACAGAGGTTGATGTGTGACCTACATTAAAGAAATCGTGCTCACTTTCCTCAGGATTTGTATAGCCTGACACATCGTCATATTTATTTTCAAAAAGGAAAGCGTCCTTTCTGCCTGTAAGAATTTTGTGGCAATAGCTCTGATGTGATACATCAAAAACGAACTTGTCAACCGGTGAATTAAACACATAGTGAAGTGCAATGATAGCCTCAGCCATACCGAGGTTAGGGCCGAAATGTCCGCCATGAATACTAAGCTTTTTAATAAGCACAGTACGCATTTCTTGTGCAAGCTGTTTCATTTCTTCTGCGTTGAGTGTTTTTACATCTTGAGGTGAATTAATCTTTTCAATATACATAATAACATCTCCTGTAAATTTGATAAGCATATTATAACGGTTAAACCTAACTTTAAGTCAATAGTTTTTACAAAATTTTTTCAAAAAAATTGCAGATGCCATTTTTGCGACATCTGCAAATAAAATTATGAAATTGAAATCACTTTGTAGCCCTGGTCTTCAACAGTTTTCTTGAGTACATCATTTGAAACATCTGCCGTAAGAGTAACCACTGCTGTTCCCTTTTCGTGGCTTACCTCTGCCTCTGCTACCTGAGCAAGTCCCTCAAGGCTCTGCTTTACTCTGCCCTCGCAATGTGAGCACATCATACCTTCAATTTTCATTGTTTTTTTCATAGTTTTATCATCCTTTTTTGTTTTATTCTTTATTTTTCTGTCTTTCTTTGGATTTGAAATATCAAAGAAATTCAGTCTTAACGCATTTGTAACAACGCAAAAGCTTGAAAGGCTCATTGCCGCTGCACCGAACATCGGGT
>NZ_JBGVJL010000070.1:0-29608 GCF_045129435.1 Ruminococcus sp. | reverse complement strand
CGTAAAGATAGCCTGATTTTTCACATAAGGATGCAAGTGTTACTGCCACTTTCCTCACCTCCGCAGATAATTATTCACCAAACTTCTGCTTTACTGCATTTGCAATAATCTCGGCACAAGCCTTTGTTGAAATTCTTGATGTGTTTAAAAACATATCATAATTAAGAGGGTCTTTCCAGTTTTCACCTCTTGTGTAGTACTTGTAGTACGCTGTGCGATACTTGTCTGTACGCTTTTTCATATCCTTTGCTCTCTCGTCCGACACATAAATTCTTGAACGAATTTTTGCCACGCAATCATCATTGTATGCATCAACAAAAACACTGAATACATTTGGTCTGTCCTTGAGGATATAGTCGGCACATTTACCTACAATTATGCAGGACTGTGTGTGTGACAACTCCTTAATGATTTCAGCCTGAATGTTGTATAAATTTAAGTCAGACACAAAAGCTCTTGATTCCGGTCTTAAAACATTTGCAGTCGGCAGCTTTGTCAGCGATTTTATAAGATAATTGCCATGAAGTCGTTCATCAACCTCTACAAACTCACTTTCATCAATTCCGCTTGCCTGTGACGCCATCGTCAGAATCTGTCTTTCATACCACGGAATACCAAGCTTTTCGGACAGCAGGGAGGCAAGCTCTTTGCCTCCGCTGCCAAAGCTGCGGGCTATGGTTATAATGTAATTATCCATAGAAACCTCCGTCTGTTTTAGTCTGCTGCATCACATTTAAGTACAGCATTGAGAAGAACCGAAGCACCCTCTGTGCAAAGCTCTGTTGAAGTAAACTCAGGCTCGCAATGTGAATGACCGTCCTTTGACGGAACAAATACCATTGTTGTAGGAAGCATATATGAAGCAAACTGTGCGTCATGACCGGCACCTGAATTAATCTTCTGGTTAGAGTAGCCAAGCTCGTTTACTGATTCCTGTACAAAATCGACAAGCTGCTTGTCATAATATACAGTATCTCTTGTCCATGCAATCTCGTAACTGGTCTTGCACTTTTCAATCTCCTTAGGCATATTTTCAATAACCGAAACAACCTGCTCAATTACCTTTGGATCTTCGTGGCGAGCGTCAAGCGAAAATTCAACATAATCAGGAATTACTGTGTGAACATCGGGGTGGCAAAGAATTTCACCTGTTGTATATACAAGTTCCGGGTCAAGCTTATCAAGCTCTGTGTGGAGATATTCAAGCAGCTTTGCAGCACCGAAGAGAGCATCGTGACGATATTTCATAGGTGTTGTACCTGCGTGGTCTGCCTGACCGAAAACCTTGATACGGTAGTTTACCATACCGAGTACGCAAGTTACTACGCCAATATCATTTCCGGCAGCTTCAAGGATTGGGCCCTGCTCAATATGAAGCTCAAACATAGCCTTGTAATCCTTAGGATTAAGTCTGTTTGCCTCGTCACCCTTATAGCCTGATGCCTCAAGAGCCATTTCAAATGTCTTTGTTGGGTCAAGGATTGACTTTGAAGCAAGCATATTTTCTTTTTTGAAGTTCTTTGCAATGTCTGCCGGCAGATAATCATAGCAAACAATACCGGAACACATCATTGCCGGCGGATAAAGTGAGCCTTCCTCGTTTGTCCAAATCATAGCTACTAAATCGTGCTTATGAGGAATATTCTCTGCCGCAACAGTTTCGAGCACCTCCATAGCACCCATAACACCGAGGATACCGTCATAGTTACCGCCATTTTTAACCGAGTCGCAATGAGAAGCCATAACGATTGCAGGTAATGTCGGGTCTGAGCCTTTGAGTGTAGCATAAACATTTGCCACATCGTCTGTCTTGATTTCAGCACCGATTGCTTTCATTCTCTTGACAAACTCACCTCTTGCCTGCAAAGCCTCAGGTGACAATGAATATCTTGTAATTCCGCCGTGGCCTGCATCGCCAAACTTGCTGAATGTTGAAATTTTATCCTGCATTCTTTCAATACTACACTTATACATAACACAAAACTCCTTTGTAATTTAGTTTATTACTCAATGCTTAATAGCTGATTTACTAACCTTTTTGCCTGCAGAAATTGCACCCACAGGGCAAACTACCTTGCACAAATGGCAGCCTACACATTTTTTGCCTAAAAGCACAGGCTTGTTTTTATCGTTCATCTTGATAGCCTGATGTCCGCCGTCAAAGCAAGATACATAACATCTGCCACATCCAACACATTTTTCTCTGTCAAAGCTCGGAAAGCATATGTAACTTCTGTCGAGATCATCGGCAGGAATAATATTCTGCTCTGCCTTTCCGAGAAAATCGTTAATAGAAGTAAATCCATGTGCCGACATATATCTTTTTAGTCCGTCAAGCATATCATCTATAATCCTGTAACCGTACTGCATAACCGAGGTTGTAACCTGTACGGTTGAGCAGCCAAGAGAGATAAACTCCGCTGCGTCATACCATGTTTCTATTCCGCCCATACCGCTGATTGGAATATCTTTAAGTCTTTCGTCTGACTTCATTTCATTTATAAATCTGAGTGCAATCGGCTTGACTGCCTTGCCCGAATAACCACCGACCGAGGATTTACCGCTTACATTCGGTGAGGTTGAAAAGCCGTTTAAATCAACATTCATAATGCTTTTTATTGTGTTGATTGCGGCAAGTCCGTCTGCTCCTGCCTCAACCGCCTTTACTGCCGGAGGAATCATTGAAGTGATATTCGGCGTCATTTTTGCAAGAATAGGAAGCTTAGTTCCCTTTCTTACCGCCTGTGTGTAAGAATATACAAGTTCAGGATTGATACCGACATCACTGCCAAGTCCTTCACCCACCATCTGCGGGCAACTAAAGTTGCACTCAATTACATCTGCTCCTGCCTCTTCACAAAGGGAAGCAAGCTTTGTCCACTCCTCTTCATTACTGCCCATAATGGATGCAATAATTACCTTGGTAGGATAATTTTCCTTTAGCTTTCTGAAAAATTCAAGATTTTCTGAAAGCGAATAGGTTGATATTTGTTCGATATTTTTGAAGCCGACAAAAGCTGTATCTTCCTTATCAAGCTCGGCAAATCGTGGTGAAACCTCGTTTGGTGTGAACATTCCGATTGTTTTGAAGGCAACACCTGCCCAGCCCTCATCAAAAGCCTTGGCTACCATTTCGTAGTTACTGCCAACTACTGATGAAGAAAGGAAGAACGGATTTTCACACTTTACTCCGCAAAGCTCGGTGCTTAAATCAATTTTCTTTGGGGCAATCGGTTTTTCCTTAGCCACAAGCTCTGTAATTTTATCAATTCTTACAGGTGCGTCAAATTTTGCTCTGTTGCATTCCTGCATACAGCTGCCGTCTATACAGCTTACACAAGGATTGTCTGCAAGAAGATACCTTGCACCGGCTTTGTTTTCAAAATTAACGGAACGGATAATTTTATCAATTTTAACTCCGTGCTCACAAGCCTTTGCACAAGGAGCGTCTGCACAAAGAAGGCATCTGCTGCTTTCGCTTTTTAAAACTATCTCTCTATATCCCATAATATCAACCACTTTCAAAAACTATTTTGAGGTACTGCGTTTAATATACATTCCGCTGCCCGGTGTGCCTGTAAAGTTACCGTTGTCGTAAACAAGGCTGCCTCTTAAATAGGTCTGTACAGGATAACCGTGGAGCTTTTTACCCTCCCAAATTGTATGGTCACAATCCGAATGCATATTATTAACGCTGATTGTGAAATCCTTATCTTTATCGTAAATTACAATGTCGGCATCCTTACCAACCTCGATTGCACCCTTTGCATCACAGCCAAAGATTTTAGCCGGATTTGTTGAGCAAACCTCAACTGCCCTTTCAAATGTAATCTTACCGCTGTTCGCTGCGTCAAGCATATACGGATAAAGATTTTCAATTCCTGCACAGCCGTTTGGAATTTTTGTAAAGTCGTCCTTGCCCCAATCCTTTTCGTAACTCTGGAATGGGCAATGGTCGGTTGCAACTGTATCAATAAGACCTGCCTTTAGTGCAGTCCACAAAGCATCCTGACTTTCTTTACCCTTCATTGGAGGTGAACATACAAAGTTTCTGCCGTCCTCACGCTTATAAACATCGCAGGTAAATTCAAGGTACTGCGGACAGGTTTCAATGTAAAGCTCGTGTCCCTCAGTCTTTGCTTTAATACACTCCTCAAGTCCCTCCTTGTCTGCCATATGCACAATGTAGAGCGGAGCTTCAAGGTGCTTTGCCCAATGCACTGCTCGTTTGTCTGCCTCTGCCTCAACAAACTCTGGTCTGCTCAGATAATGGTACCATGCACTTGTTTTGCCTTCTTTAAGGAACTGCTCTGTTCTCATATCAATGAGGTCAGGATTTTCGGCGTGGAGATTGATTTTTGCACCAAGCTCCTTTGCTCTCAAAAGAAGTCGTACAAAGGTTGCGTCATCAACCATCATCTTCTCTTTTTTGTAAACGAAGAAACACTTAAAGCTTGTAATACCCTCTTTTACCGCTGTTTCCATTTCATCAAGAATTTCGCCGCCGTTTAAATCTGTGATACAGCAATGGAAAGCGTAGTCAACACAAGCCTCTTTTTCAAGCACAGCCTTTTTGGAATTGATAAGTCCCATAATAGTTTCGCCGCTGTGCTGAACAGGATAATCAAAAACTGTTGTCACACCGCCACACGCTGCTGCACGAGTACCTGAAAGATAGCTGTCGGCTGATACTGTTCCGCCAAATGGCATTGCCAAATGTGTGTGAACATCAATAGCACCCGGCAAAACAAGCTTGCCCTTTGCATCAACAACTTTTGTAGCAGAAACCTCAAGGTCATTTCCGATTGCTGCAATTTTGCCGTCCTTAACAGCTACATCTGCCTTATAGCTGCCTTTTGCGGTAACTATTGTACCGTTTTTAATTAATAAATCCATAATGTTCCTTTCCTTTCTATTTGTGCTGTGCGGCAGTAAAGCTACCGCACAGCCGTTGTTTATTACTTTGTAAAGAGGTCCTTTTTGTAAACAAGGTCAAGACCTGATCTCTGATATACCTGAGCAATCTCAAGAAGATCCATACCGCCTGCATTTGCAGAAGTAAGGTTTGCTACCCATGTTACACCAAAGTCAACCGTACCGTTGTTTACTGCTGTTGTTTCAGAAATATCACCGCCACCCGGTGTAATAGTAACTTTAAGACCAACCTCGTCATAGTAGCCCTTAGCCTGTGCTACATAGTAGCCCATAAACTGAGCCTGTGGCAACCACTTGAGCTGAATTGTTACATCTGTCTTTTCAAGTGTACCAAACTTTCCGTCTGTAGAAGCATTTGCTGCTTCAATGTACTGAGTATCACGAATATCATCAAGTGTGAAGCTTGCAAGCTTTGTTGCTGCCGATGAGTCATCAAGCTGTACATACTGCTTGCAAAGGTCAAGAGTCTGCTGCATTGCCTCTTCGTCCATATTGCCGTAGTCGGTTACTGTGTTGCCCTTTGTATCAGTTGAAACAAGCTTTGCAACCTGCTGAGCCATATAGAGCTGGTGGTCGGAAGATACCGAAGAACCTGCATCAAATACAATCTGAGCTGCCTCCTCAGGATTTTCTACTGCGTATTTCCAGCCCTTCATAGAAGCGTAAACAAATGCTTTGACTGTATTAGGATTATTCTTTGCAAATTCCTTTGTACAGAATATGTTATCCTCGAGCATTGCAACGCCCTCATCGTTCATATCAATAGTGCCTACTGTATCTCCGTACTTGTAGCCGCCGTCATAGTCGTTAATTACAAGACCAAGCTCGTTATAAGTCATTGCAGAAGCAAGTGTAATATCGTCCTGATCAAATCCGTCCATTGTAAAGTCCTGTGAAAGGTAGGTTGTAGGAAGACCGTATTTCTGCAAAAGTGCGAGAATTTCGTATTCATTACCAAGTCCCCAGTTACCGATTTTACCCTCTGCTGCGGCTTTCTTGATAATTTCCTCATTTGTCATTGGTGTGCCTGTTGAAGCCGAGTCAGCTCCGGAGGCTGTTGATGAACTGCTTGAATTTCCACAGCCTGCAAAGGCTGTTGCTGCCATCATTGCTGCAAGTGCGATTGCAAGCATTTTTTTGACATTCATTTTTGTTTTCATTGAAATTCCCCCAATACTTTATTTATGTAAACCGATTAATCGGTAAACAACTGATTACTTAATTGATTATTTAATTCTGCGTTTCTTGAGTACTATTGATTCCACAAGCATAAGCACACCGTACATTAAAAGTCCTATTAAACAAGCAACTACAATGTATGCCCATGCTGTCGGATACTGACCCAACACAATGTTTTCTCGTATTTCTCTGCCAACGCCTACTATGTATTCTGCAAAGTATTCCGATACAACCGCACTGATAATGCTGATTGGAACGCTTACTCTCAATGCTGTGAATACATACGGAACTGAGTTAGGAAGTCTTAGCTTGAAGAAAACTGTACTTTTCTTTGCCGCATATGATGACATAAGGTCGAGTGAGAACGGCTTTAATTCTGTTAAGCCTCTGTATGCGTTTATACTCATACTTGCAATGCACACAATCATTACAACAAGAGTTTTTGCAAACATACTTCTAATGTTAGGGTCACTGCTGATGTCCTTTGTCCAGTTAGTCATAACCGGTGCAAGAGCAACGATTGGAATAGCATTGAATGCACCTACTATTGTAAGACCGCCCTTGCCCCACTTCTGAAAGGTTGCGGCAAATACTGCAATAAGATAGCCGATAATTGAACCAATCAAAAGTCCTGCAACTGCAACTATAATTGTATATAGTGCATTTTGTGCAAAGGTTGGAATATTGTCTAAAATGATGTGACATATTCTTGACGGAAGCGGTAAAGTATTAGTGTCTGTATTGAAAAGCTTATGAAGAATTTGTCCCTGCCACAAGACGATAATCAGAACGCCGAACAATACCGGAAGCAAAATACTGCTGATTGCCTGAGCAGCTCGGTTTTCCTTGAGCTTTTGCCACAGGCTTTTTCTTCTTCTGATCAATTAGACCGCCTCCTTTTTCTTTTTTGTTTTGCGTTCAATACGCTTGAGTGGTGAAACTCCTTTTTCTATCCAGCCCATAAGCGAACAGCTGAGCACACCGATTACTGCACTGAACACTACAATATCCCAGAAAACATATATTGACATTGCGTGTTTAAGTGACTGAGAAAGCATACAACCAAGTCCGCCGTCACCCTGCAAGGTATCTACAAGGATTGAAGCTGTGATTGCCATTGGTGCTGCTATTTTTAATCCTGTAAAGAAATACGGGATACAGGAAGGAATAAGCATCTTAAAATAAACCGTAGATTTTTTTGCTGCGTATGAATACATAAGCTCATATTTTTGCTTTTCTACTGAGTTAAGTCCTGCGAGTGTGTTTGTTGCCACAGGATAGAAGGTAAGGATTGCCGCAATGATGATTCGGCTTGAACCGATGTCGTGAGTCATTGCAAGAATGATTGGTGCCATACCGAGAATAGGAATAAGCTGAATAAGCATAAGGTACGGTGCTGCAATTTTATTGACTGTATTTGAAAGTTTCATCAAAATTGCAAGTCCAAATCCAATCAAAGTACCGATAAAAAATCCCTGTCCCGCTCTTGAAAGAGTTTGTCCTGCATTTACAAGCACAACCTGCAAACAACTCATACCGTTTGCCACAGGCTTTGGGTCAATGAATGAATATGCTATCTGCCAAATATGCGGCATAATGTTCTCCGGAGTACGCTTTGTTGCGGCTACTATAAAGGCAAATATTTCCCATATAACCAATATACCGAGCACCCACACCAGCGTTACCGGAGCCTTGGAGCTTTTAATTTTTTTAATCATCTTCATCATAAGCTACCACCCTCAAAGCTATTTCTTACCTTTGAAACAAGTTCGCCAAAATGAGATGTATCTCTCATATCTATTGTTCGTGGATATGGCAGATCGGCATTTACAACTGCCGACAGTCTGCCGGGATGAGGAGAAAGCACACAAATTCTTGTTGAAAGGAAAACCGCCTCCTGAATATTGTGGGTTACAAATACGATTGTCTTATTTGTTTTTTCCCAGATATTTAAAAGGTCAAGGTGGAGCTTTTCCTTTGTAAACTCATCAAGTGCCGAGAACGGCTCGTCCATTAATAGAATTTCAGGTCTGATGCCAAAGGCTCTTGCAATACCAACTCTCTGCTGCATACCACCTGAAAGCTGTTGTGGATAATGGTCGGCAAACTTTGTAAGTCCTACCATTTCGAGCATTTCGTCTGCTCTGTCGGATCTGTCTTTCTTTGAGTAACCCATAATCTCAAGCGGAAGTTCAATGTTCTTTTTAACTGTTCTCCACTCAAAAAGCACAGGATTCTGAAATACAATTCCGAATTTCTGCATTAATCTGATTTCCTTAGGAGTCATATTACTTACTCTTACATTGCCCGATGTTGGCTCAAGCAAATCGGCAATAGTTCTTAAAAGGGTTGTTTTGCCACAACCTGATGGGCCGAGAAGTGAAATGAATTCTCCCTTGTGAATGTCAAAATCTACATTATCAAGTGCCTTAACATCGTTACCCTGATTATCCTTAAACACCACCGACACATTATTTATAGCGATTTCAACATCATTTTTCATAATTGCTTCGCTGTTCAAATTCATATATCTTACCTCCCGAATAATAAAAAAAGCACAGCAAAGTTGAGTTTTCACTGCGTCTTTGCTGTGCCGGTAATCTTTAGTTTTTATGCGTTAAGCATATAGCTTTTTGTAAATTTCTATGCAATAGTCCTCGGTAACGAGTTTTACTGTATTACCCGGACTTCCGCTTGCTACTGCGTCAATAGCCATCTTAGGTATTCTTGAATAATACTCATCCCTGTCTATGCCGTACTTCTCAAGAGTTGGAATTTCGCATATATCACAAATGCTCTGTAATGAGTCAATGAACTTTTCGGCTGCTGCCGAGTCTGAATCATCACTATCTGCAACACCTGTTACTCTGCCGAGGTTTGCAAATTTTTCATATGCACCCGATACTGCAAAGCTTAAACATTCCTTTAAGAGCATTGCGTTTGACATACCGTGAGGTACATGGAAGAATGCACCAATCGGTCGGCTCATTCCGTGAACAATGGTTACGCTTGAATTATTAATACAAATGCCTGCTTCAAGAGCTGCAATACTCATCTGCTCCCTTGCCTCTGCATTGTCAGGCTCATTATAAGCGATTGGCAAATATTTCATAATTCTCTTTACAGCAGAAACTGCAAGCGTATCTGTCATTGAAAATGCCTTTTTAGAGGTATATGCCTCAACTGCATGTGTCAATGCGTCAAGTCCTGTGGCTGCGGTAACACTCTTTGGTGCATTTGCAGTAAATTTGCTGTCAACAATGGCAAGCTTTGGAATAAGCACATCACCCTTTAAAAGCATTTTAATCTGCTTTTTTGAGTCTGTAATTACTGTAAACTTAGTTGCCTCACTGCCTGTACCTGCGGTGGTAGGAATTGCAACAAGCGGTAAAATTTCGCCTGTAATTTCCTTTCCGCTAAAGTCTGCAATGCTGCCATCATTTACTGCCATAGCTGCGATTGCCTTTGCCGAATCAAGTGGACTGCCACCGCCAATGCCGATAATAAAATCACAGCCTGAAGCTTTTAGCATTTTCACACCGTTATTAATCATTACATCATCAGGCTCACCTGTAATGCCGTTGAAAATAACATATTCTATATCATTTGTATCAAGTAATGTTGTAAGCTCTTGCATCATATGAGAAACTGCAATGTGTCTGCCGGTTACAATAAATGCCTTGCTGCCCATTATCTTTAAAAGCGGTGCTGCCTCATCAAGAACGCCGTTGCCTACAATTATATGATTTGGAACTACAAAATGTGACATTTTAATATCTCCTGCTTTTCAAATTTTTAAATATTATAGTATCAAAGCAATTCGTTGTCAACATAAGTAAGAACTTCATCCATCTTTACCATTTCTTCTCTGATCTGTTCCTCAGTAATGATAAGCGGTGGGTTTACAAAGAGCATATTTTCGTGTGAATAGGTCATAAACTTTTTCTTCTTGAGCATTCCTACAAGACTGCCCATAATGCCCTTTTCGTCCTTGCCGTACGGAACTAACGGTTCTTTTGTTTTCTTGTCCTTTACAAGCTCAATAGCTGAGAACAAGCCGATATATCTTACATCACCAACGCAAGGATGCTTCTCTTTCATTTCTTCAAGAATTTCACCGAGCACCTTGCCGACCTTGTTTACATTATCAAGAATTTTAGCTTCGCTGTAGTAGTTTACACAAGCAACACCGGCTGCACAAGCAAGTGGATGACCGCTGTATGTAAGGCCACAGGAAAGAAGATGATCGTCAAAGTAATCTGCAATTTTCTGAGATACCGCAACACCACCGAGTGGAACATAACCACAGGTAACGCCCTTTGCAAAGGTTACAATATCAGGAACCACATCGAAGTTCTGGAATGCGAACATCTTACCTGTTCTGCACCAGCCTGCCATAACCTCATCGCAAATCATCAGGATACCAAACTCATCACAAATCTTTCTTACACCCGGTAAGTAACCCTTAGGAGGAATGATTACACCGTTTGAACCTGTAATTGTTTCCATAACGATTGCGGCAACGCTGTCAGGGCCTTCGTAAATAATCTGCTCTCTTAATTTTGTAAGGTAATACTTTGTAGCAGCTTCTTCAGACTCAAACTCAATAGCCTCTCTGTAAACATATGGGTCAAAAAATTTTACAAAGCCCGGAATACCCGGCTCAAGCGGATATCTTCTCGGTTCACCTGTAAGATTACCTGCACCGAATGAAGAACCATGGTAGCTTCTGTAGCGGCTGAATACTTTGTTTCTGCCTGTAAACATTCTTGCAATCTTAACTGCATTCTCGTTTGCATCTGCACCGGCATTTGTAAAGAATACTTTGCCAAAGCTGTCCGGAAGAAGATTGATAATCATTTCTGCGAGTGTTGACTTTGCTTCTGTTGCATATGAAGGGCCAACAAAACAGAACTTATCAACCTGCTCTTTGATTGCATCGCCAATAGCTTTGTTACCGTAGCCTAAGTTAAGGTTTACAAGCTGTGACGACATATCTGTATATCTGTTTCCGTCAAAATCGTAAAAGTAAATTCCCTCTGCCTTAGCAACCGGAATCGGGTTTAAATTACCCTGCTTGCTCCATGACTGAAGCACATATTTTTTATGGTTTTCAACGATTTTCTCTGGTGTCATAATTATCATCCTTTCAAATCATACCCTATCAAATCACAAATGGGACTTCGTGTTTAACGAAGCCCCATTGCTTTGAAATCTCTTTTGTTTATGCCATTATTATACCACGATATTTTATTAGTGCAACTCTTTTATGCACAAATTTCTTTGTGCTGTAGCACAATGTTTGAAAATATCACCCCTGAAAATAGCGTTGTAAACTGTCATATCCTATATAAATTTATAAAGCCTTAACAACTTGTGCATAATATGACTGTTCATAAACAATATTTAGCAATAGTTGCAAGGTGTATCAGGGTGTATATATAAACTTTTCTATAAGGCAAAAAATTGATATATATATAAGTTTTATAATTGACCTTTACACACCCTGCACCTGATGAAAAACCGCCCTGAGCATAACTCAGAGCGGTCAATGTATGTATTATGGTGGTTTATAGCTTTTGAATTACAATTTTTCTGTAGGTATTGAATTTAACCCACTTTGCAAAGAACGCTGAATCGTTAATATCTTCAAGCTTTTTGTACTCGTCAAGCATAGCTTTGATTTCTTCATCGCTGTTTGCTAAAATCTCAAAGCCTCTGCCATTGATAACAGGCACACCACTGTATTTGTAATCATCTACAGAAGTAATTGCTGTAATAACCTTGTTGCGTACGCTGACTGCAACAAGATCACGCAGAACAATAATATCAAAGCTGTCCGGATAAGAATAGCTGTCACCGCTTGTCGGAATTTCATCTCTGACAGTATAGGTTTCCCTTACAGGCTGATATTTAAGCACATTAAGGCTTGAAGTATCATAGTAGAATTCCTCAAAAATATCTCCTCTTGCCTCAAGGTCGCCGTACTTGAATGAAGCCTTTTCTGAGCCTGATACACCCTTCTGGCTTACCTTTTCAACCACACCGCAGGCAGATGTCATATTGGTTACACGGTTTATAAGGATAAGCTCACCTAAGGTTTTATGTGCAGAGAACAAGTCTGCCACAATCGGTTCAGTAAGCAAAAGGTTACATACGGCAATACCGTTTTTGTTTAAAGTATCTGCCTTGATATGCTCGCCTGTGTTTACATCAACTGCGTATTCAATGCCTGTGATAATACCGCTGATTGTCTTTGTGCCAAGTTTTACAAGGTAGTCTGTACCGACCGCAAGCGGTTCATCATCCATCCAAAGGATAGAAACATTGAGTTTCTGATATGACGCAAGCTTTGTGTCCTTTGCAAGAACACAGCCTCTTGAAACATCAACTTCTTTATCAAGTGTAATTGTAACAGGCTGTCCCTTGAAGGCAGTTTTAACATCGTTGCCGGCTGCAAGAATCTGCTTAACCTTAGCTTTTTCATTGCTCGGCAATGCGATAATCTCATCACCTACATTTATACTGCCTGATTCAATCTGACCCTGAAAGCCTCTGAAGGTGTGGTCAGGACGGCATACTCTCTGTACAGGAAGATAAAAGCCCTCTTCCTCTTCAGATGCTGTAACATCTACCTTTTCAAGGTATTCAAGAAGTGGTACACCGCTATACCAAGGAATGTTCTCTGACTTTACAGTTACATTGTCGCCCTCTGTGGCAGAAAGCGGAATAATGTAGATATTTTCAAGAGAAAGTTCTTTTTTAAGCTCATCAATCTGAGCTACGATTTCATTAAAACGCTGCTCGCTGTATTTTACAAGATCCATTTTATTTACTGCAAAAACAAAATGTCTTATACCCATAAGCTTACAGATTCTTGCGTGGCGTCTTGTCTGCACAAGCACACCCTGAGAAGCATCAATGAGAATTACGGCAAGGTCTGCAAATGACGCACCAACAGCCATATTTCTTGTGTATTCCTCGTGTCCGGGAGTATCGGCTACAATAAAGCTTCTGTTATCGGTTGTAAAATAACGGTAAGCAACATCAATAGTAATGCCCTGCTCACGCTCAGCCATAAGTCCGTCAAGCAAAAGTGAATAGTCAATGTCACCGTTACGGCTGCCAACCTTACTGTCAAGCTCAAGAGCCTTTTCCTGGTCGGCATAAATTAATTTTGCATCATACAGAATATGACCTATGAGTGTAGATTTACCGTCATCCACACTTCCGCAGGTAATAAACTTTAATAAACCTTTCATTAGAAATAGCCCTCCCTTCTCTAAGCTCATAAATATACATAAGTTCCTGAAAATTCTCTGCATACAAACTGTCGGAAAGCTTGATAAGCTGTTTTATTTTATAGTCCGCAATATCAAGCTGCTTTTCATTAAAACGGTAATTTGTTTTTATACCGCCTGCATAGCTGTCCATTACAGTCTGCATTGCTTCTTCAAGCTGTTCTGTTGAGTAACGGTTGTTTCTCTTTGTCAAAAAGCCCTCAACCTCAGCAATATGCTTATCTGTAGTTTCTTTGTCAAGCTGTGGTGCTTGTGCGTGATTGTTCACATACTCAACAGCCGACATACCTGCAATTTCACCCTCTGCAAGTGCACCTGTAACATACTTCTGCGGGCAGCCTCCTGCAACATCACCACCCGCAAACAAGCCGTCAATCGTTGTGGCTCTTTTGGTGTCAACCCAATATCCGCTTGCGGTGTGACCGCCTACAATATACGGCTCTGTTCCCTCAATTTCAACATTCTGCATTGACGGATTCTTTCCGCTTTCTATCCACTTGATAGTCTGCGATGGTGCCATATTGAGATACGCTTTTAAAAGTGACTCGTCCTGCTCAGGAGTAATGCCCTCTGTACGAAGATAGCAAGGACCTCTGCCCTCCTGATTTTCATTCACTGTACCGTAAACTCGTTCCGAGGTGGTGAGTCCATATTTGGTTTCATATACCTCGCCAAGTGAATTCACCTGTTTTGCACCCACACCCTGTGCAAGTGTACCCGTTGGTGCAATGGTGTCTTTACAACGGAGAGCAATAAAACGCATTTCAAATGTTGTCATCTCTGCTCCTGCATTAATACCCATTGCATAGCCTGCACCTGTGTTAAACGGCGGATACCACATCTTATGCCTTGAAAAGCCCGGATTATTCGGCTTATAAAGACCGGCAGCACCACCTGTGGCAACAATAACAGCCTTTGCCTCTATTATGTAAAAAGTATCATTTTCAATGCCAATTCCGTAAGCACCGTTAATTTTATTTTCTTTTACAGCAAAATCAATGATATTTACTCTGTTAAGAATTTCAACATTTTTTGCTTTTTCAACAGCCGCAGCAAGGATAGGCTTGATGTTTTCACCGTTTATTTTAAGGTTTCTATTACCCCTTGTAACATACTTACCGTTCTTATCCTTTAAAATAACCAGACCCAACTTTTCAAGTCTATCTGTTACCTCGTTAAGCTTTTCTGACATTGTCAAAAGAAGATCTTCTCTTACAATACCGTCTGCATCTTTCTTTGCATAATCAACATAATCCTGCGGCTTTCTGCCCTCAACGATATATGCGTTAAGTGCATTTACTCCTGCCGCAAGGCAGCCGCTGCGTTTGATATGTGCTTTTTCACAAATCAAAACCTTTTTATCGGAATTTTCCGAAATAGTGAGTGCGGCATAACAGCCGGCTGTACCTCCGCCTATTATCAGAATGTCCGTACTTAATTTTTCAATTTTCATAGGCTTCCTCTCCCTTTACACTCACATTTCATTTATTTTCAAGATAGTTTTCAGCTGACAATACGCAATTTGCACCGTCAGATACAGCAGTTACAACCTGTCTTAGCTTTTTAGTGCGAACATCGCCTGCAACAAAAATTCCCTTTGCTGAGGTTATGCCATCCTCGTCTGCAATAACATAGCCATTGCTGTCAATATCTGCCAAATCCTTTAGCAGTGCTGAATTTGGCACACTGCCGACTGCCACAAATACACCGTCAACCTTAATTTCATTAGCGTTTCCGTTTTGTAAAACACTGATTGATTCAACCTTGTTAGCTCCGCTGATTTTAGTAATCTGCGAATCGAGTAATATTTCAACATTAGGAATACTCTCAACCTTTTGCTGTAAGGTTTTGTTGGCTCTGAATTTATCTCTGCGGTGAATAAGATATACCTTTTTGGCAAATTTAGAAAGCAAAGCCGCATCGCCAAGAGCGGTATCTCCTCCGCCTGCAACAGCTGTTACCTTATCTTTATAAAAGGCAGCATCACAAACCGCACAATAAGATACTCCTCTGCCTGAAAATTCCTTTTCGCCCTCAACCATAAGCTTTCTGCGTTCTGTGCCGACAGCGTAAATTACGGTGTGAGTATCAATGGTATTGCCATTGTCAAGCTTAATGCTGTAGTCATTATTGTTAGGAATAATTTCTGTAACCTCGCCCTCCACAAACTCAGCACCAAGGCTTTCTGCGTGAGATCTGAATTTTTCGCCTAAATCAAAGCCGTTTTCACCATATAAACCCGGGTAATTATCTACACGCTCACTTTCTGCAATCTGACCTGTGCCAAGATAATTTTTCTCAATTACTACAGCCTTTAGTCCTGCACGCTGAGCGTAAATAGCCGAAGACAAACCTGCCGGTCCGCTTCCGATTATAACTATGTCGTACATAATTACCCTCCTTGTTTAGTAAATAACTAATTCTTCCTTTTCTGACTCTGTGCCGTTGATTTTAAATGAATTGAGCACAGGGTTTTCTCTGTCCATAAGTGACAGAATCATATAGCTTGCCTTGCTGTCATATGCAAGACGCTTGTCCTCATCGGACGGTCTTGACGGTGACTCCGGATGCGAATGCCAGTTACCAAGAGGTACTAAACCATTCTGACGCATATCCTTTACCGCTGTAAGCTGTTCCTTTGGATCAAGTGAAAAATGCTCGTTTGAATGGTCGATATTTGTAAGAAGATAAACCTTTTTAATCTCCTTATTTTCGCCGTCAACCGCACCTGCAATCAATCCGCAAGCCTCGTTAGGCAACTCACTTTCTGCGTGAGCCACAATTTTATTATAATCAGCTTTTGATAATTTAATCATAAATGAACACCGTCACATTCTGCCTGTTCGTAGTCGATAAGCTCAGTAATTGTAGGATGATCACCGCATACTGCACAATTATGTGTATTGCTCGGAAGCTTGATTTTTCTAAACTCCATTTTAAGTGCATCATAAGTAAGTAAATATCCTGTGAGCAAATCGCCCTTGCCAAGAATATACTTGATAGCCTCCATTGCCTGCAAGCTGCCGATAACACCGCCCATTGCACCGATTACGCCTGCCTGCTTACAGGTAGGAACTGCATCCTTTGGCGGTGGGTTCTTGAATACGCAACGGTAGCAAGGACCTTCACCCGGTACATATGTCATAAGCTGTCCCTGAAATCTGATAATACCTGCGTGTGAGAAAGGCTTCTTAGCCATTACACAAGCATCATTAATAAGGAACTTTGCCGGAAAATTATCTGTACCGTCAATGATAAAATCGTAATCCTTGATGAGATCCATTATATTTTCACTTGTAACAAATGTATGGTAAGTTTTTACCGTAACATCAGGATTCATAGCCTCCATAGTTTCCTTAGCAGACTCTACCTTTGGCTTGCCCACATCCTTTGTAGCGTGAATAATCTGTCGCTGAAGGTTTGAAAGGTCAACCTCGTCTGCATCTGCAATGCCGATTGTACCAATACCGGCAGCCGCAAGATACATTGCTACAGGAGCACCAAGTCCGCCTGCACCAATAATAAGTACTTTAGCATTGAGCAATTTTTTCTGACCCTTTGCACCAACCTCTTTGAGAATGATGTGACGGGAATAACGCTCAAGCTGTTCGTTTGTAAATGCCATTACTGACCGCCTCCCATGAAATAAAGAAATTCTACTACATCTCCGTCCTTGAGTACGGTTTCCTCAAAAGTACCGCTTGCAAGGAATTCATCGTTTACGCTTACTGTTACATACTCAGGTGTTTCAACATCCTCGTCAATAATAAGCTGTGCTACTGTAAGTCCTTCTGCTACTTCCTTTTTATTTCCTGCAACTGTGATTGTCATAATAATAACCCCTTTAAATTAATTTTTCAATAGCTTCTTTAATTTCCGCTTGCTTTACAGCACCTCTGAGTCTTGCCTCTTCCTTGCCGTTTTTAAAGAAAACCAAGGTAGGTGCTGCCTGCACTTCGTATCTTTCTGCAAGATCAGAATCAAAATTTATATTAATTTTTACAACCTTGAGCTTTTCACCGTACTCTTCTTCAAGAGCATAAAGTACAGGAGAAAGTCTTTTGCAAGGCACACAGCTGTCTGAATAAAAATCAGCCAGAACTGTTTTATCAGCCTGCAAAACCTCTTGTTCAAAATCGTTTGCACTAACTCTTGCCGGCATTTAATCACCAACCTTTTTAACTATAAGATTATAAGTACCGTCCTCATTATCAATAAGCTTTAAAATCTGGTGTCCCTCTTCCTTAATGCTTCTCGGAACATTCTGCACAGGCTCACCGTCATTCATTTTAACACTTAAAATCTGACCCTCGTCAAGCTCCTCAAGAGCTACTTTTGCCTTTACAAATGTTGTTGGGCAAACAACATCGGTAATATCTACTGTATCGTCAATAATAAAATCAGCCATTGTACGCCTCCAAAATCTTCTCTTCAAATTTTTCTCTGCCTACTCTGTCGATGGTGAACTTAAAGCGTTCGCTCGGCTTTGCGTTTTCTTCAAAGAAATTAACAGCCGTATCGCAGATTTTCAAAAGCTTTTCCTTATCCTCAATAAAAGGAATAATTGTTTCACCCTTGTTGATTGAATTACCGAAAAGTCCGCCGAATGAAACTATGTAGCCATGAACGGTATCCCATGCATCTGTCGGGCAAGCCTTAAAGCATCTGCCACAGAAATTACACTTTGACTTGTCAACGGAAATTTTTCCATCCTCAAGAGTGATAGCACCCTGTCGGCAAGCCTTTACGCAAACTCCGCAGCCGATACAATTGCTTTCTTTCCAGTCAACCTTTATACCACCCTTAATGCCGAGGTCGTTTTCCTCAGATTTAAGGCAGTTATTCTGACAGCCTGTAATACCAAACTTAAACTTGTGAGGGAGCTCCTTTGCAAAATATCTTTCATCAAGCTCCTTTGCAAGTGCATATGTGTCAATACAACCGCTTGGGCATATTGCCTGACCCTGACAAGCTGTAATTGTTCTTACTCTCGGACCGCACACACCGGGCTCAACATCGCCCTCGGCAAGTGCTGCCTTAACATTTTCTACATCATCAAGTTTAATAAAAGGAATTTCAACGCTCTGTCTTGAGGTAAGATGTACATAGCCGTCACCGAAATTTTCAGCTACCTCGGCAATCTTTGCAAGCTGCTTTGCTGTAAGACTTCCGCCTACTACTCTTAAACGGAGTGAGAAATTATTCTTTTGCTTTTGACGCATAAATCCGCCTTTTTTCAATGTTGAATAATCAACTGCCATTTTGAATCCCCCAAAACTAATTGTTTATTTTACTTATTGCATTTTTAAAGTCCTCTATTAAATCTGCAATGTCCTCTATTCCAACGCTTATTCTTATTGTGTCGTCAAACACACCCGCACTTTCTTTTTGTTGTACTGTACTGTGTGCGTAAATTGTGCTTGACGGATGAATTACCAATGTTCGTGTGTCACCGATATTTGTAGCATTAGTTGCAAACTTTAAATTATTGATAAGCTCAAAGGCTTTTTCCTTGCTGCCTACTCTTATGGTTAAAATTGCTCCGCCCTTTCCCTTTAAAAGCTTTTGAGAAAGTGTGTAATACTCAGAGCTTTTAAGTGCGGGATAATTAACCTCTACACCGTCCTGCGATTCAAAAAATTCTGCAAGCTGTAACGAATTGCTACAAAGACGCTCCATTCTGAGTCCCAAGGTTTCAAGACCCACAGAATTTAGAAAAGCATTAAACGGTGCAAGACAACAACCGAAGTTTCGCCATATGCCGTTTCTCAGCTTTGCAAGATAAGCAAGCTTACCGTACTTTTTATATGGCTCTAAGCCTTTATACTTTTCTGTATTCCATTCAAACTTGCCGCTGTCAATTATTATTCCGCTTATTGCGTTTCCTCCGCCGTTGATATACTTTGAAGTTGAATGAACAACAATGTCAGCACCAAAATCTATTGGGTGTACAAGATACGGTGTTGCTGTTGTGCTGTCTATAATCAACGGTATATTGTAGCTATGCACAAGCTGTGCCACAGACTCAATATCTACAACATCAAGCTTTGGATTGCCGATAAGCTCGGCAAACACCGCTTTAGTGTGTTCATTTATAAGCGGCTCTATATTCTTTGGTGTAACCTCCTCCACAAAATGTGCGGTAACACCAAACGGCTCTAAATCCCTGAGCAAATCAATAGTTCCGCCAAAAAGGCCTGCACCAACGATTATTTCATCACCGGACTCCAATATATTAAGAAGTGCCATTGTAACTGCCGCCATACCTGACGAACACGCAACAGCACCTGCACCGTTTTCAAGGGCAGCAATTCGGTTTTCAAATGAAGCCACCGTAGGATTGCCTATTCTTGAGTAAGCATATCCAGGTGCTTTATTATTAAACACCTTTTCAAGCTGTTCGGCAGAGCTGTGCGAAAATGCACTTACCTGATAAATAGGAGTCATAGTAGAGCCTGACGCCTTATCACCGCTAAAATTTTTGTGTAATAATGCTGTATTAAACTCCATAAGCTTCCCATCCCTTTTAAATCAAAATTGCTTAGTCAATGCTTATCCTGCAAAAGCTTATCTGCAAGATGATACTGTAGATTATAACGCATTTAACTTACTATTTCAATAGGTTTTGTAGGAATTTCCCTTTTTAACAATTTTTATTTCATATTTTGCTAAAATATGTCATTATATACAATGCTTATTTGTTTAGTAGGTATTGATTTTTCTTTAAAAAAATGTTAATCTATAATTAATACGCTTAGTCAGGCATATTCTGCTCCAAAACAGGCTTTTCTACTGTATAAGGGGCTGATTAATTGAAAATATCAACAAAAGTGGAGTTTGGCATTATGGCAATAATCGACATAGCTGTGTATTCTCAAAACGGCTGTGCGGTTACTGCTCCGGACATTGCCAAGCGACACAATATTTCTAAAAAATATCTTGAGCAAATACTCCCCTCTCTCACCTCGGCAGGACTTATAAGAGGTCAGAAAGGGCTCAACGGCGGATATGTAATTGCAAAGGATTTTACAAGTATTACTTTTAAAGACATCATAAACGCTCTTGA
This sequence comes from Ruminococcus sp., assembly GCF_045129435.1. GTDB lineage: Bacteria > Bacillota > Clostridia > Oscillospirales > Acutalibacteraceae > Ruminococcoides. Next base: position 9,127 of record NZ_JBGVJL010000070.1, on the reverse strand, counting down.
CACACGAGTGCTCAACGATGTTTACTTTGACAGCAAAGACCGCAGCGACATTATGATGGAACTGATAAACGACAAACTTTGGGGTGCAATGTCAGCGTACCTCCAAAACTATGCCGAAAGTATAACTCTTGCAGAAATTGCCGAGCATTACAGACAAAACGAAATCATTGCACAGGCTAAGGCTGTGTAATATACAAAAAGGTACAGCAAAATCGCTGCACCTTTTTTGTTTGTGTTTTATTTTAAATTCCTGATAGCCTCTATAGTTTTATCTATATCCTCATCGGTATGTGCAAAGGAAACGAACATTGCCTCAAACTGTGACGGAGCGGTATATATGCCGTTGTCCTGCATATGTCTGAAATACTCGGCAAAGCGAGCGGTATCAGCAGTTTTGGCTGTATCATAATCTTTTACCTTTTCATCAGTAAAGAACACCGTCATAATTGAACCTACACGATTCACATTCATTCCCGATTCTTTCATGGCATTTTCAAGCTGAGCAGAAATTTCCTCAAGTCTTGTATAGATTTCTTTTTCGTTTTCCTCAAGAATTTTCAGAGTTTCAATTCCTGCACTTACTGCCACAGGATTGCCCGAAAGTGTGCCTGCCTGATACACCGAGCCAAGAGGAGCAACGCATTGCATTACCTCTTTTTTACCGCCATATACAGCCAACGGCATACCTCCGCCAACAATTTTGCCGAGTGTAGTTAGGTCAGGTGTAACATTATAATATTTCTGAGCACCGCCAATGCTAAGGCGAAAGCCTGTAATAACCTCATCAAAAATAAGCAGAGAATTGTATTTAAGAGTTATATCTCTCAAAAACTGCAAAAATCCCTCTTTCGGTGGTACAACACCCATATTTGCAGCACAAGGCTCAACAATCACACAGGCAATGTCATCGCCATGTTCTTCAAAAAGCTTTTCAACAGACTCTTTATTATTGTACTTTGCAAGCAAGGTATTGTCAGTATAACCCTTTGGAACGCCTGCACTGTCGGGTATAGAATTTGTGAGTAGTCCTGAACCCGACTTTACAAGCAAGCCGTCCGAATGGCCGTGATAACAACCCTCAAACTTAATAATTTTATCTCTTTTGGTATATCCTCTTGCGGCACGAATTGCACTCATTACAGCCTCTGTGCCTGAATTAACAAGTCTGAGCATTTCCATTGACGGAAAATGCTTTTTAATAAGCTGTGCAAGCTCAATTTCACCGCTGTGACAAGCACCAAAAGTAAGCCCCTGTCGGCAAGTTTGGGTGACTGAATTTATAACTCTTTCATTAGCGTGTCCGAGAATGTTCGGCCCCCATGAACAGATATAATCTATATACTCATTGCCATCAACATCATAAATTTTAGAACCTTTTGCATGGTCAATAAACAGTGGTGCTCTGCCCACAGAACGGCACGCACGAACAGGGCTGTTTACTCCGCCCGGCATAAAATGTTGAGCCTCTTCGTATAGCTTTTCCGATTTCTGAGTATTCATTTCTGCACCCCTTACTTATAAAATTCATCAATCCACTTTGCGGCGTCAAGTGCGTGGTAAGTAATGATAATATCTGCACCGGCTCTTTTTATGGCAATTAAATTTTCTGAAACAATCTTTTTTTCATCAATCCAGCCTTTTTCAGCCGCTGCCTTAACCATAGCGTATTCACCGCTTACATTGTATGCAACAAGCGGCAAATCAAATCGTTCGCTTGCGGCTTTTACCACATCAAGGTATGCAAGTGCAGGCTTTACCATAACCATATCGGCACCCTCCTCAATGTCATCTTCAATCTCACGCAGAGCCTCTTTACCGTTTGCATAGTCCATCTGATAGCTCTTTCTGTCGCCAAATTCAGGTGCAGACTCGGCGGCATCTCTGAACGGTGAATAATATGCAGAAGCAAATTTTGCACTGTATGATAGGATAGGTGTGTCAATAAAGCCGTTTTCGTCAAGTGCACTTCTGATAGCCGACACCCTGCCATCCATCATATCCGACGGTGCAATAATATCCGCACCCGCCTTAGCAAGGCTTACAGCCATTTTTGAAAGCAAAGGCAAGGTTTCGTCATTTAAAATTTTATGACCACATACAACACCGCAATGGCCGTGGCTTGTATATTCACAAAGGCAGACATCGGCAATTATAAGCATTGACGGATATTTCACCTTGATGTAACGGATTGCCTGCTGGGTAATTCCGTTTTCATCGTAAGCACCGCTTGCAATTTCGTCCTTATGCTGTGGAATACCGAAAATAAGAATGCCCGCAATTCCGCTTTCAACTATTTCCGCTAAAATTTCATCTACTCTGTCAAGTGAATACTGATATACATTCGGCATGGACTCAACAGGCTTTTTTATATTTTCTCCCTCGGCAACAAAAATAGGATAAATCAAATCGCCCTTATCTACTCTTGTTTCACGCACAAGGCTGCGGATATTTTCATTTGCTCTCAGTCGTCTGAATCTTCTCATTTAAACCACTCTCTTTTTTACATCTGAAATAATTGTATTTATAATTCCGACCACATCTTTTGTTCTGGCAATTTTGTAGTCGCTTATATTATGACTGCTTAGTGCCTTTGCGGTTATCTCTCCTATGCAGACAATTTTTGTATTGTCTGAAATGGTATATCCGCTTTCAAAAAATGCGTTTACACCCGATGAGCTTGCAAAGGTTATGTAATCAGCGGTAATTGTGCTTGCCTCTGAGTTTTTCTCTGACAAAATATCATATGTTTTTACATCATCATAGCTGACATTGCTATCGCTTAAAATTTGCGTAAGCTCTCTTGACCCATTTTCGGCACGCATAATAAGCACTCGCTCATCTGCTTTTACTGTATCTGCCAAAAGATTGCCCAAATCCACAGAAGTATAAACCTTTGGAATAATATCTGCAAAAATTCCGTATTTTTCAAGAACACCGGCTGTACCGCTGCCTATAACGGCAAATTTTACATTGCAAAGCTTGCGTACATCAAGCTTTAACGCTCTCAATCTTTTAATAAAAATTTCTGCACCGTTCATACTTGTAAGCACTATGTAATTATAATTATCAATATTTTGCAGTGCGTTGTCAAGCTGAGTATTTTGCTGATACTCTTTAACGCTTAGATAATCAATGCAGTTAATTCTTGCACCGAGTGCCATTAGCTCTCTGCCAAGCTTTGACGAAAGCTTATGAGTGCCTGTAACAGCTACATTGATATTTTTAAGCGGTTTTTCTATGGTAGCTGAAAAATCAAAACCGGCTACCTCGCCCACAATAATTATTGCAGGCGGCTCTGCCTTGCTCTGCTCAGCAAGCTGACATATGTTTTTCAGTGTGCCCCTAACTGTGCTATCCTTTGCGTATGCACCGTTTGAAACAATGGCAACGGGTGTGCTTTCGTTCTTTCCGTTTGTGACAAGACCGCTTACAATCTCAGGCAGTTTTCTAAGTCCCATAAGAAAAACAAGTGTTCCGTCAAGCTTTGCGTACTCTCTTATATTTTCGGGCAAGGTATCCTGTGCCGTATGACCTGTGATTATATGCACACTGCGGCTTAAATTCCTGTGTGTTACAGGGATTCCGGCTAACTCGGGAACTGCTATTGCCGAGGAAATACCGGGCACTACTTCATACTGTATGCCTGCGTTTTGCAGTGCCTGTACCTCTTCTCCTCCTCTGCCAAAAACAAAAGGGTCACCGCCTTTAAGACGCACAACCGTTTTTCCCTCTTTAGCCTTAGCTATTAAAATTTCATTGATATTCTCCTGCTTTTCGCTGTGTCTGCCTGCCCTCTTGCCAACACAAATTTTCTCTGCACTGCTGTCTGCATACTCAAGCAACAGCTTATCCGTAAGGCTGTCATATACCACAACTTCAGCTTTTTTAAGGCAGTTCTGCCCACGCAGAGTAATTAAATCATAGTCACCGCAGCCGGCACCTACAAGATATACCTTTCCTTTATTCATAGCTTTTCCACCAGCCTTTTTGCAAGAATAAATCTGTCTTTTATATCTGCACTGTCTGTCACAATATGTTTGCAGTCCGTTGAAACTGTAAGCTCAATTCGGCCGTCTTTTACCTTTGAATACGCACCAACAGGCATACCGCAGTCAGCATTAAGAAGCTTTGGAATCTGCCTCTCGGTTTCAAATTCAAACATAGTTTGTGAATGACATACTTTTCTGAGCATATCTGATACCACGCTGTTTTTTCTGCTCTCTGCAACTATAATTGCCTGACAAGGTGCCGGCAAAAAAGCTGTTGGTTCAAACGGTGTTGCGGTATAATCGCTGCTGTTATAAAGAGAAAGTCTTTCAAGCCCTGCCGCCGCAAGAATAATACCGTCATACTCATTATTTAACAGCTTTTTTATTCGTGTGTCAACATTTCCTCTTATATCTTTAATCTGAACAAGGGGATATAATTTTTTGATAAAGCCTTGGCGTCTTAGGCTTCCTGTGCCAACTACAAAATTCGAACTGTTGCTTATAGGTTTATCATTTCTTGTAAGAAGTACATCTCTGTAATTACCACGCTGTAGTGCCGAGGATATTTCAAGACCCTGAGCAAGCTCAAGAGGTAAATCCTTGGCACTATGCACTGCCATATCCACCTCACCGCTTTGTAACGCATTTTCAAGTTCAGATATAAACACACCCTTACCGCCTATCATTGCAAGCGGTTTGTCGAGTATTTTATCACCCTTTGTTGAAATATGCACTATTTCTATTTCCAAATCTGAAAATTTGCTTTTCAAAGCATTTGCAAACATTTCCGTCTGGGCAAGTGCTAACTTGCTTTTTCGTGTGCCTATTTTAATTTTCATATCAGCTTTGTTCCTTTATGATTTTATCTACAATGTCATTATTTATTTTTTCACCGCAAATGCACATATTCATAAGCTTTGAAAACACCCTTTTTCTCACTTCTTCATCAGCGGTATTTTTCTTTATATAATCTCTGTAGTGCCAGAGGATTTCTGCGGTTTCATCGTTTGTACTCTCAAGTAAATTCAAGAACTGTTCTTTTAAGTACTTTGCAAATATCGGACTTTTACCCGAAGTGGTAATTCCTGCGGTAACGGAATTTTTCTTTGCTATGGCAGGGAAAATAAATCCGCATTTTTCCTTGTCATCAACTGTATTTACAAGTATATTTTTCGCCTTGCAAAGTTCAAAAATATGTGCGTTGATCTGCTCGTTATCGGTAGCACTAATAACACAAAAAGCATTTTCCAAATCACTGTCTATAAATTCATGCTCAATTATTTTTACATCAAGTTTTAAAATTTCTTTGTTTATTTTAGGTGATACCACAGTAATTTTGGGATTAAACGGAAGCAGTTTTTCAATCTTTCGCAACGCAACCGTTCCGCCGCCTACCACAAGAATATTTTTATTTTCTATATCAATATAAAACGGAAAATATGCCATTATATCTTTTCTCCACAGCTTTTGAAAGCGTCAAGTATTTTTATAAATTCATCTGAAGGCAAATTAGCCTTGAATTTATATATTATTTCTTCTAAAGAATTTTCGCTAAGCTTATTTTTAACAGTCTGCATATAAGGCAAAAAATTATGAAAGGCAATATCCTTTTTCAGAACATCACATTCTTCCCTGATAATTTCCTTTGCACTCTCAACGCTGTCAAGTTTTAATTCATTATTACCCTTAGCCAGCTTCTCAAAATAATCTATGCCAATAAGCCGCAAGTCTTTTATTTGCTCTACCGTACTGTCAATATCAGGCGGTACAGCTAAATCAATAAAAAGCCTTGGCTTGTCAGTTTTTATGCTTTGCTTTAAGTCATAATATGTAATAGTATAGTGCGGACTTGCTGTTGCACTCACCACACAATCGGCAGAGTCAATATAACTGTATCTGTCGGCATAGTCGGCTATGGCAATACTCTGTCTGTTTTGCACAGTCTGAGCCTTGTGCTTTCTTGAGGTTGCTGTAACAGTTACATTTTTGTATGACAACAGATTTTTTACAAGTGTAGTTCCGATTTTACCTGTTGCACCGATAACAAGAACATTTACTCTGTCCTTAAAGTGTGCAATTTCATTGCCTGCAAGAGTTGCAGTTGATACCGAAGTTTTTGAAAGTGCAGTTTGAGTTTTAATCTTTTTGGCACAAGCCATTGCAGACTGAAAAGTCATATTAAGCTCGTAGCCTGTCATACCCATATCCTTTGCAGATGTGTAGGCAAGCTTGATTTGCCCAAGTATTTCATCTTCACCAATAACCATTGATTCAATGCCGCTTGCAACCCTGAAAAGATGACATACAGCCTTATCTGCGTAGAACAAATACAGATGCTTTTTCAATAAATCGCAGTCTATACCACAGTATCTTGAAAGCAGATTTTCTGCAATACTCACACTCTGCTCATTTCCGCAAAAGTACAGTTCTGTTCTGTTGCAGGTACAAACTATCAGACACTCGCTGACATTTTCATCTGTAATAAATTCTGCAAGAAAATTCTTTTGTACGCTTTCAGAGAAGGCAAGCTTTTTTCTTATATTCACATCAGAATTTTTATAATTAACGCTTATGCAATACATCAGTTTCACCCAAAAACAATTATACTCTGTCAGTCAACCGCAAAGAGTATTTCATATTAAACCTACTAAATTAATATGTTTTATTATACTCTTATCAACAAATAATGTCAATATTATTCATTCAAATCCATTCTAAAGCAAACACACCGATTTTTTCAATCGGTGTGCTGAAATTAAATAATAACTGATTCTTCTGCAAGCGATTTGTTTTCAAGTATAAATACCTCATCGCCCTTTGTAACGAATAATCTGTACAAAAATACATTTACCTTTTCTCCCACAGTCACAGCAGGCTCTTCAAGACCTCTTACGCCCCTGATAATTCCGCCGTCACATTTTACGGTAATTTCAATATTGTTTCCTCTGAAAGCGGTGCTAATCACTTCACCGACAGATACAGAGGCTTTCTGTCTGAATGACTCATTAAGCTTTGTTATTTTTATAAACTCAGGTCGCACAATGGCTTTTTCTGCACCGTCAACCACATCAAATGTTCTGAATTTTGTGTAATCATCAAGCACAGTTGTTTGACCAAAAAATGATGCCGAAAACGAAGTCTGCGGCTTTTGATAAATTTCAATCGGAGTACCTATCTGCTCAATTCTGCCTTTGTTGGTAATAATGATTTCATCGGCAACTTCAATCGCCTCGTCCTGATCGTGTGTAACAAATATACTTGTTACACCAAGCTTTTCAATCATTTCTTTAAGCCAAGAGCGAAGCTCCTGCCTTACCTTTGCGTCAATAGCCGCAAAAGGCTCATCAAGAAGCAAAAGTGTTGGGTTTGGTGCTAACGCTCTTGCAAAGGCAACCCTCTGTTTCTGACCGCCTGAAAGCTGGCTTGGATAACGCTTTTCAAGTCCCTTTAATCCGATAAGCTCAACAAGCTCGTTTACTCTTTCCTTGATAAACTTCTTATCCTTTTTCTGAATTTTTAAGCCAAAGGCAATGTTATCAAAAACTGTCATATATCTGAAAAGTGCATAGTTCTGAAATACAAAGCCAATGCCTCTTTTACTTGCAGGAATATCATTTACAACCTTGCCGTCAATAATTATTTCACCGCTGTCAGGAGTTTCAAGTCCTGCTATCATTCTCAAAATTGTAGTTTTTCCGCTACCTGACGGGCCTAAAAGTCCTATAAGCTTGCCCTGCTCAATTCCGAAATTAACATTATCAGAAGCCTTGTAATTGCCAAAGGTTTTATTTATATTTTTAAGCTCAACATACATTACGATTCCTTCTTTCCTTTGTACTCTATTACACTTCTGACAATCAGAATTATTAGAGATTTCAATCCACACCTTCTGTGTGGAAGGTGACGCCAGAGCGACAGCGTATCAATTATAAAGTCAACAGATTTCAATCCACACCTTCTGTGTGGAAGGTGACGTTTGGTGAAATTCCGCAGGGCGTTGATTATGAGCAATTTCAATCCACACCTTCTGTGTGGAAGGTGACCGCACCTCCTTATCAGGCTTATTATAATAGCCGTATTTCAATCCACACCTTATGTGTGGAAGGTGACCTACCGATTTTTGTTTATGAAACAAGTTGAAAAGGGATTTCAATCCACACCTTCTGTGTGGAAGGTGACGTGCGGAAGAGTTCATCAGGCTTATGGTTGAAGAATTTCAATCCACACCTTCTGTGTGGAAGGTGACTTCACAAATTAAGTCGTATGTCATATTTCATTTTTATTTCAATCCACACCTTCTGTGTGGAAGGTGACTCAATGATTAATTTTTTTAAAAAATATGACGGTTGCATTTCAATCCACACCTTCTGTGTGGAAGGTGACGCTACATATCCAAACGGCATTATTGATAATGATGATTTCAATCCACACCTTCTGTGTGGAAGGTGACAACACCCATTTATTCATATAAGTGGTTTTGCCACTTATTTCAATCCACACCTTCTGTGTGGAAGGTGACCCGGGGAAAAAGGCAATCATAATCGACCATGTGGATTTCAATCCACACCTTCTGTGTGGAAGGTGACGAGTTGAGATTGAGGAAGTTCGACCTAAAGTCGATTTCAATCCACACCTTCTGTGTGGAAGGTGACAAACAGTCGGACAATATACTGGTATGCTCGATAAATTTCAATCCACACCTTCTGTGTGGAAGGTGACCCCGGAGGCGACTACGAAAATTACGATTATTCAGGATTTCAATCCACACCTTCTGTGTGGAAGGTGACGTGTTTTTGACAAATTCGTAGCCTTCGCCCGTTATTTCAATCCACACCTTCTGTGTGGAAGGTGACATTGCACCATTAATGATAAACTCAACCACAGTCGATTTCAATCCACACCTTCTGTGTGGAAGGTGACCTAAAAAAGAATGTCTTGAAGATGGATATTACAGCATTTCAATCCACACCTTCTGTGTGGAAGGTGACCGCAAGTTTTTACAAGGGTTGCTAAACCTCTTCGAATTTCAATCCACACCTTCTGTGTGGAAGGTGACTTGACCCTAAAAAATATAAAGTAAAAGTCATAGAGGGCATTTCAATCCACACCTTCTGTGTGGAAGGTGACAGTCTTTAAGT
>NZ_JBGVJL010000069.1:0-21155 GCF_045129435.1 Ruminococcus sp. | reverse complement strand
GGCACTTGCTACCGTTGTAAGACAACTGTTGAGCCAAGAGTTTCAAAGCAGTGGTTCGTAAAAATGGAACCGCTTGCAAAGCCTGCTATCAAGTGTGTTAAGGAAAAGCAGACACAGATTATTCCTGAGAGATTTGAAAAGGTATATTACCATTGGATGGAGAACATCAAGGATTGGTGTATTTCCCGTCAGCTTTGGTGGGGACACAGAATTCCTGCATGGTATTGTGATGATTGCGGTGAGGTTATCGTATCAAAGGAAACTCCTACAGTTTGCCCTAAGTGCGGTAAAAACCACTTGCATCAGGACGAGGATACCCTCGATACTTGGTTCAGCTCAGCATTGTGGCCATTCTCAACACTCGGCTGGCCGGACAAAACTCCTGAACTTGAGTATTTCTATCCTACAGATACACTTGTAACCGGTTACGATATTATTTTCTTCTGGGTTGCAAGAATGATTTTCTCTGCTATTGAGCAGACAGGACAGCCACCGTTCAAGACCGTATTTATGCACGGTATTGTAAGAGATGAGCTTGGCAGAAAGATGTCTAAATCACTCGGCAACGGCCCTGATCCGATTGATGTTATCAACAGATACGGTGCTGACGCACTCAGATTCTTACTTGTAACAGGTAACTCACCGGGAAATGACATCAGATACTCAGAAAAGCGTATTGAGGCTTGTGCAAACTTTGCTAATAAGCTTTGGAACGCTGCTCGTTATGTTCATATGAATATTGACGATTACAATGTAGAGAATAAACTTCCTGATACTCTTACTACTGAGGACAAGTGGATTGTGTCTAAGTTCAACACAGTTGCCAAGGAAGTAAACGAAAACCTTGAGAAATTTGAGCTTGGCATTGCGGTTCAGAAGGTTTACGAGTTTATCTGGGATTGCTACTGCGACTGGTATATTGAGCTTGCAAAGACAAGACTTGCAGGTGATGGCGAGGATGCTCAGAACGCAAGACAGGTACTTCTTTATGTACTCGACCAGATTTTAAGACTTCTCCACCCATTTATGCCATATGTAACAGAGGAAATTTGGCAGACAATTCCTCACGAGGGCGAAACTGTTATGCTTGCAAAGTACCCTGAGTACAATGCAGAGCTTGACTTCCCTGAGGCTGTTGCTGAGATGGAGAAAGTTATGGACGCTATTCGAGCTATCCGTAACCGCCGCAGCGAGATGAATGTTCCACCTTCAAGAAAGGCTAAGGTTTATGTTGCAACTAAATTTGCAGATACATTCACAAATGGTACACCGTTTATTCAGAAGCTTGCTTCTGCAAATGAGGTAGAGGTTGCCGAGCATTTCGATATTGAGGGTGCGGTAACTGTTGTTACAGCTGACGCTAAGATTTATATTCCTTTAAGTGAACTTGTTGACAAAGATGCAGAGCTTGCAAGACTTAACAAAGAGCTTGAGCAGGTTAAGAAAAGACTTGCACAGAGCGAGGGCAAGCTTAACAATGCAGGTTTTGTTGCAAAAGCACCTGAGGCTGTTATTGAAAAGGTAAAGGGACAGGCTGAGAAGGAGAGAGAGCAGATTGCACTCATCACCGCAGCTATTGACGCTTTAAAATAAAATTATGGGGCAGTCCTTGTGACTGCCCTTTTTAAGGTGGATTTGTTATGGAATGGATATTTAAAAACTTTGACGAGCTTACAAACGATGAATTATACGCTATTTTAAAGCTGAGATTTGAGGTATTTGTAATTGAGCAGAATTGCCTTGAAATTGACCCTGACGATAAAGATCAAAAATGTATGCACTTAATACTTGAAGATGACGGCAAAATTATTGGCTATGCAAGAATTTTACCGCCAAAGCTTTCGTATGATGAGCCGTCTATAGGCAGAATTGTGCTTGATAAGGCATACAGAGGAAAAGGACTTGGCAGAGAAATTGTACAAAAGTGCATTGACTTTATTCACAATATTATGAAAATTCAGGAAATCAGAATTTCAGGTCAGGCATATTTGCTTGATTTTTATAAAAGCTTTGGCTTTGAGGTTACCAAAGGCCCGTATCTTGAAGATAAAATACCGCATTATCAGATGCTTTTAAGCTGAAAAATACCCTTGTCTTGCGACAAGGGTATAATTTTATGTGTGAATTAAAGTGTGTGATAGTAAATTACTATGTCTTCGTAATCTCCGCTTTTGAGCAAAAATCCGTTTGGAATTGTGCCAAGCTCAACAAAGCCGAGCTTTTTGTAAAGATGACGGGCAGAGAGGTTTGACTTTACAACTGCGTTGAACTGTAAAATTTTAAAGCCGTTTTCCTTGCCTTGAGCAAGGCAGTCGGTAACAAGCTTTTCGCCAATGTGCAAATTTCTTGCACTGCTTTTTACAGCATAGCTTGCATTACAAATGTGACCGCATCTGCCTACATTGTTCGGGTGAAGAATGTATAAGCCTAAAATTTCGTGATTTTCAGAATTTTCTGCAACACCGCAATATGTTTGAGAGCTGAAAAATTCTGCACCGCTTTCATTATTGAGCAGATCAAGCTGAGGAAAGGCTACACCGTCCTCTACAACCTCGTTCCAAATTTCAACCATAGCAGGGTAATCACTTGTGGCTGCTTTGCGAATATTTATTTCCATAAAATCATCCTTTTGTGCGTAATCTACTAATATTTTAGCACTTAGTTTTTCTTTGTCAATATGGATTGATTTATCGGTGTAAAAGTATTATAATAAATATTTAAGACAGTATAATTTAATTTGCAAAAACGCTGATTTTTATAGCGTAAATTCTATTGCAATAAAAATAAAAGAGGTAGTTTGATGAATTACTTAAAGAGAACCTGGGCAGAGGTATCGCTTGATGCAATTAAGCATAATTTTAATGAAATAAAAAACAAAGTCGGCGGCAGAGCAAAGCTTTGCTGTGTTATAAAGGCAGACGGCTACGGTCATGGTGCGGTAGAGCTTGCAAAGCTTTACGAACAGCTTGGTGCTGATTTTTTTGCGGTTTCAAATATTGACGAGGGTATTGAAATTCGTGAGGCAGGTGCAACTCTTCCTATTGTTATTTTAGGCTTTACTCCTGCAAATGAGGCAAAACGACTTGCAGAATACAATATTTCTCAGGCAGTTTACAGCCTTGATTATGCAAAAATGCTTTCACAGGCTTGCTGTGAGCAAAATGTAGTTTGCAAAATGCACATTAAGATTGATACAGGCATGAGCAGAATCGGCTTTATGTGTCAGGAGTTTCCAAGAGATGATTATTCTGTAAAAGAAATTAAAACTGTTTGCTCACTCAAAAATCTTGAGCTTGAGGGAATGTTTACTCATTTCTGCGTATCTGATGAAGCCGAGGACGGCAAAGCCTTTACTGAAAAGCAGTATAGCTGTTTTACATATGTAAGGGACAAGCTTAAAGAATCAGGCATTGACATTAAGATTTGCCACTGTTCAAACAGCGGTGCTATTGAAGATTACGAGCATACATATTGCGATATGGTAAGAGCGGGTATTATCCTTTACGGACTTGCTCCGTCATATAAAATTCAGAATAATTTGAACCTTATTCCGGCAATGACCTTGAAGTCAACCGTTGCGTATGTAAAAAGTCTTAAAAAGGGTGCGGATATTTCTTACGGAAGAACATTTACTGCACCAAAAGATATGAAAATTGCTACTGTTCCAATCGGATATGCAGACGGTTTTATTCGTCAGAATGCAAAAGACGGATATATGCTTGTGAATGGCAAGAAAGCCAAAATTGTGGGCAGAATATGTATGGATCAGACAATGATTGATGTTACCGATATTGACGATGTAAAAATCGGTGACGAGGTAACTATTTTTGGCACAGGTGAAAACGGCGAAATGACAGCCGATGACCTTGCAAGAAATACAGATACTATTAACTATGAAGTAGTTTGCCTTGTCGGCAAGCGTGTACCGAGAATTTATATTAAAAACGGAAAAGTAATGGATGTGATGTATAAGCTATGAGAATGCTTGTTATTGACGGAAACAGCATAGTAAATCGTGCATTTTACGGAATAAGACCGCTCACCACAAAGGACGGTCAGTTTACAAATGCAATTTACGGTTTTCTTACAATGCTTACCAAAATAAAAAACGAAGAAAATCCTGACGCTGTGGCTATTGCCTTTGACCTCAGGACTCCGACCTTCCGCCACAAGGCTTATGCAGGCTACAAGGCAACAAGAAAGGGTATGCCGGAGGAGCTTGCCTCTCAGATGAAACCGCTCAAGGAGCTTTTACAGCTTTTGGGCTACACTCTTGTGACCTGTGAGGGATACGAAGCCGACGATATTTTGGGAACATTTGCAAAGGCTTGCGAGCAGAGCGGAAATGAATGTGTGCTTGCAACCGGTGACAGAGATAGCTTGCAGCTTGTTTCCGACACAACAACTGTGCACCTTTGCACAAACAAGCAGGACATCAGCTACACACCTGCCAAAATTCTTGAGGACTACGGTGTTACACCAAAACAGCTTATTGAAATCAAGGCTATTCAGGGCGATTCTTCTGATAATATCCCCGGTGTTGCAGGTATTGGCCCTAAGGGTGCAGGCGATTTGATTTCACGCTTTGGCAGTGTGGAATACATTTACAGCCATATTGATGAAATTGATGTTAAGGACGGAATCAGAAATAAGCTTAAAAATTCCGAGGAGAATGCAAAGCTCAGCCGTATGCTCGGTGAAATTTTCTGCGAAGTTCCGATTAATACAAATCTTGAGGACTACAAAGTAGAGGTAAAAGACCCCGAAGAATGTGCAAGATTTATGGCGAAGCTTGAGCTTTTCTCGCTTATCGACAAGTTTGGTTTAAAAGAAATGCCGACAGCGGAAGAAAAACCGACAACAGCACAAAATTTTGAAGTAGCAGAAAACGCTGACGTTAATATTCTTTATAAGAATATTAAAAAAACAGGCAAGGCATATTTTATTGCAGATTTAAAAGATAGTGAAAACCCTGTTTGCAATCTGCTTTTTGACGGTAAGGTTTATATTGTTAAGGATAAGGCTTTTTTTGATAAATTGCTTGCCGATGAAGAAATTCAGAAGTTTACTCATTCAAGCAAGGCGGTATTTGCCTATGCCGATAAAAATAATATTGAGGTTAAGTTGCTTGCTTTTGACATTGAGCTTGCGGCATATCTGATTGAGCCGTCTGCAAAGGACTACAGTGATGAAAATCTATGTGGCGGCTACGGAATTGCACTTCCGAAAAACGAGGATTTTCCTCAGCTTGCCACACTTGCGGTGTATGATATGCTTTGTGAAAAGCTGAAAAAGGATATTGATACAAACGAGCAGGAAAAGCTTTTAACAGATATTGAAATTCCGCTTGCAAAAGTGCTTGCAAAAATGGAAAACCTCGGCTTTGCCGTTGACAGACAGGGTATAGAGGACTACGGTAAGATACTGCACGAGCAGATTAAAAATTTTGAAAATGAGATTTACACAAGCATTGGCTATGAATTTAACATCAATTCGCCAAAACAGCTTGGCAAGGCTCTTTTTGAGGACTTAGGACTCCCATGTAAGAAGAAAACAAAAAGCGGCTACAGTACAAACGCAGAGGTGCTTGAAAGTCTGCGTTACGAACATCCGGCGGTTGAAATGGTGCTTTCCTACCGTACGCTTGCAAAGCTTTATTCCACCTATTGTGAGGGACTTTTAAAAGTTATTGCAGAGGACGGCAGAATACACTCAAGCTTTAATCAGACCGAAACCCGTACAGGCAGAATCAGCTCAACAGAGCCGAATTTGCAAAATATTCCTGTTCGTACCGAAATCGGCAGAGAGTTAAGAAGATTTTTTGCCGCAAGAGAGGGTTGGGTGCTTGTTGACGCCGACTACTCTCAGATTGAATTAAGAGTGCTTGCTCATATTTCCGGCGACAAAAATATGATAAAAGCATTTAACGATAACGAAGATATTCACACAATCACAGCCTCTCAGGTATTCAATATGCCTGTAGAAATGGTTAATTCCACAATGCGTAGTCGTGCAAAGGCGGTAAACTTTGGCATTGTATATGGCATCGGTGCGTATTCGCTTGCAAAGGATATTAAGGTTACCAACAAAGAGGCTTCAAAATATATTAAGGACTACCTTGCTCATTACAGCGGTGTTGATGAATATATGAAAAATGTTGTTGAAAAGGCAAAGCGTGACGGCTATGTTGAAACAATGTTTGGCAGAAGAAGATATTTGCCGGAGCTTACCTCAGGCAAGCATATGATGAGAGCCTTTGGAGAGCGTGTGGCAAGAAATATGCCGATTCAGGGCACAGCCGCAGATATTATCAAAATTGCGATGATTAAGGTTGACGAAAGAATGAAAAAAGAGGGCTTGCAGGCAAGACTTATTTTGCAGGTGCACGATGAGTTGATTGTGGAAGCCCCCGAAAATGAAAAGGAAACAGTGGCTAAGCTTTTGCAAGAGGAAATGGAAAATGCTGTAAAGCTTTCTGTACCGCTTACTGCTGACGCTGCTATTGGAAGGACTTGGTTTGATGCCAAAAAATAAAATTATGTTTGTATGCACAGGCAACACCTGCCGCAGTCCTATGGCTCAGGCTGTTTTTAATCACTTTGCTGAGGAAAAAGGTCTTGATGTAAGGGCTGAAAGTATGGGCACTACTACTGTTACAGGTATGCCTGTTTCTGAAAATTCGCTTGAGGTCTGCAAGGAAATCGGTATTGATATTTCAGATATGCACTCAACCGCATATTCTGATAAAAAGCTTGATGAATACGATAAGTTCTATTGTATGTCCATAAGCCACAAATTCTTTTTGATGACTCAATGCTCAGTTCCGGCAGACAAGATTGAGGTTATCAATGTTGCCGATCCATATATGTGTGGTGTTGAGGTTTACAGACAATGCCGAGATGAAATCTGCAACGCTGTAAAGGAAATTTTAAAGCAATATGAGAATTGAAGAAATGACAGAAAGCCACCTTTTGCAGGTGGCAGAGCTTGAAAATAAATGCTTTTCGCATCCGTGGTCATTAAAAAGTCTTGAATCTGAGCTTAAAAATGACGGCTCACATTTTTATGTAAGTGTTGAGGACAGCAAGGTGCTTGGATACATCGGAATGAATGTTGTTGTTGACGAGGGCTATATTTTTAATGTGGCGGTTGACGAAAGCTCACGCAAAAAGGGCATAGGTACAGCGTTAATAAATACGCTTGTGACCTTCGCTAAGAAAAACGGCCTTGCTTTTCTTACTCTTGAGGTAAGGCAATCAAATGAAAATGCAATCAGACTGTATTCAAATGCAGGCTTTGTTAAGGTGGGAGAGAGAAAAAACTATTACTCGGCACCCACCGAAAATGCAATACTAATGACAAAGTATTTCTGATAAAACGAAAGGATTTTTTATATGAAGATACTTGCAATAGAGTCCTCTTGTGATGAAACCGCCGCAGCGGTTGTTGAGGACGGCAGAAAGGTTATATCCTCGGTTGTTGCATCTCAGGTTGAGGAGCATAAGCTGTACGGTGGTGTTGTGCCTGAAATTGCATCTCGCAGACACGCCGAGGCAATAGTGCCTGTTGTAAAAAGCTCGCTTGAGCAGGCAGGTCTTACTTTAAAAGAAATTGACGCACTTGCAGTTACATATGCACCGGGTCTTATAGGGGCGTTACTTGTCGGAGTAAATTTTGCAAAGGGACTTTCACTTTCTACGGGACTTCCGCTTGTGCCTACTCATCATTTAAGGTCGCACATTGCGTCTAACTATATTTCCAATCCGGAGTTAAAACCACCTTTTCTTTGCCTTGTAGTATCGGGCGGTCACAGCCATATTGTTATGGTTGAGGACTATACAAAAATGCGTATTATAGGCAAAACAAGAGATGATGCGGCAGGCGAGGCATTTGATAAGGCGGCAAGAACTATGGGTATGCCGTATCCGGGCGGAATTGCACTTGATAAGGTTGCCGAGGAAGGAAATCCCCTTGCGTTCAAGCTTCCAAGACCAACAGTAAGCGGTTCGGAATATGATTTCAGCTTTTCGGGACTTAAAACTGCGGTAATTAACCTTATTCATAATTCGGCTCAAAAGGGCATAGAACTTAATAAGGCTGATGTTTGTGCTTCTTTCAGATATGCTGTTGTTGATTGCTTAAAGACAAACTTTTTAAAAGCCGCCGAGGATCTAAAGGTTGACAAGCTCGTTATTGCAGGCGGTGTGTCGGCAAACAGACTTTTGCGTTCTACTCTTGAGGAGGAATGTAAGAAGCGTGGACTTGCATTTTATATGCCGGAAAAATCGCTTTGCGGTGATAACGCAGCAATGGTTGGCTCACAGGGATATTATGAATTTTTGAGCGGCAATATTGCAGGCACAGACCTGAATGCTTTTGCCACTATGAGCATTGAATTATAATGCAATATGTAAATAATTGCGACATTTTTTAATTTCTTGTTGACATTTTTTGCTGTCTATTTTATAATGGACTAAAAGACAAATTATGTTTATTTGTAGTAATTTGCTTTACTTATGATTACAAAATTTATGGAGGAAAAAGATGGACAATTACAACAACAACGGTTATAACAACGATTCTTGGAATAACCCACAGGGCAACGGTCCGGACCCACAGCAGAATAACTACTCTGCTCAGGATTATCAGCAGCCATACGGTGCTAACAATAATCAGGGTTATCAGCAGCAGAGTGCTCAGGACTATCAGCAGCCTTACGGTGCACAGGATTACCAGCAGCCATACGGCTCACAGCCAGACTACTATAATCAGAATAACTACAATCAGAATAATTATCAGCAGTACCAGCAGTATCCAAACTACAATCAGTATCAGGTAGAGGATACAAGTGCTAAAAATATGGGTACAGCTTCTATGGTACTCGGTATTGTTTCATTTTTCTGTTGCGGTTTGCCATGCTCAATAGTTGGTCTTATTCTCGGTATTATTTCAAAGAAAAGACAGCCTGAAAACAACGGTAAGGCAACAGCCGGTATTGTACTTTCTATTATTGCATTAGTATTATGGGGTGTTTTCTTCGTAATTGGTTTCATTGGCGGTTCAACTTCATATAGTTTTGGCTAATTGATTACATACATAAAAACAAAAACAGCGGGCATATGTCCGCTGTTTAATTTATGAGGTGGTTTTATTCTTACTCCGTATAAGCTTTATCAAAAAATACTGGTTTTCATTTTGCCGTTTGCGGCATTGCTGTTTGCTTACTTTGGCTCAGTATTTGCGTTTAAATACATAACCTTGCCACCTTGCTATTTGTATGTGCTTACCGGCATTTATTGTCCGGGTTGTGGTTGTACAAGGGCGGTGTTTGCTCTTATAAACGGTGATGTTCTTCTGTCGCTAAGGCAAAATCCTATGATAATATGTTCTATTTTAGTGCTTGCTATACTATATATAGAGCTTGTTTTCAGAGCCTTTGGCAAAAAGCTCCGCACTTTTCTTCACAATAAATATTCTTGGTGGACTGTTTTTGCTGTTGTAATGATATATACAATACTAAGAAATATTTTCCCGCAGCTTGCACCGATTGAGCTTATATAAACTTTATAATTTTTAATTTAATAAAGGCAATGTAAAAATTGCCTTTTTATTTTTAAAAAATTTGAAAAAGCCGTTGACAAAAGAGAAATAATAGTATATTATATAAATATAGTAATCGTTACTGTTTTATAATAAAAATATAGAAAATATGAGATTTTGAAAGGATTGATTTTTATGGCAAACAAATATGCAGGTACACAGACAGAGAAAAATTTACTTGAGGCATTTTCAGGTGAATCACAGGCAAGAAATAAATATACCTACTTTGCTTCTAAGGCAAAAAAAGATGGCTTTGAGCAGATTGCATCATTATTTCTGAAAACTGCCGATAATGAAAAAGAACACGCAAAAATGTGGTTTAAAGAATTAAACGGCATTGGCAGTACAGCTGAAAACCTTGCAGCAGCTGCCGAGGGTGAAAACTACGAGTGGACAGATATGTACGAGGGCTTTGCAAAGACAGCTGAGGAAGAGGGATTCCCTGAGCTTGCAAAGAAATTCCGTATGGTAGGTGCTATTGAGAAAGCTCATGAGGAGCGTTATCGTGCATTGCTCCACAATGTAGAGATGCAGGAAGTATTTGCAAAGAGTGAGGTTAAGGTATGGGAGTGCCGTAACTGCGGGCACATTGTTGTAGGCGAAAAAGCTCCGGCTGTTTGTCCGGTATGTGCTCACCCACAGTCATATTTTGAAATTCACGCTGAAAATTATTAAGATTTTTTTAATGTTGGGTAATATTGATAAATTATGGTTTAGCAGAAAGCTTCGGATAAATAACAAAAAATTTAGGTCGAGCCTTTTTAAAGGCTCGTGGGTGTGGGCAAAGCCCATAAAATCTTCCAATATAACAATTTATCAGGCACAAACAGCAACGCTGTTTGTGTGCTAAAGCAAGGTTTGAAAAAACAGGCGACAGCCATTTAAAAGAAATAATTCATTAATAAAGAATAATGGCTTTTTATGTTGCTATCGCATTATAAGACTTTCGCCATTGTGTTTAAATCACCAAACAGCAAGCTGTTTGGCTATAAGAATTTTGCATTAGCTAAAGTATTGTGGGCTTTGCCCACACCCACAAACTTTAAAAAGGTTGACCAAATTTTTATGTCCGAGTATAATGTCTGCAATAATTCAAGCATAATTTTCCAACCGTCACAAGTAACAATTTACCCAACTATTAAAAATTTTAAAACTAATGATTAATAAAAAACACAAAAAATCAGTCAGTATCAAATTAATGGTACTGACTGATTTGTTTTAGTCTGTAGATTTATTGGCTAAAATTCCGGAAAGCTTTTTAAGAGCTATAAAGCTTTCCTCGCTGATGTCGTGTTCAATTTTACAGGAATCTTCATAAGCAGTATCTTCGTTTACTCCGAGAGAAATCAAGAGTTCAGCAATAAAATTATGCTTTTCAAGAATTTTCTGAGCAATATCCATTCCACTTTCGGTTAAGGTGATGTAACCTTCACCGTCCATATTGATATATTCGTTTTCTCTGAGCTTTTTCATAGCAACGCTTACGCTTGGCTTTGAAAAACCGAGTAGATTTACAATATCTATAGAGCGAACACAACCTCGTTTTTGTTTGATTAAAAGTATAGCCTCAAGGTAATCTTCGGCTGATTTGTGAACTGACAATGACAATAAAAACACTCCTTGAACAATGATAATATAAATGTTCAATCCCATAATACAACAGTTCGATAAAATATTACAAAAACATTATATCTAAACTTATATTTATTGTATCATATTTTTGGCAGAATGTAAAGTTATTAATTACTAATAGTAAATATTTTTATGATATAAAATTTACTTGCTATTTTCTGAAATATAGCGTAAAATTAGAGTTGAAAATAACTTGGTTATTAATCAATACTTATATATAATGAAAGGACGATTATTATATGTCACAGAATCCTGTAATTACTATTGAAATGGAAAACGGCTCGGTTATTAAGGCAGAGCTTTATCCGGAGATTGCTCCTAACACAGTAAATAATTTTCTCAGCCTTGTAAACAAGGGCTATTATGACGGACTTACATTCCACAGAGTAATCTATGGTTTTATGATTCAAGGCGGTTGTCCGGACGGCACCGGTATGGGTGGCCCGGGATACAGCATTAAGGGTGAATTTGCTATTAACGGTTTTGAAAACAACCTCAAGCACACAGAGGGTGTTCTCTCAATGGCTCGTTCCATGATGCCAAACTCTGCCGGTTCACAGTTCTTTATTATGCACAAAAATGCTCCTCACCTTGACGGTCAGTACGCTGCTTTCGGTAAGGTTATTGAGGGGATGGATGTTGTAAATCAGATTGCTGAGTGCGATACTGATTTCGCAGACAAGCCGCTTGACGCTCAGATTATGAAAAAGGTTACAGCTGAAACCTTCGGAGTAGAATATCCGGAGCCTGAGAAGTGCTGATACGCTATACATTATATATAGAAAGGAAATCGTTATGAATGTTTTGCTTACAGGCGGTGCAGGTTACATCGGTACACATACCTGCATAGAGCTTATAAATGCCGGTCATACAGTAGTTGTTGCCGATAATTTTTCAAACAGCTCACCAAAGGCTATGGAGAGAGTTGAAGAAATCACAGGTGCAAAAATTCCGCTTTACAATATAGATGTATGCGATGTTGATGCTTTGGACAAGCTTTTTGCCGAAAATAAGATTGACGCTGTAATTCATTTTGCAGGTCTAAAGGCAGTAGGTGAGAGCTGCGAGATTCCGGTTGCTTACTACAGAAACAACCTCGATTCTACCCTTGCTTTGCTTGAGGTTATGAAAAAGTACGGCGTTGCAAACTTTGTATTTAGTTCATCTGCTACAGTTTACGGTATTCCAAAGCGTGTTCCTCTTGTAGAAACAATGCCGACCGGCTGTACAAATCCATACGGCTGGACAAAGCTTATGAACGAGCAGATTCTTACAGATGCTGCCAAGGCAGACGAAAATCTTTCTGTTGTACTTTTAAGATATTTCAACCCAATCGGTGCTCATGAAAGTGGCAGAATCGGTGAAAATCCAAACGGTATTCCAAACAACCTTATGCCTTATATTACACAGGTTGCGGCAGGCAGACTAAAAAGACTCGGTGTGTTCGGTAATGACTACCCAACACACGATGGCACAGGTGTAAGAGATTACATTCATGTAGTTGACCTTGCAAAGGGACATGTAAAGGCTATTGACTATGCAGACAAGCACAAGGGGACAGAAATCTTTAACCTTGGCACAGGCACAGGCTATAGCGTACTTGATATTGTAAAGGCATTCAGCAAGGTAAACAACATTGAAATTCCTTATGACATCAAGCCGAGAAGAGCCGGTGATATTGCGGAATGTTACGCAGATCCTACAAAAGCGTATGAAATTTTAGGCTGGAAAGCTGAAAAAACACTTGAAGATATGTGCCATGATTCTTGGAACTGGCAATCGCATAATATTAATGGTTATGAATGACCGAAAAAACAAGTTTGTTTTTGTGCATTTAACCAAAATATTACAAATCTATTAAAATTACTCTCCAAAATGTCAAAATCAATTGACTTTTGGAGAGTTTCTATTATATAATATAATAGCTTATAGAAGCATTATTATTAAAGGAGGAAAAAGAAAATGTTCAAAAAAGCATTAAGCCTTGTCGTGTCTCTTATGCTTATGGTAACATCTTTGTCATTTGCCGCAGTAAATGCTTCTGCTGCTGATACAGAGTATGTTGTCGCAGGTGTAGAAGAACTTTGCGGCGTGTCTTGGAAGGGTTCACCTGTTGATGCTCCTGCAAATGTTATGACTGACAACGGCGACGGTACATACACAAAAGTATTTACCGATGTTCAGCCAGCAACAGCTCTTCAGCTCAAGGTTGTAGAGAATGGTGCTGACGGTTCACAGAACTGGATTGGCGACAGCACAGGTAACAACATTACATTTAATGTAACAGTTGCTTGTGATGTAACAGTAAACTATGATCCTTCAACAAAGGAAATCACAGTTACAGGTGACGGCGTTCAGTTCGTTACAAATCTCGACATCAAGAGCATGCACGCAGTTGGTAATGGCGACGGTGCTTGGCTTGATGATGCAAACTGGGATCCAACAGCCAATGAAATGACAAAGGTTGCTGACAATGTTTACGAGATTACATACAAAAATGTAGAGGAATTTGACAACTATCAGGTTAAGTTCGCAGCTAACGGCACATGGGCTGACAGCTGGGGCGGTGCAGAGGAAAACTTCACTCCTGAATCAGGTGTAGAGTTTGACGCAGCTTACAACGGGCAGAACCTCACAGTTAATGTTCCATATGCTACAGCTGATGTAACACTCAGAATTGACCTTACAAACTTTGACTATGCTACAAAGACTGGCGCTAAGGCTACTGTAACAGTTAAAAATACTGCTGAAGAGCCAACAGAGCCAACAACAGAGGTAGTAACAACAGCTCCTGAAACTGAGCCGGAAGAAACAACAGAGCCAACAACAGCTCCTGCTTCTGGTCTTACAGTAAAGGCTACTTCAAACTATTTCCCAGAAACAGTTTATAAGGTAAGCGAAGATCAGAAGACTATCACAGTTACATATTTTATCCAGGCTGATATGAATATGGTAAACGCTGAGTGGTATCTTACATACGATCCTGCTGTTCTTAAGGTTGAAACTGCAAACAACTTTGACGGCGAAAACCTTACTTTTATGCCTGCAGTTAAATCAGGCGGCGTTTACAATACAGCAATTGCCGGTAAGGTAAACGGTAACGCATCTACAATCACATATCCACTCTATAAGATCGCTAACAGAACTCCATTCGTATCTGTAACATTTACAGTTATCGGTGAGGGCGAAACAACTGTAGATCTTAACACAAGAGTTATCACACTTGGTACTGCTAAGCTTGATGATATGCTTCTTGATCCTGATACAATGACATCAGTAGTTAGAGAGTATGTTGTAGGCGAAGGCAACAGCCATGTAACAGCAACTGATACAGTTATATATGCAGGCGGTTTAGACTGGAATGCTACAAATCCTGTTGAAACTGTTGCAACAACAGCTCCTGTAACAGAGCCTGAAACATCAGAACCTGTAACAGAACCGGCAACAGAGCCTGAAACAACACAGCCAGTAACAGAGCCTGTAACTGAGCCGGCTACAGATCCTACACCTGCCGGTTCAACATATGTTGTAGCAGGTTCAGAAGAGCTTTGCGGCGTATCTTGGAAGGGTTCACCTGCTGATGCTCCTGCAAATGTTATGACAGACAACGGTGACGGTACATTCACTAAGGTATTTACAAATGTACAGCCTGCAACAGCTCTCCAGCTCAAGGTTGTAGAAAATACAGCTGAGGGTGCACAGAACTGGATCGGTGACGAAACAGGCAACAATGTTACATTTAATGTAACTGCTGCTTGCGATGTAACTGTAACATATGATACAGCTACAGGTAAGATCACAGTAACAGGTGACGGCGTTCAGTTCGTTACAGATCTTGACATTCAGAGCATGCACGCAGTTGGTAACGGCGACGGTGCTTGGCTTAACGATGCAAACTGGGATCCAACAGCAAACGAGATGACTCAGGTTGCTGATAAGGTTTATGAAATCACATTCAGCGGCGTAGAAGAGTTTGCAAACTATCAGGTTAAGTTCGCAGCTAACGGCACATGGGCTGACAGCTGGGGCGGTGCAGTAGAAAACTTCACTCCTGAATCAGGCGTAGAGTTTGACGCTGCTTACAACGGTGAGAACCTCACAGTTAATGTTCCATATGCTACAGCTGATGTAACACTCAGAATTGATCTTACAAACTTTGACTATGCTACAAAGACAGGTGCTAAGGCTACTGTAACAGTTACAGATACTTCTGAGCCTGTAACAGAGCCAACAACAGAGGCAGTAACAACAGAGCCAACAACAGCTCCTGCTACAACACTTACAGTTAACGCTACTTCAAACCTCTTCCCAGCTTCAAGCCAGGTAATTGCTGAGGACGAAGAGTATGTAACAGTAACTTACTACTTCCAGTCTGAGAAGCAGATTCTTAATGCAGACTTTATGCTTACATATAACCCAGAGATGCTCGCTCTCGATTCAGTTATTACTCCATACACAAATGGTGTTGTAGTAAATTCAGAGAACGCAGGCGTTGTAAACGGTAATATGTCAAGCCTCACACTCTATAACTTCGATCAGAAGACACCATTCGTTTCAGCAGTATTCAAGAAGCTTGCTGTCGGCGAAACAGAAGTAAACCTTAAGGTTTCTAACCTTACACTTTCACTTCCAACAGCAGCCGGTACAACAGATGAGTCACAGGAAGAGGGCCTCGTAAGAGATGGCGTTGTTTCTAACACATCAACACAGTACACAGTTGAAACAGAGGTTAAGGCAGGTAAGTATACTCCTGATCTTCCAACAACAGCTCCTGTAACAGAGCCTGAAACAACAACAGAGCCTACCACAGAGCCTGCTCCTGCCGGTTCAACATATGTTGTAGCAGGTTCAGAAGAGCTTTGCGGCGTAGCTTGGAAGGGTTCACCTGCAGATGCTCCTGAAAATGTTATGACAGATAACGGTGACGGCACATTCACAAAAGTATTCACAGATGTTGAGCCTGCAACAGCTCTCCAGCTCAAGGTTGTAGAAAATACAGCTGAGGGCGGTCAGAACTGGATCGGTGACGAAACAGGCAACAATGTAACATTTAATGTTGTTACACCTTGTGATGTAACAGTTACATATGACAGCAACACAGGTAAGATCACTGTTTCTGGTGACGGTGTTGAGTTCATTTCTGACATTGATATCCGCAGCATGCACGCTGTAGGTAACGGTGATGGTGCTTGGCTTAACGATGCAAACTGGGATCCAACAGCAAACGAGATGACTCAGATTGCTGATAAGGTTTATGAGATTACATTCAGCGGCGTTGAGGCATTTGAGAACTATCAGGTTAAGTTCGCAGCTAACGGCACATGGGCTGACAGCTGGGGCGGTGCAGAAGAGAACTTCACTCCTGAATCAGGCGTAGAGTTTGACGCAGCTTACAACGGACAGAACCTTGTTGTTAATGTTCCTTATGAAACAGCTGATGTAACACTCAGAATTGATCTTACAAACTTTGATTATGCTACAAAGACAGGTGCTAAGGCTACTGTAACAATTACAGATGCTTCTGAAGAGCCAACAACTGAGCCAATAACTCAGCCGACAACAGCTACAGAGCCAACTTCAGAGCCTGTAACACAGCCAGCTACATCAGAGCCTGTAACACAGCCAACAACAGTTACTGAGCCAACAACTCAGCCAACTACAGTTACAGAGCCAACTTCAGAGCCTGTAACTGAGCCAACAAAGGCTACAGATCCTGCTACAACAGTAGATCCGGATTCTACAGTAACACCGGACGCTACATCAGCAACAGGTGCTACTGTTAAGCCTGGTACAGCTGACACAGCTAACAACGGTAATAACACAACAAACAATGGTAACGGTACAGTTAAGACAGGTAATGCTTCTATGGCAGTAGTTATCCTCCTCGTACTTGTATCTGCTACAGGTGTTATTTACTTCACACGCAAAAAGATTAAATAATCTTTTATAAGCATAATAAAACATAGTTTTTCACCCTCCGTTAATTCGGAGGGTGTTTTTTATGAGCAGAATTAAAATAGTAGAGTTAATTGTTTTTTTCAATAGTTAGGGTAAATTATGGTTTAGTGGAAAGTTTCGGATAGATTACAAAAAATTTAGGTCGAGCCTTTTTAAAGGCTCGTGGGTTTGGGCAAAGCCCAAGAAAAGTTGTTTTCATTGCAATTTGTAAGGCACAAACAGCATTGCTGTTTGTGTGCTAAAGCAAGGTTTGACAAAACAGGCGACAGCCTTTTTAAAAGAAATAATTTATTAATAAAGAAGAATGGCTTTTTGTGTTGCTATCGCATTATAATGCTTTCGCCATTGTGCTTAAACCACCAAACAGCACTCTGTTTGGCTATCAAAACCTTGCGTTATCTAAAGTATTGTGGGCTTTGCCCATACCCACAACCTTTGAAAAAGGTTGATCAAATTTTTATTTCCGAGTAGAAAATTATGCAAATTTTAAATCTTTTAACTCCCGACCGTTACTAATTTATTGTCGGGAACAAGAAAATTATTATTTTGCAAACTATCTTCTCATAATAAAAGCAATAACTTATCGCAATTAATTAAACTGTTGATTTTAATTTGGCAATTTGATGTAGAAATAATTATAAAATCACATAAAATTCAGATTAAAACAAGCAAAAGTTGATTGAAATTCTGTTTATAATATTATATAATAGATATAATACTATTAAGGATTTGATTTTATGCTCAAAAAAATGAAAACTGCTATAGCATGTTGTGCTGCCCTAACTATGCTTGCCTCAGTGTCGGCTACTGCAAGTGCGGCTGACGAAGCAACAATTAATGACCAGGCGAAGGTTGCAGTTGGCGATACTTTTACATATTCAATGTATATCTCAGATGCGAATAAAGGCATAATGGGAATGCAGGCTTATGTATTTTATGATACAGATTATTTGGAAATCGATACTGATTCTATAAGCTTTGAAACTCTGAACGGCGTAATTTACAACGGTAAGCTTGACGGCTATATGACTTTTAATTTTTCTGATATTTCAAATTATGCAGATTTTTCATCTCGCTCACAATTAACATCAATGAATTTTAAAGTTAAAAAAGCCGGTAATACTAATATTAGATATTTCATAAAAGAAATGTATGATAGTGATATGGAAAATCTGACTGCATATACTTTCACTTATGATATTACTTGCAATGGGGAAGCCCTTGCAACAAACCAAACTCCGGTTGTTGAATCGTCAGATAAATATATCAACACCTATCAGGGCCATTTTATAAATTATATTGACGGCAAGGGCGATGACAACACAGACCAAAAAAACGACCATAAGTCTATAATTGGTGAACGCACTACTGTTGTTCCACAAAATAACGGTGCAACACAGTATGTTGAAGTTACACAGAACGGCTCCGGAACATCGGTTACAACAATTGTAATAATTTGTGGAGTTGTCTTGCTTGCAGGTGCTATTGTGGGAGTGCTGTATTACAGAAATAAAGAAAATAAGAAAAACGGCTTAAATACTGATACAGTTAATATTGACAATGAAAACAAATAAAGTGATTAGGAAATAGTCAGTTTTATTATTCTTGCAAAAATGTTTAAAAATTGTAACTTATTTTTGTTGATTATTACACCCCAATATCGATCTGTTTTTTTGAAAAAGCCTTGATTTTTTGAGTAAATTGTTATATAATTGTCATACCGAGAAAATCGGAAACATATTTTTACAGGAGGAAATTTCTAATGTCCAAGAAAATCATTAGTCTTATGTTGGCTATGGCTCTTTCTGCTTCAATGGTAGCAGTTGCAGCAGTAAGCGTTTCAGCTGACACAGACGAAGATGGTTACTATCAGCCATCAGAAGGTACTGACACATATAGATATTATTTCTATATGCCACAGGACTGGGAAAATGAGTACACAACAACAACTGGTGCATACTGGTGGGAAGGTACTGATTCTTGCCCAACATGGCAGGATATGTACAAGATCCACGAGACAGAGAATGAAAACATCTTCTACATTGACGCTCCTACAGATGTAACAAAGATTATCTTCAACAACTATGTTGACGGTGGTGAAGATCCAGAGGCTGGTCAGTATACAAAGGCTGCTCAGACAACTGATATTACATGTGTAAACAGCGACGGCGACGAGGCTTGGGGTTATTGGCCAGGTGCTGATGGCTTCGATCCTGATAACGAGATGTATCCAGACGGTATCAGAGATTTCAACAACATGATCTATGTTATCGACCAGGAGAGAATCGACATCAACCCACTCAACCAGAAGAAGACTTGCGTTGGTCAGTGGTACTACTACTATGGCAACGGTCAGTATGGTTATGAGCCAGTTAAGGGCGAAGGTGCTATTTACAACACTGAGTATATGTCAATTGAGCAGGCTCTTGAGGATTGGAAAAACCATGTTGTTCCATCTGAGCCTACAACAGAGGCAACTGAAGCTACAACAGAGGCTACAGAAGCTACTACAGAGGCTACAGAGGCTACAACAGCTCCGGCTCCTGCACAGAAGCCAGCTCTTACTGTAAACGCTACATCAAATGTATTCCCATCAGCTAAGGCTGAGTATGATAACTCAACTAAGAAGGTTACAGTTACTTACTACCTTGGTCTTGACAGAAAGCTCGTAAACTGCGAGTGGTACTTAACATTTGATCCATCAGTTCTTGAGTACAAGAATGCTAACAACTTAAACGAAGATGGCGACGCTTTAACAATTATGCCACAGATCACATCTAAGGGCGGCGATGTTATCAACACTAAGCTTCCTGGTAAGATTAATGCTAACGCATCAAGCCTTAAGCTTTACAAGATTGATCCGGAGCAGCCATTCGTACAGGTTAACTTCGATGTAGTTGGTGAGCCTGAGAATGTTGAAACAACAATCGACCTCAATGTAAGAGTTCTTACAACAGGTGACATCAATCCTGACACAATGCAGCTTGACAGCAGCTCAATGAACTCTTTCGTAGTTGACTATAAGGTTGTTGACGAATCACCAATTCAGTCAAGAAAGACAACTCTTACAGAGTCAACATTTATTCCTTCAACTGAGCCTACAACAGAGGCTGTTGAAACAACTGCTACAACAGAAGCTACAAAGGCTACTGAAGCTACAAAAGCAACAGAGGCAACTAAGGCTACTGAAGCAACAGATGCTACAAAGGTTACTGAAGCTACAGAGGCTACAAAAGCAACAGATGCTTCAGATCCTGCTACAACAGTAGATCCAGCTTCTACAGTAACACCAGACGCTACATCAGCTACAGGTGCTACAGTTAAGCCAGGTACATCTGACACAGCTACAAAGGGCAACACAACTACAAATGATAACGGCACAGTTAAGACTGGTGACGCTACACTCGCAGTTGTAATTCTTACTCTCCTTGTTTCTGCTACAGGCGTTATGTTCGTCATTCGCAAGAGAGAGATGCTCTAATTTAATTAGAAATAATTAGATTCGTTTGGGCTGACCTTTTGGTCAGCCCATTTTGCTTAACAAACAGCTTGTTATTATTTGCTTGATAACAGCGAATAATAACATGGTATTGATAAGAAATTTGCTTTTTAGGCTTAAAAATATGTTTATGCAGTGTATTTTTAATTATTGCATATTTAAATTTATAGGTTCTTTTTCAATAGTTTTGGGATATTATTGTTTAGCAGAGAGCTTTGTATAATTAACATGAAATTTAGGTCAAGCCTTTTTAAAGGCTTGCGGGGATGGGCAGAGCCCATAAAATCTTCCAATATTGCAATTTATAAGGCACAAACAGCAACGCTGTTTGACTATCAGAATTTTGCATAAACGTAAAGTATTTGTGGGCTTTGCCCACACCCACAACCTTTGAAAAAGGTTGACCAAATTTTTATTTTCGAGTATAAAGTCTGTGTTAATTCAAACAAAATTTTCCGACCGTTAT
>NZ_JBGVJL010000068.1:0-24966 GCF_045129435.1 Ruminococcus sp. | reverse complement strand
ACAACCTTTGAAAAAGGTTGACCAAATTTTTATTTTCGAGTATAAAGTCCGCAATAATTCAAGCAAAAATTTCCCGACCGTTACAAACCATAATTTATCAATGTTACTCCAATATTAAAAACAGAACCGTAAATAATAATGGCTTTTTGTGTTGCTGTCGCAGTTATAAAGCTTTCGCCTTTGTGTTCAAGCCGCCAAACAGCAAGCTGTTTGGCTATCATAATTTTGCGTTAGCTAAAAGCTTTGTGGACTCTGTCCACACCTGCAACCTTAAAAAAGGTTGACCCAATTTTTATGTTCGAGTAGAAAGCGTAGACAATTTCAAAACTTTTAACTCCCGACTGTTACTAAGTCATTGTTGGGAAGAAGAAAATTACTTTTGCAAACTGTTTTTTCGTAATAAAAATCATAATTTTGCATTGACAAAAATTCACAAATATTCTATAATTATTACAAATTTTATAGATGAGAGGTATAGATTTATGAAGATAAAAAAGATGTGTTGTGTTGCTCTTGCGGTATCTATGCTTGCAACCGGCTCGGCAATGCTTACTGCAAATGCAAATGAGCTTGAAAGCCATATGCTCGGCGATGTGAATTTTGACGGAAAAGTAAATGTTGAAGATATTGCCGCTCTTAATGATTATCTTAATGAACAATATAAGCCGGACTGTACCGACTCTGTATTTGCACAGGCTGCGGATTTAAACGGTGACGGAAAGGTTGATTTTTCAGACCTTAATGCCTTTATTGATGAGTATATAAAGAGAAAGCAGGAAGTTGGCGATGTAAATTTAAACGGTGTGGTAGATGTTAATGACGCTACCTATGTTCAGCAGTACCTTGCAGATGATATTGCTGATTTTAATATATCTAACTTTTTGTCTGCTGATTTTAATAATGACGGTCAGATTTCGGTTAATGATGTTACTTATATTCAGAACTACCTCTCAGGCGGAAAAGCGGAAGCTATTACTCAGGAAGTTAAAGATAATGATGCAAAATATAGAAAAGCATACTCAAAATACTTGACATCAGATGTATTGGCAGCTATGAAGGGATGCTATTTAATTAAAAATGATGAAAGTGTCATGAAAATGGGGGATGGAATTTATTTTAGAGATTCTACTTGGCTCTATCATTATGTTGCAGTAAAAAATAGATGGGATAGCGGTTTAAGGGTTATTGGTACATACGATCTTAAAAATAAAGATGTTGTGTTTCCATCTAAAACAGATGGTGGTGTTACTGTAAATGGCATTGAATCTGCTTTTTCTTCTGTCCAGGGTACATGTTTAGGTAGCAGCGAAGTGTACGAAAAAGATGCATTGGGATTTTCTTTTGCTACCAATAGTAAATTTTATTTTTCTGATTATTATGGTCTTGTATTAAATTCAGCTTTCATTCCGTCTGGCTATGATGTTGGCAGAGATAGCTTTAAATCAAATTTAGGTTTACAATATGTTTTCTTATCTGACAATGTTACACTACATGAGAGATGTTTCTATGGTGATAGTAATTTAAAACAAATTAAATTCCCTAATACGATTACCAAAATTTCTGATGATGTTGTATCGGGTTGTGAAAATTTAACTTATGTAAAAATTCCTGATAGTGTTAGAAAGATAGGTTCTGGTGCTTTTATGGGTACTGGTTTATCAAAAATAATCCTTGGAAAAAATGTTGAGGTTATAGAAGATTCCAGTTTTAAAAATACTTCTCTTAAAAAAGTTTATGTTTATAATCCTACAATGACTATAGGACCAGCAGCTTTTTATAACGACAATATGATTACTAATGGATACATTAACCCTAACTGTACGTTTTACGGTTATAAGCCTTCTACATTGTTGGAATGGTTGCAAGAGGAAAAAACAGATTTTGATGAGTTTAGGGGACCAATGGTTTATAAGTTTGCTTTAATTAAATAAAAAATTGTCATTAAAAGATGCAAGAGGAACAGTATGAAGTATTGTTTTTCTTGCATCTTTGTTGTATAATTAATTATATTCAATACAAATAACAACACCCCGACAGCTAACTGTCGGGGTGAAACTTTTGTGATTTGGTTCTTTTTCGGTAGTTGGGGAATTATGGTTTAGCAACGGTCGGGAAATTTTCTTTGAATCAGCACAGACTTTATACTCGAAAATAAAAATTTGGTCAACCTTTTTCAAAGGTTGTGGGTGTGGGCAAAGCCCACAATACTTTAAACTAACGCAAGGCTTTGATAGCCAAACAGCTTGCTGTTTGGCGGCTTGAACACAATAGTGAAAGCTTTATAATTGCGATAGCAACAAAAACAGAAATGATATTCTTTTTATTTTTTTATAAATCATTTCTTATTAAGAGGCTGTCGCCTGTTTTGTCAAACTTTGCTTTAGCACACAAACAGCGTTGCTGTTTGTGCCTTACAAATTGCAATGGAAACAGCTTTTCTTGGGCGTTGCCCAAACCCACGAGCCTTTAAAAAGGCTCGACCTAAATTTCTTTGTCCGAGCAGAAAGTGTAGGCGATTTCAAAACTTTTAACTCCCGACTGTTACTAAGTTATTGTCGGGAAGAAGAAAATTATCATTTTGCAAACTATCTTCTCGTAATAAAAAACATAATTTATTAATATTACTCCAACATTGATTACGGAGCCTATGCTTGAAATTGTCCGAAAATCAAGTATTAATCTCGTGCTTTTGTTTTGAGTATTCTCTGTAGAGGGTTTCGCTGATTGACATTTTACTTATAATGTTCTTTACTGTTGCGTCAAGTCCGCTGTTCTCGCTGTAATCGGCAGGGTAGATATAGTCAACTCTGCCTCTCCTGAGCAGATCCTCCACCTTTGAATCCTTTTTCTGATACACCGCAATGGAGTAACCACCGTAGGCTTTCATCATCTTCATACATGGCACATCAGAAAGTCCGTCGCCTATGTAAATCATATTGCAGAACGGAATACGCTTGCTGTCGTCGGGCATTGATTTGTTTAGGTCATTGTCATTGGCAACATCAAGCACACCTTTGTTTATGCGATATACAAACTGGGTTTTGTTGGTATAATTAACATCGGTTTTGGGCCACACGCCGTTGCCGTTTTCGTCATAAAGAAACTCGCAGGCGAAAATGCTCTTGAACTCGTTTGCAATCTGAGTGCCCTCAATGATTTCTTTCAGACCGGAGGAAATAACATAATGTTCAACGCAAACACCCTGCTTTTCACCAAAGCTGTTGATTCGTGCAAACCAATCTGTCACGCCCTCAAAAAGCTCAACCTTTTTGCCTGTTTCCACAAGCTTTTGCCTGAGCAGAGGAATTTTTTTATCCTTAGAAAATTTCACCATTGCATACATATATGCAAGAATTGAGTCCATATGCTCTTTTTTGCCGATTTCGTTGGTATAGCTCCAGAACTCGTCCTCGGTTATGCCAAGACTCGGAATAAAGCCATATCCCTGCATATCTTTTGTACAAAGAGTTTTATCAAAATCATACATTATTGCAATTATAGGCTTTCCGTTCATAATTAACCTCTTACTGTGCTGAATAGGTTGTAATTTCTACAGAAGAAACTGTAATGTCCTCTGTCGGCTTGTTTGTAGATGAGTCAACATTTACTGCGGCAATGGCATCTACTACATCCATACCCTCAATTACCTGTGCAAATACTGTGTGACCTCTGTCAACCGCATTGTAAGCACCGTCAAGATAAGGATTGCCGCCGTTGTCATCATAAAGCTTTTTGATTTCATCGCTTACAACCTCTGTGTTGTAGCAGAATGTGCCGTACTGCTGAACAAAAGCAGAGAAAAGCTCACTGTCCTTGTAGTTCTGAAGCTGAGCCTTGATGTTTTCCCATTGACTTTCATAGGCAGAGAAACCGCCGTTGTTTT
Source organism: Ruminococcus sp. (assembly GCF_045129435.1). Lineage (GTDB taxonomy): Bacteria > Bacillota > Clostridia > Oscillospirales > Acutalibacteraceae > Ruminococcoides. Next base: position 21,083 of record NZ_JBGVJL010000068.1, on the reverse strand, counting down.
TGTAAGCCTGTGGTGTGGTTTGGTTGATGAAGAAATGACTTCCGTTTGTGTCAGGGCCGCTGTTTGCCATTGAAACCGCACCTCTGATATTGAAGAGCTTGTCGCAAAATTCGTCCTCAAAGCTTTCGCCGTAGGAGCTTGTGCCGCCTGTGCCGTCAGCGTTTTCGTAGTCACCGCCCTGAATCATAAAATCATTGATTACACGGTGGAAAATTGTGTTGTCATATTTGCCCTCTTTGGCAAGGTTAATAAAGTTTGTAACGGTTTTTGGTGCTTGGTCTGCAAAAAGGCGAAGTTTAATGTCACCTTTTGAGGTGTGCATAATTGCGATAGTGTCACCGTCTTTTGGTGCGTCAAGCTGAAATCCTACAGGATTGCTGTCATAGTTGATTGAAGGATTGATGCCAACGGTTGCAGGCACAATGCCCATATCTTCAAGTGCAGATACGGCAGGCTTGCCAACCTTAGCCTCGTCACTTGTTGCAACGGCTGTTGTGGTTGCCTGCGGTGCTGAGCTTTCAGACTCGCTTTTGTCATTTGAACAACCGACTGCAAAGGCAGGGATAAGTGCAAGTGCCGCAATAAGGCACAATGTTTTTTTTATTCTGAATGTATTCATAGTGTAATAATTCCTTTCGGTACATATTTATACATTTTAATCATAACATACTTTAATAAAAAATGCAACTTTTTAAGTAAAACAGCCGTTTTTGTGGCTTTTAAGATTAATTAAAAAATAATTACCTGTATTGTTTTATTTACGGTTGTGTGTTACAATAATGTTTAGCAATGTGGTCGGAATTGCTGTTTTAAGCAAAACTGTAATCGCCGCATTGATGTATAGGGGTTTTATTATGATAAAATTAGAAAAGCTAAACAGGGGTGAGGCAGTGCGCTATCTTGGCGGTGCAGGTATTCAGCTTAACTACCGAATGGATGTACTGATGAACGAGTGTGAAAAGGCTGTGCTTGAAAAAGCTACGCCAAAATACTTATATATAGAAAAGGATTTGCCTTGCGACGCTATTATGGGCGGAAACGATATAAAAGCTCATCTTGACGGCTGTGAAAAGGCAATTGTTATGTGTGCCACTATTGGTGCTGAGGTTGACAAGCTTATCAGAATTTCTCAGATTTCAGATATGGCTCGTGCTGTGGTTATGGACAGCCTTGCAAGCGTTGCCGTTGAGCAGGTTTGCAGTAGCTTTGACAAGCTTATGGCTGAAAAATACAGCGACTACAATATGACATTCAGATTCAGTCCCGGTTACGGCGACTATCCTATAGAACTTCAAAAGACTATTATTCAGATGCTTGACGCACCTAAGAAAATCGGTCTTTGCACCAATGAAAATTTTTTGCTTACGCCCGCTAAGTCGGTTACTGCGGTAATGGGACTTTCTAAAAATCCGATTGAGAGAAAAAAGCGTGGCTGTGCTATCTGTAATATGAGAGAAACCTGTAAATTCAGAAGAAAGGGGCTTCATTGTGGGGTTTAGAGAATTATTAAAGGAAAAGGAATTTATTATACTTGACGGTGCAACAGGCACTATGATTCAGAAAAGCGGCGTTCATTATGACGAAGTGCCGGAAACACTCAACATTACACATCCGGAGCTTATTGCGTCTTTTCACAAGGCTTATGTAGATGCCGGTGCTGATGTTGTATATGCCAACACTTTTGGTGCGAATGCGTATAAGCTTGAGGGCTGTGGCTACAGTGTTGAAGAAATTGTAGGTGCAGGTGTCAGCATTGCTAAAAATGCGGTAGGCGACAGGGCACTTGTTGCTCTCGACATAGGTTCTATCGGTCAACTGCTTGAGCCTGCCGGTTCACTTACTTTTGAAAAAGCGTATGAATACTACAAACAGCTTATTCTTGCAGGCAAAGATGCAGATGTTATAGTTTTTGAAACTATGACGGATTTATATGAGCTTAAAGCTGCTGTGCTTGCAGCAAAGGAAAACAGCGACAAGCCTATATTTACCACCATGACATTTGAACGCAATATGCGTACTTTTACAGGCACATTGCCGTCTGCTTTTGCCGTAACAATGGAGCACCTCGGTGTTGACGCACTCGGTGTGAACTGTTCGCTTGGACCTGATGAGCTTGAGCCGATTGTAAGCGAGATTTCAAAATACACAAATCTTCCGATTGTAATTAAGCCAAATGCAGGCTTGCCTGACCCTAACACCAATGAATATGATGTTATGCCGGAGGACTTTGCAAAGGCCTCTCTTTCATTATTAAAGTATGGCGTAAAGGTGCTTGGCGGTTGCTGCGGTACTAATCCTGATTATATCAAGGCTCTAAAAGAGGCTCTTGCAGATAAAAAATATCAGCCATCAGAGCGTAGCGTTGATACTGTTGTATGCAGTGCAAGCTCAGTGGTAGAAGTTAATCACCCCAGAATTATCGGCGAGAGAATTAACCCTACCGGTAAAAAGCTTTTTAAGCAGGCACTTGTGGATAACAATATCGACTACATTCTTACTCAGGCGTTAAGTCAGACCGGTGCCGGTGCAGAAATTCTTGATGTAAATGTCGGTCACCCTGAAATTGACGAAAAACAGATGATGGTGCGTGTGCTTAAAGCTATTCAGAGTGTTTGTGATGCACCGCTTCAGATTGACTCTACAAAGCCTGATGTGCTTGAGGCAGGACTTCGTGCCTACAACGGCAGACCTATTGTAAACTCAGTAAACGGTGAAGAAAAGAGCCTTAGTACAGTTTTGCCTCTTGTTAAAAAATACGGTGCCTGTGTGGTTGGTCTTACACTCGACGAGGACGGTATTCCAAAGACAGCAGAGGGCAGATTTGAGATTGCCAAGAGAATTGTTGAGAGGGCAGAGGCTATCGGCATTGACAGGAGAGATATTTTCATTGACTGCCTTACAATGACAGTTTCAGCCGAGCAGTCAGCCTGCCGTCAGACTCTTAATGCCTTACACAGAGTAAAAACTGAGCTTGGCTGCAAGACCTGTCTTGGTGTATCTAATATTTCATTTGGACTTCCTAATCGTGACCTCGTTACAAGAACATTCCTTACTATGGCACTTGAAGAGGGACTTGACCTGCCGATTATCAATCCTAATATTGATTCAATTACCGGTGCTGTTCGTGCATATCGTGTGCTTGACGGTATTGATAAAAACTCAATGGACTTTATCGCCGCATACAATGACGCTGCCCCGACTGCTCCCACAAACGGCAATGCGGCAGCCGATATGGATATTATGACAGCGGTATTCAACGGACTTAAAAAAGAGGGTGCGTTGCTCACAGAAAAAATGCTTGCCGAAACCGGAGATGCCATGAAGATTGTAAACGAAATGCTTATTCCGGCTCTTGACAATGTGGGCGACGGCTTTGAAAAGAATAAAATCTTTTTGCCGCAGCTTATTCAAAGTGCAAATGCAGCTCAGGCTTGCTTTGATGTTATTAAAAAACATATTTCAAAGACAAGCGGCGAAACCGTAAGCAAGGGTAAAATTATTGTTGCAACCGTAAAGGGCGACATTCACGATATCGGTAAAAATATTGTTAAGGTATTGCTTGACAACTACGGTTATACTGTTGTTGACCTCGGCAAAGATGTTGACCCACAGCTTGTGGTTGATACAGCGATTGAGCAGGATATTAAGATGATTGGCTTGTCGGCACTTATGACTACCACACTGAAAAGTATGGAAGATACAATTAAGCTTGTACGAGAAACCAAGGAGTTACAAAATCCTGACGGCAGCAGTAAGTGCGTGATTTTTGTTGGCGGTGCTGTTCTTACCGAGGAGTACGCAATGAAAATCGGTGCTGACTACTATTGCAGAGATGCAAAGGAAAGTGTAGATACAGCTAAAAAGGTTTTAGGTTAAAGCAAAAGGGCAGTTCCGATTAGGAATTGCCCTTGGTTATATTTATTACGCAAATTTCGGGTTGATTATTAAATCTTGGAACAGGGTTTGAAACCCCGAGTCCGCCTGAAATTATCATAGCGGAGTTGTCAAAGTCAAATTCTCCTTTATCATATTGAGGAAAAAGACCTTGATTTGGTGCAATTACTCCGCCTACAAAAGGAATGCGCACAAGTCCTCCATGGGTATGGCCGCATAAGACAAGCTCAACATTTGACTCTGCAACCATATCTGTGATGTATTCGGGCTGATGATGCAAAAGAATTGAGTAGTAATTGCCGGATTGTTCTTTAAATTGTTCCCAAAAATGAGCCTCGGGTGTGTCATAGTCCGGAGCGTTAAAATCGTAATACGGATAGTCGGACAAACCGCCAATAAGAACTTTTTGACCGTTCTTAGTCGTGAAAAATGTAGATTCGTTATCAAGTAAAGTAGCACCACAGGCGGTTATATCTGCTTTGAAGTCAATTTTGTCGGCAATATCTCTTTCATGGTTGCCAAGACAGCAATAAACCGGTGCAATTTCGGAAAGCTTGGTGAGAATGTTTTTCATATTATCGTCATTAACGAATGTACGAGTTACCATATCACCGCCTACTGCGATGAAGTCAGGATTTTGCTCGGAAATTTTTTGAACAAGCTCTTTATTATTTTCACCGTATTCTTTATTGTGCAGGTCTGAGATAAAGACAATTTTTAGATTGTCGTTAAGATTAGCGGCTTTTAGATTGTATTCGGCAGTTGTTAAAAACAGATTGCTGCGTATTAATTCTCCGATTACCAGAGCAGATAAAGCTGAAAAAATAATAAAAGGTAATTTAATTTTTGCTTTTTTATAAAAATGTCCTTTTTTAAGAATAATGTTATATTGTTTATAAAATTATATTATATCTAATTTTAGTATTTGTCAAATCTGGTGAAAAAACATATATATTATCTATGTAAATAAGAAAAGTGCATTGCTTTGCAATTTGACAAAAAGTGAATTTTGATGTATAATATTGTGTATTAAATTTGTATAATATTTTTAATTTCGTAGATATGTTTATATTAAATTTTATACAATAGTAAAGATTTGCAGGGGACAATTAAAAAAATGAGAAAATTTAATTATCGCAAGGTTATCCTTGCGTTGGCTGATGTATTTATTATTGTAGTTAGCGGAATTGTGTTGAATTACGGATTATCGCTTGTTTTTCCGCAAATTTCTGAGGCAAGCAGGGGTCTTCTTTATACTATAGTAGTAAATCTTGCTTTGTGTATAATTCTTATGTTTGGTGCGGGTGCATATAAAAGACTGTGGAGATATTTTAATGTAAAGGATTATCTGGTTTGCGGTTTGGCAATGGCAGCGGGATTTGCGTTAAGCTATGTTATTATGTCAATTTTGCAGATACAGCAGTCACCGCTGTTTGTTGTACTTTACGCTGTTGTGGCAACAGGCGGTGTACTTTTGTTTAGATTATTGTTTAAACGCACCTTTCTTGACCTTACAGAGGTTGGCAGAACAGAAAATTGCGAACGTACGCTTATTGTTGGTGCCGGTAATGCAGGCAGAATGATTCTGACTGAAATTCAGAATGCAAGCTATGATGAAAACAGTCCTGCCCGTAACCTTATGGCAGTAGGCTTTGTTGACGATGACGAAACAAAGCTTAACAGAAGCATTAACGGTGTACCTGTATTAGGAGTGTGCAGAGAAATTCCTAAGATTTGCGTCGATAATAAAATTACCAATATTATCGTTGCCGTTCCGTCTTGTGAAGAAGAGGAAAAGCGTAAAATTCTTGATTATTGTTCGGAAACCGAGTGCAAAATCAAGGTGATTCCTTATCTTAGCGAGCTTCTGTTTGATGATAAGCACACAGAGCTTATTTCTCAGGCAAAGGAAATTAAGATTGCGGATTTACTCGGCAGAAAACCGATTGAATTTGATAAAAAGGAAATCAAAGAATTAGTTACCGGCAAAATCTGTATGGTTACAGGTGGCGGTGGTTCTATCGGCAGCGAGCTTGTAAGACAGATTGCCAAGTACTCACCAAAGCAGGTAATTATTGTTGATATATATGAAAATAATGCTTATGATATTCAGCAGGAGCTTGTGCTTGAGTACGGCTCAAAGCTTAATCTTGTTACATTGATTTCATCTGTTCGTGATTACGACAAAATGGAATTGATATTCAAAACATATCGTCCTCAGCTTGTATTTCACGCTGCTGCCCACAAGCATGTTCCGCTTATGGAAACTGTGCCTGAGGAGGCAGTTAAAAATAATATTTTCGGCACATATAATGTAGCAACACTTGCAGAAAAATACGGTGCCGACAAGTTTGTAATGATTTCAACCGATAAGGCTGTAAATCCTACAAATGTAATGGGTGCAACAAAAAGAGCCTGCGAAATGATTATTCAGCACAAGGCTCAGCACAGCACTCATACCGAATTTGTAACTACCCGTTTTGGCAATGTTCTTGGCTCAAACGGCTCAGTTATTCCGCTGTTTAAGCGTCAGATTGAGAGTGGTTCACCTGTAACCGTTACTCACCCTGACATTATCAGATATTTTATGACTATTCCTGAAGCTGTTTCACTTGTACTTGAGGCAGGTGCAATGGCTCATGGCGGCGAGATTTTTGTACTTGATATGGGTGCTCCTGTAAAAATTACTACTCTTGCCGAAAATCTCATCCGAATGTACGGCAAGATTCCTTACAAAGATGTTCCGATTGTTTTTACCGGCTTAAGACCCGGCGAAAAACTTTTTGAAGAGCTTTTGATGGACGAAGAGGGACTTAAATCTACTGCCAATGAAAAAATATTTATCGGCAATCAGATAAATATTAATTCAGAAGAATTGCTTAAAAAGCTTGATGAGCTTAAAAAGGTAGCAAATCATAATGACAGTGAAAAGACAGTAGAGCTTCTTGCAGATCTTGTACCTACTTTTAACCATAAGACAAACTGATAGATAATTCATCAGCAAAGGAGAGAATACATATGTGTGGTATTGTTGGATATGTTGGCCCTAAAGATTGCAGCGATGTGCTTGTAAGTGCACTTACAAAGCTTGAATATAGAGGTTATGATTCAGCAGGTATAGCTGTTTTTGGCAAAAACGGTATTGAAACAGTAAAAACAAAGGGCAAGCTTAAAAACCTTGTTGATAAAATGGAAGCAGAGGGTAAGCCTGAGGGTCATGTTGGTATTGGCCATACAAGATGGGCAACTCACGGTGAACCGTCAGATGTAAACTCACACCCACACAGCGGTGCGAGAGTTACTATCGTTCATAACGGTATTATTGAAAATTACATTGAATTAAAGGAATTCCTTACATCAAAGGGCAGAACTTTCCTCAGTGACACAGATACTGAGGTTGTAGCTCAGCTTCTTGACTACAAATACAACGGCAATCCTCTTGAAACTATTGACAGCGTAATGGCTGAGCTTAAAGGCTCATTTGCACTTGGCATTATGTTCAAGGATTTTCCGGACAGAATTTTTGCTGTAAGAAGAGAGAGCCCACTTATTGTTGGTGTGGCAGAGGGCGAAAGCTTTATTGCTTCTGATGTTCCTGCAATTCTAAAATATACAAAGAACTATTATCTTCTTGATCACGATGAAATTGCTACACTTTCTGCTGACGGTGTTTCATTTGTTGACGAGCATTTAGATCCGATTGAAAAAGAATTAAAGGTTGCTGACTGGGATATGGAGGCTGCCGAAAAGGGCGGTTATCCACACTTTATGATTAAGGAAATCAACGAACAGCCTGAGGCAATCAGAACAACTGTTGCTCCGAGAGTAAGAGATGGACTTCCTTGCCTTGAGGAATGTGGCATTACACTTGAAAAATTAAGAGAGTTTAAGTCTATTTCAGTTGTTGCCTGCGGTACTGCTATGCACGCTGGTCTTGTAGGAAAATATATTATTGAGAGCATTGCAAGAGTACCGGTTACTGTTGACATTGCTTCTGAATTCAGATACAGAAATCCTATCGTTGGCGAGGGCGACCTTGTAATTATTATTTCACAGTCCGGTGAAACCGCCGACAGCCTTGCAGCTATGCGTCTTGCAAAGCAAAAGGGTGCTACTACACTCGCTATTGTTAATGCAAAGGGCAGTTCCATTGCACGAGAGGCAGATATGCTTATTTACACTCTTGCAGGTCCTGAAATTTCTGTTGCTTCAACAAAGGCCTACATCACACAGCTTTCAGTTATGTATCTCTTTGCTTTTGAGCTTGCTCTTGCAAAGGAAACCGTAAGCGAAGCAGAGTGCAAAAGACTTGTGTCTGCACTTCTTAAAATGCCTGAGGCTGTTAAGTATGTTATTGAAACTACTGAGGAGCAGTGCAAGTTTGTAGCTACAAAGCTTATCACAACAGACAGCTTGCTTTACATTGGCAGAGGTCTTGACTATGCACTTTCAATGGAGGGCTCACTCAAACTCAAGGAAGTATCCTACATTCACTCAGAGAGCTATGCGGCAGGTGAATTAAAGCATGGTACAATTTCTCTTATTGAGGACGGTATGCCTGTAATTTCTGTTGCTACTCAGAGCGACCTTATTGCAAAAACCATCAGCAATATTGTTGAGGTTAAGTCAAGAGGTGCAATGAATATTCTCGTTTGCTCAGAGGCTTGTGCAAGAACTCTTGAGGATGGCATTGCAGATTATGTAATCAAAATTCCACAGACAGATGAGCTTCTTATGCCGATTTCTGCGGTTGTTCCGCTTCAGATCCTTGCTTATTACACAGCAGTAAATAAGGGTAACGATCCTGATAAGCCAAGAAACCTTGCAAAATCTGTTACTGTTGAGTAATAGTTTTTTTAAAACGAAACATTAGAAATTTTATCATAAAGACAAGTGACGGCGGTGCTGTTGCTTGTCTTTTTGCTTTACCGGAAATATGAAACGCTTTAGTGCTTTAAATTTGAAAAAAATCAGCGTAAATGCTCTCCTTGCCCTTGTAATTTTTACATATATTATGTATAATAAATGATGTATATGGACTTATTGACAGAATATTCTGTTTTCGGAGGTTTTTAGTATGAAAACTAAAAATATAAAAAGAATTTTTACCACATTTGTTTGTATGGCACTTGTTGCCTGCACAGCTTTGGTCTGCAATGCTGCCGGCTCAAAAATACAGATTGAAAAGCTTGACAATATGACGATTCAACTGCCGGATAATATGCTTGGCATTACAAGGGACAGTGAAAAAACCGATAAATATTTTTCGGTTTTCGGTCTTGACTATGACAAGACTATGGAGGATTTCAAGAGCAGCGATATTTTTATGCAGGCTATGGATAATCAGGCTACAACTACAGTTACCGTTACAATGACACGCAACGGCGACAGCGAGGGCATAAAAAACTACAAGCAGCTTTCAGAAGAAAAGCTTTATGAAGTCAGGGATAGCTTTATTTCTCAGGGCGAATATATCAGCTGTACTCCTGACCAGGCTCAGGATATTGTATGGCTTATGTTTGACCTTAATGTAAAAAGTGGCAGTGACAGTATAAAAGCATTTCAGGCAAATACTGTATATGACGGTATGAGCATTAATGTTACAATTCAGCATAACGGCGGTGATGTTACATCTGCCGATTATCAGACATTAAAGTCAATCATTTCTACAGTAACATTTAATTCCAAGGCAGCTCCTGAGGGAGATTTTACAAAGTATGTTTACATAGGCATTATTGCTTTGGTTATTGTTTTGTTTATCATCATTATGGTTGCAGGCAAAAAATCTAAGAAAAAGAACAAAAAGACAAAGAACGAAAAGATTCTTAAAGAGCTTACCGATAAATACAAGTCAGATAAAAAGCCTGTAAGACAGAGCAAGCCTGAGGACATTATGAGTATTTATAAAGCTTATGACGAATTGACAAATTCCGATGAAGAAATAATTAGCTCAAAAGAAATAGAAAATGACGATCCGTTTGATGACTACACAGACATCGAAGAGGAAGAGGTAAAGGTTAAGATTTACGAAAAGCCAACGGTTTCTGACGCTGAGATTGACGCTATTGTAAATGAGAGCAAGGAAAGACTTACTAACGAGGGCAAAAATGTTGAGATAATCGAAACTAAGGCTGAAAAGCTTGAGCCTGAAGAAGTGGTTGCCGAAGAACTTCAAGAGGAGCAGGAGGATTTACAGACCGAAGAGGTAGTTGATACTGTAGCAGTTGATGAATCAGAAAATGCCGAAGAAATTTCGGAAGATGCAGAAAGCACAGAGGTTGAAGCTACAGAAACCGATGAAACGGAAACAGAATCGGTTGAAACCGATGAGAATGATGAAGCTGAGGAAACCGAAGTAGTTACAACCATTGAAGACCCTGAAACAGCAGAAGTAATCGGAACAGAAACTGACGGAGAAGACGAAGAAGAAACCGATGAAATCAGCAACAATGACGATGAAGCTTACGAGGCTGCCTCTGAGGGAGTGGCAATTCCTGAGGGCAACGAGCCTATAGATGAGATTGAAGAGTCGATTGAAGAGGCTGAGGACGAGGAAGAAGAACCGCAAGAGGACGAAGAAAAACTCAGAAAAGAGGCTGAGAGAAATACTGCCGATGATTTTGACGAGGGATATGATTTCTTTGAGGAAAAACCGAGAAGAATTGTCGGAATCATAGATGTTGACAGCTCAGATCTTAAAAATGCGGTAGATTACGATGTGCTTACCGAGGAAGAAAAGAAAGCCATTGAGGTTGAAACTGCCGATGATAAAGATGAAAAGCTTGACAGCTTTATTGAAACAGCATCAAAGGCAGGAGCAGAAATCAAGAACTTCTTTGTACATTGCGGATATTTCTGCACAAATGTTTCAAGACTTATTAAGCGTAAACACGCTGCTAAAAAGCGTAAAAAGGCTGAAATGGAACGCAGAGAAAAAGAGCGTTTAAGAAGACAGCAGACTGCACAGAGGCGTGATAAGAACGGACTTGTAAAGGTGCACAGTGCCACACCGCCAAGACCACAGTCACAGCGTAAGCCGCAGTCGAGAACCAATCAGTCGACGCACAAATCTCCAAGCAGAAGACCACAGCAGAATAACACAAACAGAAGAAAGTAATCAGAGGTGATTAAAATAGAAACTTTATTAATAAAAAATGCACACATAGTTTCACCGGCAGACGAGCTTGATAATGTGGCGGATGTACTTATCAAGGACGGAAAAATTGCAGAGATTGCAGAAAATATTACATCAGACGGCAAGGTAATTGATGCTGAGGGACTAACACTTATTCCGGGTCTTGTTGATATGCATGTACATCTTCGTGATCCCGGTCAAACTCAAAAAGAGGACATTATTACAGGCTGTAAGGCAGCAGCGGCAGGCGGTGTAACAAGCTTGCTTGCAATGCCAAACACAATTCCGACTACAGATAATGCCGAAACTGTAAAATATATTCTTGACAAGGCAAAGAATGCCGATGCCAATGTTTATGTAGCTGCGAGCATTACAAAGGGACTTAAAAGTCTTGAGCCTACTGACCTTGACGAACTTAAATCAGCAGGTGCGATTGCACTTTCAGATGATGGCAGACCTGTTGAGAATACAAAGTTTTTGAGTGATGCAATGAAAAAAGCACCACGGCTTGGCGTGACGGTTGTTGCACATTGTGAGGATCTTTTCCTTGCAGACGGTGGCAAGATAAACGAGGGAGAAGTAAGCGAAAAGCTTGACATAAAGGGTATTCCTGCCGCAGCAGAGGATTGCGGTACTGCCAGAGAAATAGCACTTGCAGCGGCTCTTGGTGTGCCGATACACATTTGTCATGTCAGCACAAAAACAAGTGTTGCACTTGTAAGAGATGCAAAAAGAAGAGGTGTAAAGGTAACGGCCGAAACCGCACCGCATTATTTTTCAATGACAGAAAAGGAATTGCTTGCAAAAGACGCTGATTTCAGAATGAATCCGCCGCTTCGTACACACGAAGATGTTGTTGAGATTATAAGCGGTCTTAAAGACGGCACACTTGATGCTATAGCAACCGACCACGCACCGCACACACCGGAAGAAAAGGCTGATTTTGTGAAAGCACCAAATGGCTCAATCGGTATGGAAACCTCTTTTGCGGTGTCTTACACATATCTTGTAAAAACGGGCTTGCTCACCATTTCTGAGCTTGTAGAAAAGATGAGTACAAATCCTGCCGAGATACTTGGCATAAACGCAGGTCATATCAAGACCGGTGCTGTGGCAGACCTTGCACTTGTTGATTTGAACGAGGAATGGACAGTAGATGTAAACAAGCTTCATGGCAAAAGCAAAAATACTCCTTTCAAGGGAAAAACACTCTGTGGAAAGGTAAAATATACAATTTTGGGCGGTAAAACCGTATTTGAAGATAAATAAAATTTGTCGCTCATAGATTAAAGGAGAATCAGTAAAATGGCACAAAAAGGTGATTTGTTATCAGTAAGAGAAGACATTAGAGTTGTAGATGCTACAATTCGTGACGGTGGACTTTGCAATAATTTTGAGTTTCCGGACGAATTCGTAAAGGCTTTATATAAGGCAAATGTTAAGGCCGGCGTTGACTATATGGAGTTTGGTTATAAGGCTTCTAAAGAGCTTTTTAATGAAAAAGATTTCGGTAAGTGGAAATTCTGTAACGATGATGACATCAGAGAGGTTGTCGGCGAGAACAACACAGATTTAAAGGTTGCCGTAATGGCAGATGTTGGCAGAACAGATTTTAAGAACGATATTCATCCAAAGAATGAAAGCCCTGTTGACCTCGTAAGAATTGCCACATATATCAACACAATTCCGGCAGCAGTAGAGATGATTGAGGATTGTGCAAAGAAAGGCTATGAAACTACTATTAATATTATGGCTGTTTCAAAGGCAAGAACAGAGGATATTATCACAGCTCTTGATATTCTCGGCAAAAGCCCTGTAAATGCTTTCTACATTGTTGACAGCTATGGTGCTTTGTACCCTGAGGAGGCAAGAAAGCTTGCCGAATTATACTGCACATACGGCGAGAAATACGGCAAGGCAGTTGGCATTCACGCACACAACAACCAGCAGCTCGCTTTTGCAAATACTATTGAGGCTATGACTCAGGGCGTAAGCTATCTTGACGCTACTGTTGACGGTATGGGCAGAGGTGCAGGTAACTGTGCTCTCGAGCTTCTCTTAGGCTTCCTTAAAAATCCTAAGTACAAGGTTGACCCAATTCTCAAGATGCTTGAATATACACAGCAGTTCAGAGAATCAGGAGTTAAGTGGGGCTACGATGTTCCTTATATGCTCACAGGTCAGTACAACACTCATCCTCGTCCTGCTATTTCATTTGTTAAAGATGACAGAAAAGATTATACAAACTTTGCTCACGAGCTTTTTGACATTATCAACAGCTGATGTAGCATATAATGAGATTAAATCCATCTCCGTTTGTTAAGATTGAAAATAAAGATAAAAGTGATATCGTAAGCGTTATTACTGAAATTAAAGGAGAGTAAAAAATGGCATTTGACAGACTTATAGACAAAATCGTAGAAATGCAGAACCCTACAGTTGCAGGTCTTGACCCAAAGCTTGACTATGTACCTGAGTACATCAAGGAGGAATGTTTTGCAAAGTACGGCAAAACTCTTGAGGGTGCGGCTGCTGCATTATTTGAATTCAACAAGGCACTTATTGACGCTCTTTATGAGGTAGTTCCGGCAATTAAGCCACAGGCTGCTTATTATGAAATGTACGGCTGGCAGGGTGTAAAGGCTCTTGCAGATACCATTGCATATGCAAAGTCAAAGGGTATGTTTGTAATTACAGACGGTAAGCGTAATGACATTGGTACAACAATGGAGGCTTACGCTGCCGCTCACCTTGGCTCAACAGCAGTTGCAGGCGAAGAGGTAGAGGCTTTTGGTGCAGACGCACTCACAGTAAACGGCTACCTTGGCACAGACGGAATTAAACCTCTTGTTAATATTTGCAAGAGTGGTGACAAGGGTATTTTTGTACTTGTTAAAACTTCAAATCCAAGCTCAGGCGAATTGCAGGACAAAAAGCTTGAAAACGGCACAACCGTTTATGAGCAGATGGGCAAAATGTGTGAGGACTGGGGTACAGAGCTTGAGGGTAAGTATGGTTACTCAGGCATAGGTGCTGTAGTTGGTGCTACATATCCTGAACAGCTTGCTGAAATGAGAGAAAAATGCCCACACACATTCTTCCTCGTACCGGGCTACGGTGCTCAGGGTGGCGGTGCAAATGATGTTAAGAACGCATTTGACAAAAACGGTCTTGGTGCTATTATCAACTCAAGCCGTGGCATTATGTGTGCATGGAAAAAACAGGGCCTTACCGAGAACGATTTTGCTAAGGCTGCATATAATGAAGCTGTGCGTATGCGTGATGAAATTATCGGCTGCATAGGAGAAATTAAGAAATAATACAATAAATTGTTGTTTTTATTCTTAAAATACCAAATATTGTTGACTTTACTAAAAGTTGGCGGTATAATTTAATAGTCAGTATTAGTTTAAAACTATAAATAATATTTCAAGGGAGATTTTTAATATGGCAAGAGTATATAACTTTTCTGCCGGTCCTTCAATGCTTCCGGAGGCAGTATTAAAGACAGCAGCAGATGAAATGCTTGATTATCAGGGCAGCGGACAGAGCGTAATGGAAATGTCACACCGCAGCAAAACCTATGACAAGATCATTAAGGACGCTGAGGCTTTACTCCGTGAGATTATGAATATTCCTGATAACTACAAGGTTATGTTCCTTCAGGGCGGCGGTTCTACCCAGTTTGCTATGGTAGCACTCAACTTTATGAACAAGAACAACAAGGCAGACTACATAATCACAGGTCAGTGGGCTAAAAAGGCTTACAAAGAGGCTGCTCGTTATGGTGATGCCAAGGCTGTTGCTTCATCAGAGGATAAAACTTTCTCTTATATTCCTAAGACAGATAAGTCAATGTTCAGAGAGGACGCTGACTATGTATATATTTGTATGAACAATACTATTTACGGTACTGTTTATCATCAGCTTCCTGATACAGGCGATATTCCGCTTATTGCAGATATTTCTTCTTGTATTCTTTCAGAGCCTATTGATGTAACAAAGTTCGGTGCACTCTTTGCCGGTGCTCAGAAGAATATGGCTCCTGCAGGTCTTACAATCGCTATTGTTCGTGAGGATCTTATCGGCAATGCTATGGATATTTGCCCAACAATGCTCAACTACAAGACTCACGCTGACGCTGATTCACTTTTCAACACACCACCTTGCTACACAATTTACATTGCAAAGCTTGTTCTTGAGTGGATTAAGAACGAGGTTGGCGGTCTTGACAAGATGAAAGAGCTTAACGAGAAAAAGGCTAAGCTTCTCTATGATTTCCTTGACAATTCAGAGCTTTTCAAGGGTACAGTTGTTCCTGAGGATCGTTCACTTATGAATGTTCCGTTTGTTACAGGCAATGCTGACCTTGACGCTAAGTTTGTTAAAGAGGCTACCGAGTCAGGTCTTGTTAATATCAAGGGTCACCGTACAGTTGGCGGTATGAGAGCTTCTATCTACAACGCTATGCCATATGAGGGTGTAGTTGCTCTTGTTGACTTTATGAAAAAATTCGAGGCAGAAAACAAGTAATTCTGCTCTAATAAATTAAAGAGGATGAATACAATGTTTAATATACTTACTCTCAATAAAATTGCTGCTGTCGGCACAAGCCGCCTTGGCGACAACTACGCTTACGGTGACGATGTTCAAAATCCTGACGCAGTTCTCGTAAGAAGTGCCGCAATGCACGATATGCAGTTTGCCGATAACCTCCTTGCTATTGCAAGAGCAGGTGCAGGCACAAACAACATTCCTAAAGATGTTTGCTCTGAAAAAGGTATTGTAGTTTTCAATACTCCGGGTGCTAATGCAAACGCTGTTAAGGAGCTTGTTATTGCAGGTCTTTTGCTTTCTTCAAGAAGAGTAATGGAGGGTGCTGACTGGGCAAAGACTCTTAAGGGCAACGGTGACGCAGTAGGTAAAATGGTAGAAAAGGGCAAGAGCCAGTTTGTTGGCCCTGAAATCAAGGGTAAAACTCTCGGCGTTATTGGTCTGGGTGCTATCGGTATTCTCGTTGCTAACTGTGCTGTTGCACTTGGTATGAATGTAATCGGCTTTGATCCATTTATGTCTGTAACAAACGCTTTGAAGCTTGACCCGGCTGTTAAGCTTATGAAGAGCGGTGAAGATGTAATGGTAAATTGTGATTACCTTACAATTCATGTTCCGCTTACACCGGACACAAGAGATATGGTTGACGCTGATATGATTGCTAAGATGAAGGACGGCGTTCGCATTCTCAACTTCAGCCGTGACGGTCTTGTTAATTCAACAGCTGTTCTTGAGGCTGTTAAGAGCGGCAAGGTTGCTAAGTATGTAACAGACTTTGCAACAGACGATATTATCGGCGAAGAAAACATCATTTGCCTTCCGCACCTTGGTGCTTCTACTCCGGAGAGTGAAGACAACTGTGCTGTTATGGCTTGTGATGAGCTTAAAGAGTACCTCGAAAACGGTAACATCATTAACTCTGTAAACTATCCTGCACTTTCACTTGCAAGAGCAAATACAGAGAATGTTCGTTTCTGCGTAATGCACAAAAATGTTCCTGAACTTCTTAAAAAGATACTTTCAGAGGTAAACGGCAATGTAGAAAATATGCTTTCAAAGAGCCGTGGCGACTATGCTTATGCAATTATTGATGTTGCAGGCGGTAACCCTGAAAATGCTGCTGCTATTGCTGCTATTGACGGTGTAATCCGTGTTCGTGCTATCTGATCATAGCCAATGTCGTTGATTATTTTATCAAATAATTTAGTTTATTTGTTGAAAATCCCCTTTGACATCAGCAAAAGTAAAATAGTATAATAATAAAAGATGTGTTGCACTACTGCGTAATTCCAATCAGTAGTGCAGCACTTTTTTGTTTTATAGGGGTGTTTTTATGGAAAAAATCAAAGAAAAAGACAAAATGGAAATTCTTCCTGTTAAAAGTCTTATGCTGAGAATGGGGATTCCAATGATACTTTCAATGGTACTGCAGGCGGTCTATAACATTGTGGATAGTGCATTTGTATCTAATATGAAAGATAACGGAGAACTTGCATTAAATGCACTTACTCTTGCGTTTCCTCTTCAAATGTTGATTGTGGCAATCGGAATCGGTACGGGTGTCGGTGTAAATGTAATCGTTGCTAAAAGTCTTGGAGAGGGCAACAAAAGCAATGCTGACAAAGCCGCAGGCAACGGAATTTTTCTTGCTGTTGTAATTTATGCGGTGTTTTTATTGTTCGGTTTATTTGGGGTGAATTTGTACATCAGTACGCAAACGACAAATCAGACAGTCCTGTTGATGGCTTGCGATTACCTAAGAATTTGTTGTGTGTATTCTTTTGGACTTGTGTTTTTCTCACTTTATGAGAAGTTATTGCAGGCAACCGGTAAATCGGTGTTTTCAACTATTGCTCAGATTTCAGGTGCGGTTGCAAATATTGTTCTTGACCCTATTATGATTTACGGCTTGCTTGGCTGTCCTGAATTTGGAGTAAGGGGTGCGGCATATGCCACAATAATCGGTCAGATTATTTCGCTTGTTGTTGCCTTTTTATTTCATATTAAATTCAATAAGGATATTACGAATAATATTAAAAATATCAAACCATCTGCAAAGATGATACTGAATATTTATAAAATAGGCTTGCCTGCAATTATTGCACAGGCACTTATGTCGGTAATGACTTACGGCTTTAACTTGATTTTGGGTACGGTCAGCGAAGCAATGGTGACGGCTTACGGTTTGTATTATAAAATACAGCAGTTTATACTTTTTGCCGCATTTGGACTCAGAGATGCAATTACACCGATAATGTCATATGCTTTTGGAATGAAAAGTAAAAAGAGAATTGATGACAGCATAAAATTCGGTACGATATATACAACAGTAATAATGCTTGCAGGTTTTATTGTAATAGAAATTATCGCCAATCCTCTTTCAAGCAGTTTTGGCTTATCGGGTGAAACACAGCAGTTATGTATAGGTGCGATGAGGGTGGTTTCGGCAAGCTTTGTTTTTGCAGGAATTAACATTGCTTTTCAGGGAATGTTTCAGGCAATTAACGGCGGAATACAGTCGCTTATTGTGTCAGTTTGCCGACAACTTTTATTTGTATTGCCTCTTGCGTGGTTATTTACTTTAGTTGTAAATAATTCAAATATCGGCGAATGGCTTATCTGGCTCTCTGTACCTATAGCTGAAATTCTATCTGCTGTAATTTCGGCAGTGCTTATGAAAAAACTGTATAAGTCACAGGTTAAAAGTATTATGGCATAAAAATGGTTCTGCTTTAAATGTTGGGGTAACATTGATAAATTATGGTTTGGCAGAAAGTTTCGGATAAATAATATAAAATTTAGGTCCAGCCTTTTTAAAGGCTGGTGGGTTTGGGCAACGCCCAAGAAAGGCTGTGTCTATTACAATTTGTAAGGCACAAACAGCGTTGCTGTTTGTGTGCTAAAGCAATATTTGATAAAACAGGCGACGGCCTTTTAAAAGAAATACTACATTAATAAATAATAAAGAAGAATGGCTTTTTGTGATGCTATCGCAATTATAATGCTTTCGCCCTTTCGTTCAAGCCGCCAAACAGCTTACTGTTTGGCTATCCTAATTTAGCGTTAGCTAAAAGTATTTGTGGACTCTGTCCACACCTGCAATCTTTAAAAATGTTGACCAAATTTTTATATCCGAGTATAAAGTCTGTAATAATTCAAACAAAAATTTCCCGACTGTTACTAAACCATAATTTACCTCAACTATTGAAAAAGAGCCAAAAAATCCCTGCATATTTTGTGGTCAACATAAAATATGCAGGGAAAATTTTTTGATGATATTAAATTACTTTTGCTCTTTCATAAATGTAAAAGATGTATTATTGTCATAGGAATAGGTGAGAGTCTGTCTTGCGGCTTCGTAGCTAAGCTTTTCGCTGTTGCCGTTTAATGTTGCGTCAACGCTTGTTCCGCTGAAAACATATTTGCCTGAATAATCAACTCCGGCAAGCGTTGCGGTACAAGAGCCGTCACCTTTAAAATTAAACTCAAAATATCCGTCTTCAAGTTCAAGCTCGCTGTATTGTATGCTTTCACCGTTGATAACAGCAGAAATCGGAATCCATTTGCCCTTTAATACTGCATTTTCGCTTTTATCACCGCAACCGCTAAGCAGCATAATTACTGCAAAAAGTGATAAAAAAACAAGAATGGTGCGTTTAGTTATACATTTCATTCTGACACATCCTATTATTGATATGATATTTATATTTTATCATTTTTTGCGTTTTTAGTCAATTTGCGGAATGTAAAGTATTTCCAACATATTGCGTATATGAATGTGCAATATGTTGGAATTTGCAGAAATTACTGCTGACCTTTCAGCTTTTGCACCGCCGCCCTCAGTTCTTCCGGTAAATCTTCATTGCTTATGGTATCATGAATTTTGCATGTGCCAGCCTTTTGTGCGGTTTCGTAGTACCAACACTTGTAATTCAAAACGCCGAGAGTTTCGTTCAGCTTTTCAATCTGAGAAAGCACCGCCTCTCGTTGCTTTCTTATAAGCTCAAGTCGTTTGTCGATTGATGAATCCCCCTCAAGAGTCCAGTCAATAAAAACCTTTATATCTTTAAGCGACATTCCTGTTCTTTTAAGACATTCAATCAGCGTCAGCACCTCGTAGTCGGAATCATCAAAAATGCGAATACCGCCGTTTGTACGCTTGACATTTGGCATTAATCCCTCTTTGTCATAGTATCTGAGTGTGGAGGGCTGCATATCAAGCTTTTTAGAAATTTCACCGATTGTATATTGCATAAAAACACCTCATTGAAGTTAAAGTAAGCTATAATTATTGTAGCATTTCAAAATTTGACTGTCAACATAATTCTTATAATACAAAATGTTTTGAATATGATTAATTACTATGATTTTTTAGCTCTGCGTAATTGACAAATTGCAAGCAAAATGCGATAATATAAGGGTATATTTGTCGGGTAATCTGCCCGAATAAATTGTAAGGAGATATGATTATGGCAAAGGAGCTTGCTAAATCCTACAAACCGTCTGAGTTTGAGGACAGAATTTATGATTTCTGGATGAAGGGCAACTACTTTCATGCAGAAGTTGACAAAGATAAAAAACCATATACAATAGTTATGCCGCCGCCAAACATTACAGGTCAGCTGCATATCGGTCACGCACTTGACCTTACTTTGCAGGATACTCTTATTCGTTGGAGAAGAATGCAGGGTTATGCGGCTCTCTGGCTTCCGGGTACAGACCACGCTTCTATTGCAACCGAGGCTAAAATTGTTGAGGCTATGCGTAAAGAGGGCGTTACTAAGGATGACTTAGGCAGAGAGGGCTTCCTTGAGCGTGCTTGGGAATGGAAAAAGGAGTACGGCGGAAGAATTACCCGTCAGTTCCGTAAGCTTGGCTCAAGCTGTGACTGGGAGCGTGAACGCTTTACAATGGACGAGGGCTGTTCAAAGGCTGTTAAGGAAGTTTTTGTAAAGCTTTATAATAAGGGACTTATCTATCGTGGTGAGCGTATTATTAACTGGTGTCCGCATTGCTGTACATCAATTTCAGACGCTGAGGTTGATTTTGCAGAGCAGGAGGGCTTTTTCTGGCATCTCCGCTATCCTTTAAAGGACGGCAGCGGTTATGTTGAGCTTGCTACAACAAGACCTGAAACACTCTTGGGCGATACTGCTGTTGCAGTAAACCCTGATGATGAAAGATATAAGGACATTGTTGGCAAAACACTTATTCTTCCGCTTGTAGGCAGAGAAATTCCTGTTGTTGCCGACTCATATGTTGAAAAGGATTTTGGTACAGGTGTAGTTAAGATTACTCCTGCACATGACCCTAACGACTTTGAGGTAGGTTTAAGACATAACCTTGAGGTAATCAATGTTATGGACGATACCGCTCATATGAACGAAAATGCCGGTAAGTATCAGGGTATGGACAGATACGAGTGCAGAGATGCAATCGTTAAAGACCTTGAAGAGGGCGGTTTCCTCGTTAAGATTGAGCCACACACTCACAATGTAGG
>NZ_JBGVJL010000067.1:0-16935 GCF_045129435.1 Ruminococcus sp. | reverse complement strand
GGAATTATTCCTGAAAGCAATGGCTGAGAGGTGTTTGACATAGGAATTGCCGCAATATCTGACACGATAAGAGTTACCACAAGTTCACTTGGCTGCATATCGCTTATTTGCCTTTTGCCCATAAGTCTGATTGCAAGTATTACAAATGCGTACAGCAGCAAAGTTCTGATAATTGAAATAATCATTTAATCACCCATAATAATGTTTGCAATTACTGCAATTATATGCAATTTTCGGAATAACTACGGGTAAAATGTGCAGGATAATATTGGTGATAGAATGTATAATTCATTAAAAGAAAATTTATCTTCTCTAAAATCAGCATTTGCAAATTCAGCTGATTTTACAGTAAGAGATATGATTTTAAATTCAGATAATAATACTGCCGCTGCCGTAATTACGATTGAGGGAATGTGCAGTAAAGAAGTGATTGCACTTTCTATAATCAATCCTATTCTTGACTATGATTTTAAAAATAAAAACGGTTCGCAAATTCTCGATGAAATCCGTCTTTCTGTGCTTTCGGCAAGTGAGATTGTAGAGTTTGAAAGCTTTGATGAGGCGGTGATGTTTTCTACTTCCGGCTTTGCTGTAATTGCTGTTGACGGTTGCAGTAAAATGCTTGCGATCGGCGTACAAGGCTTTTCGTTCAGAGGTGTAACAGAGCCTGAAAGCGAGGTGGTTCAGCGTGGCTCAAAAGAGGGATTTACAGAGCCGTTAAGAATAAATATGACCCTTATCAGGCGAAGAATTAAAAGTCCCGACCTTGTTTTTGAAACCGCAACTGTCGGCAAGACCTCAAAAACTCAGCTTTGCATTTGCTATCTGCAAAATTCGGTTTCAAAAATTATTCTCGACAAAATCAGAAAAAGATTGCAGTCAAGCGACCTCGAAATGGTGCTTGCATCAGGTTACCTTTCAGAATATCTTGAGGATAAGGGTACAAAGTCAATTTTTTCTGGGGTGGGAATTTCAGAGCGACCCGATACAGTTTGCGGTAAGCTTATGGAGGGCAGAGTAGCTGTTTTAGTTGACGGCACTCCGACTGCTATTATTATTCCGCATATTTTTGTAGAGGAATTTCAGAGTGTTGACGATTACTCAAACCGTCCGTATTATGCAACCTTTATCAGAATATTAAAGTATATTTCTTTTTTTACGGCAATTTTTGTACCCGGAATTTACACCGCCTTTGCTCAGTTTCATCCGGAATATTTTCCAAAAGGACTTCTTGTGAAAGCCTCAACAGCACTTGCCGACACGCCTTTGCCTGTGGCACTTGAGGTAGTGATTATAATGTTCGTTTATGAAATTATGCGAGAAGCTGGACTGCGTATTCCAAAGCCGCTTGGTCATGCTGTGAGTATTGTAGGTGCATTGGTAATTGGTGAAAGTGCTGTAAATGCAGGCTTTATTGCATCTTCAACGCTTATGATTGTTGCGGTTGCGGCAATCAGCAGTTATGTAACCTCGTCACTTTACGCACCGATTACTGTGCTGAGATTTGCATTTGTTGCAGTTGGCGGAATTTTCGGAATGTGGGGAATTGTGCTGTTAAGCTGTGCTGTGCTTGCAAATATCTGTGCAAAAACCTCTGTCGGTGTACCGTATATGTCATCACTTGCACCTTTTTCCATAAGAAGAATGAGAGATGTTTTTGTTCGTGCAGATTGGAAAACACTTTCTCGACATACAATCAGAGTACAGAAATTTGCTCAGACAAAGGAGGGCGACTCCGATGAAAGGTAAAATCACTCAGATATATGCAGGATTATTTGCAGGCTTGATTTTTATATTTCTTGGTGGTAAATATAATTATCTTGGCACATTGCCGTTATGGGCAGTGTGTCTTGAAATTTTTATAATGATTTTCGTGCTTGCAATCCTGCTTTTACCTTCATATTTACTTCATAAATCAACCGGTTGTGATACTTTTAATGTTTTTATAAAAAAATCTTCTGCAATAAAAATAACATTTTCTTCGCTGTACTGTATTCTTTTTGTGTTTGCGGGAGTCAGGTTTCTGTCGCTTTATGTTGACATTTTAGTAACGGCTCTGAATCCGAATGCGAACAGATTTGTACTTGCGGCAGGTATCCTTTTGGTGTGTGCTTATGCCGCATACAAGGGCATTTATACATCATCAAGAAGTGCATTGATTGGCTCGGTTGTGATTGCTGTTTTTGTAATAATATTCCTTATCGGAAATATATCTGATGTGGAATTAAGCAATCTTTACAGAAGTAACAGCACAAATAATTTTTTTAACGGAATGTTTTCGCTGCTGCCTGTATGTCTTTTGCCTGTTGTTTTTTCGGTAACTTCGGGCAGTTTCAGTCATAGCAAGAGTGCTTTTATCGTATTTATTGTAATTTCATTTATAAGTGCTGTATTGTTGGTGTTTTTTATGAATACTGTGTTGGGTGACTATGCGGACGGCAGAGAATTTCCGTATTTTATACTTGCAAAAAATGCGTCATTCGGACAGATGACAAGCTTTGATTTTCTATATATGATATGTATTTCACTCTGCGTTTTCATTGTGCTGTCATTGCTTTTGTGTTCCGTAAATGAAAGCATAGGCAGTGAAAAAAGAGGTAAAAATACAGCTGTTTTTACATTGTTGATTTTCATTTTGTATATATGTACTGAGGTTTTTGAGAGTGCAAAACAGCTTGTACAGAATGATATTGTGTTTGTAATTATGTGTGCGGTGTATGCTGTGGTATTGCCGACTTATGCGAATTTTAAGCTTAAAGGCAGGTGAGAAAATGAAAAAAGTTGTGCTTGTTTTGCTTGTGTTATGCAGTATGTTTTTATGTGGATGTGACAACTGCAAAAGAATTGATAAAGCGGTAATAATTGAAAGTATTGTTGTGAATAAAGACAGCTACAAATTTTTTTATATTTCCGATGAGGAAAAAAGTGAATCAGTTCGTATAGAAGCAGACAGCCTTGAAAGAGCACTTAAAAATCTTAAAACCGAGCATAAGCCTGAGGTGGTGCTCTCTAAGCTTGAGCTTATTGCATTTGCTGAAAATATTGATAATGAAAAGTATTACGCTACTCTGCAAGATATTAAGAATAATTATTCGGTTTCGCCGTCAGTTTATACAGCAGTGTGCAGTAATGAAATTTTAAGGTCGCTTGACGAGCCCGACACCTTGGAAAAAAGCAAGGAACAGATAATGATTTTAGAGAAAAAAGATAAAGATATTTCTTCTACACTTCTCAAAATGAATAATAATCTCAGCAAATCGAAAAAATCCTTGCTGTATTTTCCACATATTAGCAGTAATGACGGAATAACAGGCGAAAAAGTTGAAATTATGATAAAAAAATGAAAAATAATTCATAAAAAGACTTTATACTATAAGCGTTTTGTTGTATAATAATTGATGTATAGAATGGAAAGACCATATACTTTGGGCAAAACTTTTGAATATATTTACCAAAGCTTGCTTATACCGGGTCTTTCACGAGCATATATTTTAATTATTGAACGGCGGTGGATTTATGGCTAGCGATTTTTCAGTTGCATTATCAAAAATGGCTGAGGATTTGGAACTGCAAAAAATATATATTGCAGAAAATTTTGAAGAAATCAAGGTTTCAACCTTTGAGGTGAATCGTCCCGGACTTGAACTTACAGGCTATTTTGACTTCTTCGACAGCAGCCAACTTCTTCTTTTCGGCACAACAGAATTTTCTTATCTTTCACGATTTGGCTCAGAGGCTCAAAAAATGGTTATCGACTCAATTTTGAGCTTTGGGCCTCCTGCGATTATTATTTCAAGAAATATTGAACCACCTATTGCTATGATGGAAAGTGCAAAAACCCATAAGGTGTCTATTTTGCGTTCGGCAGAAACAACCTCTGAGGTTACCGCCGCACTTTTCCAATATCTTAACAAGGAGCTTGCACCGAGAATTACAAGGCATGGCGTGCTTGTTGAAGTATATGGCGAGGGCTGTTTGCTGCTTGGCGACAGCGGCGTAGGTAAGAGTGAAACTGCCATTGAGCTTATTAAGCGTGGTCACAGACTTGTTGCAGATGACGCTGTTGAAATCCGTAAAACTTCAACTCATACGCTTATGGGACAGTCGCCTGAAAATATCCGCCACTTTATTGAACTGAGAGGAATTGGTATTATCAATGCCCGTCAGCTTTTTGGTATGGGCTCTGTAAAGCTTACCGAAAAAATAGATATGGTTATTAATCTTGAAATTTGGGACAACACTAAGGTGTATGACAGAATGGGACTAGACAATCAGTATATGGATATTCTCGGTGTAGAAGTACCTACACTTACAATTCCTGTAAAGCCGGGCAGAAACCTTGCTGTTATCATTGAGGTTGCTGCAATGAACAACCGTCAGAAAAAGCTGGGTTATAACGCTGCTCAGGAACTTTTGAGTGCCCTTGGTATGGATTTTGATATGTCACAGTCAGAAAAGATAATTGTTGATAAATGGGAGTAACGGGGTGAGCAAATGAAATTAGTTGCCGATATGCACACACATTCCATAGCGTCTACACACGCATATGCAACCATTACAGAGATGGCACAGGAGGCAAGTGAACTTGGACTTTTTGCCATTGCAATTACAGACCACGCAAGAACAATGCCCGGTGCTCCGGGACCGTTTTACTTTGAGTCACTCTGCGTTTTACCTGCTTACATAAAAGGAGTAAGGGTGCTGCGTGGCATTGAGGCTAATATTTGCGATTATAACGGAAATCTTGATGTAGAACCCGAACTGCAGCATAACCTTGAGTGGGTTGTTGCGTCACTTCACACACTGACTATTGAAGGCGAGGCAACTGTGGAAAAATGCACACAGGCTTACCTTGGACTTGCAAAAAATCCGGAAGTCAATGTAATAGGGCATAGCGGCAGTGAATATTTTAAATACGACTATGAAAAGGTTATCCCTGAACTTGCAAAAGAGGGCAAATTGATTGAAATTAATGATTCCGCTTTCAGATACAAAAAAAGCTGTGCTTCAAACTGTGCGGAGATTGCAAAACTTTGCAAAAAATACAATGCGAGAATTTGCGTGAATACGGATTCTCATTACACTCACACTCTGGGCAGAGGCACAGAAACACTTAAAATGCTTGAGAATATTGATTTTCCTGAAAAGCTGATTGTAAATGCTGCTGAGGAAAACCTTAAAGCATACTTTAAAGAGAAAAATATTTATTATTAACTGGAGTAATTCGATGAATAATATTGATAAAATATATAAACTTGCAACCGAGCTTTCTTGCGAAACCCTGCAAAACGAGCCGATGAAAAAGCACACAAGCTTTAAAATTGGCGGTAATGCGGCACTTTACATAAAGGTTAGCAATCTTAGCAGACTCGGTACAATTATAAGAGAATGTAAGCTTACCGACACTAAGTATTTTTTGCTTGGCAACGGAAGCAATATTCTTGTTGATGACAATGGTATGGACTGTGTTGTGATAAAGCTTGAGGACGATTTTAAAGAAATCTTTATGCCCGACAGCGAAACCGTATATTGCGGTGCAGGTGCAACACTTGCTTCACTTTGTAAATTTGCACTCAACAACGGGCTTTCGGGACTTGAGTTTGCTTGGGGTATTCCCGGTACAGTAGGCGGTGCGGTGTTTATGAATGCCGGTGCCTACGGCGGAGAGATGAAAGATGTTGTTGTGTCTGTAAATCACATCACGGCAGACGGCACTATCGGCAGAATTGATAAGGAAAATCTTGATTTTGGCTACCGAACAAGTGCATACCGCAAAAATGGCTGCATAATTACAGGTGTAACACTCAAGCTTAAAAGCGACAATCCTGAGAATATCCGTCATAAAATGGACGATTTTATGGGCAGGAGAGTTGATAAACAACCGCTTGAGTTTCCAAGTGCAGGCAGTGTATTTAAGCGTCCTGAGGGCAATTATGCAGGTGCTTTGATTGAGCAATGCGGTTTTAAAGGAAAGGGCGTAGGCGGTGCCGAGGTATCGGAAAAGCATGCCGGATTTATTATTAATAAAGGCAATGCAACCGCTAAAGATGTAAAAGAGCTTATTTCTCAAATTCAGACCACCGTAAAATCAGAAACTGGATATGACCTTGAATGTGAGCTTATAATGCTTTAATCGAAAATAGGCGTAATTGGTGTAATAGAGGAAGTATAGATTATGGAATTTGTAATTATTTCCGGTATGTCGGGTGCCGGTAAAACAAGTGCACTTCACATTATGGAGGATATTGGCTACTACTGCGTTGACAATATCCCGACATCGCTTTTGCAGACCTTGTATAAGCTTTGCAAGGACTCGACAGACTCGGCAATGAAGCGAGTTGCCGTTGTGGTTGATGTGCGTGGCAACGGCGATTACGAGGCTATGTACAATGACCTTGAAAACTTTAAGAAAAGTAATGAGGGCGTAAGTATTCTTTATATTGATGCAAAGGTTGACAGCCTTATTGTGCGTTATAAGGAAACCAGAAGAAGACATCCACTCACCGAAAGGCTCAGAGATGGCTCTGTTGCCGCTGCCGTAAGGGAAGAGCAGAAGCTTCTTGTGCCTGTAAAAACTCTTGCAGACTATGGCATAGATACTACATTTATGTCCATAAAACAGCTTAGAGAGCGTATTATTTCAATGTTTCTTGAGGACAGCACACACAGTATTGTGCTTACCTTTATGTCGTTTGGCTTTAAGTATGGTATTCCGCTTGAGTCGGATTTGATTATTGATGTGCGTTGCCTGCCAAACCCATTTTATATTGCAGAGCTTAAGGAGCATACAGGACTTGAAAAGTGTATTCAGGACTATGTGCTTAACAGCGAGGAAACTCAGGGCTTTGTAAAAAGACTTATTGATTTGCTCGACTACTCCTTGCCTTTGTATCTTAAAGAGGGCAAGAGCGAGCTTGTAGTGGGAATCGGCTGTACAGGCGGAAAGCACAGAAGTGTAACTATTGCCGGACTACTTGACAATTACTTTATGGATAAAGGTTACAAGTGCATTGTTCAGCACAGAGATGTAAAAAAATAACGAGGTGAAAATAGTGTCGTTTTCCTCTGAGGTAAAAAATGAGCTTTGTTCTGTCAAAGCTAAAGATACCGAACAAAAAAAGGCAGAGCTTTACGGCCTGTTGATTTTCTCGAAAACTTTTAAAAAGGATAAAATGGTGCTTACTACCGAGCACAGCGAGGTTTCAAAAAGGGCGACTGCCTTGCTTGAGGAGCTGTATATGCCGATTATTGAAAAGGAAACCGCCCTGCGTGTGCGTACAACCGAGCACCATCTTTCGAAAATTTCACTCATTAATTCCGATGACTGTGCAAGAATTTTTGACGATTACGGTCATCATACTACAGATATTTCATTGCGTGTAAACAGAGCTAACATCAGCAGTGATGAGCTTATGGCGGCTTTTTTGCGTGGTGCTTTTGAGGGGTGCGGCTCGGTGTCTGACCCTATGAAAAGCTATCACGCAGAGTTTTGCGTTCCTCACAAAAATTTATCTGTTGATTTGTGCAAGATTCTTTCTGAAATACCGGAGTGTGATTTCACACCGAAAACTGTTGTCCGCAACGGAAGCTATGTGGTGTATTTCAAAGGAAGCGAGCAGATTTGCGATTTACTTACATACATTGGTGCAACCAACTGTGCAATGGAAATTATGGGTACAAAGGCTGTAAAACAGGTGCGAAATAACATCAATAGGCGAATTAACAGCGAGGTAGCAAATATTACCAAGATTGCGTCTGCATCTGCAAAACAGCTTGCTGCAATTCAAAAAATAAAGGCTGCAAAGGGCATTGAGTCCTTGCCTGATGATTTGCGTGAGATTGCAGTTTTAAGACTTGAAAATCCGGAAATGTCACTTCGTGATTTAGGGCAGAACCTTTCACCTCCAATCAGCAGAAGCGGAGCAAACCACAGAATGAACAGACTTATGGAATATGCGGAGGATCTTTAATAATGGAAGAAAAATTAACATTTGAACAAGCTGATGTTAAAATAGAAGAGGCTATTTCAAAACTTGAGCAAGCACCGCAAAACCTCAGAGAATGTGTTGACGCCTATGTTGAGGGCTGTGAAAATATCATTTTCTGTATGGAAGAGCTTATTGAGTGCAAGGGCAGAATTGATGATATTAACTCAAGACTTGAAAGCGTTAGCAAATTATGTGATTTTGATGGTGATACAGATGAATGATTATATAAAAAAGACAGAAGACGCTCTTTATGACTACCTGCCAAGCCTTGATTGCAGGGAAAGAGAACTTATAGAGTCTATGAAATACAGCCTTGAGGCAGGCGGAAAAAGAGTAAGACCAAACCTTGTATTCAGCTTTAACGAGCTTTGCGGAGGCAGTGCCGAGTCTGCTGTGCCGTTTGCATGTGCTGTTGAAATGATTCACACATACTCTTTGATTCATGATGATTTGCCTTGTATGGACGATGACGATATGCGTAGAGGAAAGCCGTCTAATCACAAGGTTTACGGCGAAGATATTGCTCTGCTTGCCGGAGATGCTTTGCAATCACTTGCTTTTGAAATTATGACAAGCGAAAAGGCAATAAGTCAAAGCTCTGCAAGTGCTTGCTGCAAGGCAGTAAATACTCTTTCTGCATATTGCGGTGCAAGAGGAATGGTTGGCGGTCAGGTGATTGACCTTATAAATGAAAATAAGTCAGCACCTATTGAAGTACTCAGAGAAATGGATTATAAAAAGACAGCTTGCCTTATAAAAGCGGCGTGTGAAATGGGTTGTATCTCTGCAAATGCTGATGAAAAGCTTATTAAATCCGCCTCAGAGTACGGCGAGTGTATCGGTATTGCTTTTCAGATTCAGGACGATATTCTTGATGTTACTTCAACTGATGAAGAACTCGGCAAGCCTGTGGGAAGTGACAGCGAAAATGCAAAGTCAACCTATGTGTCACTTCTCGGCATTGATAAGTGCAGAGAGCTTGTAAATGAGCTTACCGAAAAGGCGAAAACCGCACTTTCTGCTTTTGACGGTGATACAAAGGCATTATGCGATTTTGCGGATTACCTTGCAGGTCGCTCTAATTAATTTTTATGATGAAGTATAAGGATAAGGAGGGAGAAAATGGGTGACTATGAGTTATTGCCAAAGATTAAATCACCGGCTGATGTAAAAAAGCTTGATGAAAAAGATCTTGACAAATTATGCAACGAAATACGAGAAAAACTGATTGAAACCGTATCACTCAACGGCGGTCACCTTTCTCCGAATTTGGGTGTTGTGGAGCTTACAGTTGCTCTGCACAGAACCTTTAATTTGCCAAAGGACAGCATCGTGTGGGATGTAGGTCACCAGAGCTACACTCACAAGTTGCTGACAGGAAGATATGAGGATTTTTATACCCTGCGACAAAAGGACGGAATTTCAGGCTTTCCTAAAAGAAGTGAGAGTAAGTATGACGACTTTAATACAGGTCACAGCAGTACATCAATTTCCGCCGCTTATGGTATTGCAAGAGCAAAAATGCTCAGCGGAGATCAGAGCCACACTATTGCGGTAATCGGTGACGGCTCATTTACCGGCGGTCTTGCATTTGAGGCTATGAACAATGCGGGACGATTTAAAAAGAATTTTATTGTAATTTTAAATGACAATAAGATGTCTATTTCAAAAAATGTGGGTGCTTTTCCACGCTACCTTACTACTGTAAGGATTCAGCCTTGGTACATCAGAATTAAGAAGGCAACTGAAAAATTCCTTTCAAAAGTACCTCTGCTCGGCAGACCGATTAGTGCAGTTTTAAGAAGAAGTAAGTCAAAGATTAAAAATCTTGTTTATAAAAATACATTGTTCGATTGCTTTGGCTTTACTTATATCGGCCCTATTGACGGTCACGATATTGCAGAGCTTGAAAACGCTATGTCTGCGGCAAAAAGAATTAATGCACCTGTGCTTTTGCATGTGGTTACAAAAAAGGGCAAGGGATACCTGCCTGCGGAGGAAAATCCGGGCACATTCCATGGAATCGGTAAATTTGACATTGATTCGGGTGAGCCAATTTCATCGCACAAAGGCTTTTCGGCTGAGTTTGGCAACACTCTTTGTGACCTTGCCGAAAAGGATAAAAAAATATGTGCCATTACCGCCGCTATGGCAAAGGGCACAGGACTTGATAAGTTTTCTATTTATCATAAGGAGAGATTTTTTGATGTCGGAATTGCCGAGGAACATGCAGTAACCTTTGCGTGTGGACTTGCTGCCAAGGGTATGCGACCTGTGTTTGCGGTGTATTCCACATTCTTGCAGAGAGCGTATGACCAAATTATTCATGATGCGGCAATGAGTAACCTGCACATTGTGCTTGCAATAGACAGAGCAGGTATTGTGGGTGATGACGGCGAAACTCATCAGGGTGTGTTTGATGTGTCTATGCTCAACTCAATCCCGAATGTCACAATTTTTTCTCCGACATATTTTGACGGACTGAAAAATTCACTCAATTCAGCAATCTATGTTTGCAATAATGTTGCAGCGGTACGATACCCACGAGGCGGAGAACTTTATAAGCCGAGTGATTTTGGCGAAGAAAGCATTACTTACGATGTTTATGGCAATAAAGATTGCGGTAAGCTGATTATTACTTACGGAAGATTATTCTCATATGCTTGTAAGGCAAAGGAAATTCTTGCCCAAAAAGGCATTGAGGTGTGCATTTTAAAGCTTTGTAAAATCAAACCTATAGATCCAGCGGCCTTTGATTTTGCAACAGGCTTTAATACAGTATGGTTTTTTGAAGAGGGAATAAAAACAGGCAGCGTTGCAAGAAATTTTGGCGATGCTTTGCTTGCAAGACAGTTTTCGGGCTGTTACCATATAAAAACCATAGGCGATAAATTTGTAAAGCAGATGTCGGTATCCGAGGCTTTGCATATGCTCAGACTTGATTCTGAGGGTATGGCAGATGTAGTTTTAGAGGATCTCGACAGGATTGGAAACAGATAATGAAAAAAAGACTTGATATACTTGTTTACGAAAACGGATTTGCCGAAAGCCGAGAGAAAGCAAAGGCTATTATTATGGCAGGTCAGGTTTATGTTGATAATCAAAAGGCAGACAAATGCGGTCAGAGCTATGACGAAAACTGCAAAATTGAGGTGCGTGGTGCAACTCTAAAATATGTCAGCCGTGGCGGTTTAAAGCTTGAAAAGGCAATTAATAATTTTGATTTTGATTTAAACGGAAAAATCACAATGGACATTGGTGCATCAACAGGTGGCTTTACAGACTGTATGCTGCAAAACGGTGCAAAAAAAGTCTATTCCATTGATGTTGGCTACGGTCAGCTTGCATGGAAATTAAGAACTGATGAGCGAGTTGTAAATCTTGAACGCACCAATATGAGAAAGGTTACAAGAGAGCAAGTACCTGATGAAATCGACTTTTTCTCGGTTGATGTATCGTTTATTTCGCTAAAGCTTATTTTGCCGGTGGCAAGACAGCTTATGGCTGAAAATGCTCAGGCCGTGTGTTTGATTAAGCCGCAATTTGAGGCAGGCAGAGAAAAGGTTGGCAAAAAAGGCGTTGTGCGTGATCCGGCTGTTCATATTGAGGTAGTGCAGAATATTTATAACTTCTGCCTTGAAAACGGCTTTGATGTGTTAAACCTTGACTATTCACCAATCAAAGGCCCTGAGGGAAATATTGAGTACCTTATTCACCTGAGAAAGAGTGATGATCCAAAGTCATACACAGATATTACTCCCGAAGAGCTTGTAAAGAATTCACACGCAAAGCTTGACAAATAAGCAGTTCGCATTTGTTTTGAAGCTATACAAGAAAGGAAGGGCAGTTATGAAAATAGCTGTAATAGTTAATCTCAGCAAGGAAAAAGCAATTTCCTGTGCCAAAGAGATAGCAATACTTTTTCTTGGAGAAAACGCTGAGGTAGTTATGCTCAGCGAATGTAAACCT
Organism: Ruminococcus sp.; assembly: GCF_045129435.1. Classification (GTDB taxonomy): domain Bacteria; phylum Bacillota; class Clostridia; order Oscillospirales; family Acutalibacteraceae; genus Ruminococcoides. The sequence goes on along the minus strand of NZ_JBGVJL010000067.1, from coordinate 4,978 downwards.
TTTTATAAGGGAATAAATATAGGCTATGTTGATACCATAGATGAGCTTTTTGCAGCTTGTGACGCAGCGGTAACAGCAGGCGGTGACGGTACTATAATTCACGCTGCCAAGTATGCGGCTGTAAATAATGTGCCGCTTATCGGTGTAAATGTGGGCAGACTCGGATTTGCCGCAGACCTTGAGCCTGACGATATTTCAAGGCTTAAAAAGCTTGTAAGTAAGGAATATACAACAGAAAAACGAATTTTACTTGATGTTGAGGTCAACAAAAGCGGTGAAACCAAGCATTATCTTGCGGTGAATGATGCGGTAATTGCAAGAGGTCAGTTTTCAAAAATTCTTGACATTAATCTTTATCTTGACGATGAGTGGATTGCAAAGTACAGGGCTGACGGCTTGCTTTTTGCAACGCCAACAGGTTCAACCGCATACTCGCTCTCTGCCGGTGGTCCTATTGTTGCACCGCAGACAGACTGCATTATTGCAACACCTGTTTGTCCGCACTCACTGCATTCTCGTTCAGTGTTATTTGACGGAAGTGCAAGCCTTGCGGTAACGGTTCAGATTCCTGCCGATTGCTGTTGCCTTTTAACTATTGACGGTGAAAAAAATGTGGATATTCAGAGCGAGGATACTGTAAAAATCAGAAAATCCGAGCTTTACCTTGAGCTTATTTCGCTAAGGAAACGCAACTTCTTTAAATTGCTTAACGAAAAGCTGAAAGAGAGGGAAATGTAATGAAATCGGGACGACACGCAAGAATACTTGAACTGATTTCTGAGCAGTCAATAGAAACTCAGGACGATTTGCTGAATTGCCTAAGGCAAGACGGCTACAAGGCAACACAGGCGACAATTTCAAGAGATATTAAGGATTTGCGACTTGTAAAGGCACTTGATTCTGACGGAAAATATCGTTATATGTCACCCACAAAAAAGCAAAACGAAAGAAAATCAAGCTTAAAATCAATGTTTTCTTCCGCTGTAAATTCAATAGACACAGCACAGAATATTGTGGTTATCCGCACAATGGTCGGTATGGCACAGGCGGTGTGCACTTCGCTCGATTCTCTTGACCATTCGGAAATTGTGGGTACTATTGCAGGTGATGATACTATTTTTGTTGCCTGCCGTACTGTAAAAGATGCAGAAAATCTTACTGCCGAGCTTAAAAAGCTACTTTAAACAGGGATGATGTTATATGCTTACAACTTTATATATAGAAAATATAGCAGTTATCGAGAAAACCTCAATCGACTTTTCACAGGGACTTAATGTTCTTACGGGTGAAACCGGTGCAGGTAAAAGTATTATTATAGATTCAATCAATGCAATTATGGGACAGCGTACATCAAAGGAGCTTGTGCGTACAGGAGCAAAGACCGCACTTGTTACGGCTCAGTTTGACGAGGTGAACGATACTGTAAAGACAAAGCTTAGAGAGCTTGGCTATGATAATGAAGATGACGATACCTTGATACTTCAGCGTACTATTTCAGCCACAGGCAAAAGCAGCTGCAAAATTAACGCAAGACCTGCAAGTGTGACGGTACTCAAAGAGGTAGCAAAAAATCTGATAAATATCCATGGTCAACACGAAAGCTACGAGCTTTTCTCACCGGATACTCATATTGATTATATTGACAGCTTTGGCGAAACCAAGAGTGAACTTGAGGAATATCAGGAAAAGTATAAAAAATATAAGGCTTTAAAAAAACAGCTTACCGAGGCTAACTCAGATGAATCGGCAAGACTGCACGAAATAGACCTGCTTACCTACCAGACGACAGAGCTTTTCAATGCCGATGTTCAGCAGGACGAAATAGAACAGCTTGAAAACGAGCGAATTATTCTGATGAATTCGGAGAAGATTTTCACTCTGCTGAATGATGCCAGAGAGCTTATAGACGGTGACGAGAGGTCGCAGGGCGGAATTGAGGCTATTGAAACTGCAATGAATTATATTCAGAGAGCGGCTTCGCTCAATGCCGAGTACGAAAGTATTTCTGAGAGCATTACAGATGTGTATTATAATCTCAAGGATTGCATAGAGTCGATTTCCGATGCTGCCGACTCGGTTGAAAGTGACCCGCAAAGGCTTGAAGAAATTGATGAAAGACTCGACCTTTTAAACCGACTCACACGAAAGTATGGCTGCGAGTGTAACGAGCTTCCTGCACTTGCAGAGAAAATGCAGACAAGGCTTGAAGAACTTTTAAGCTACGATAAAAACAGAGATCAGCTTGAGGCTGATTATAAAGAAGCTGAGAACAATGCACTTGTTGCGGCACAAAAGCTTAGCGAAATCCGTAAAAAGACCGCAAAGGTATTTTCCGAGCGTGTGCGTGAGGAAATGAGCTTTTTAAATATGCCGAATGTGCAGATTGTAACTCAGTTTGAAAATACGGATTTTTACGAAAAAGGCATAGACAAGGTGGAATTTTTAATTTCCGCTAACCCGGGCGAACCGCCAAGACCGGTGGCAAAAATCGCATCGGGCGGTGAGCTTTCAAGAATGATGCTTGCTATTAAAACCGTACTTGCGAGTACAGATGATATTGACACCCTGATTTTTGATGAGGTTGACACAGGTATTTCCGGCTCAGCCGCTCAGAAGGTAGGACTAAAGCTAAAGGAAGTTTCAAAAAGCAGTCAGGTGCTCTGCGTAACCCACCAGGCACAGCTTGCAGCACTTGCCGATGCACACTACTTGATTAGCAAGCAGGTTGAGGACGGCAGAACCTTTACTCAGGTTAAGCTGCTTGACTTTGACGGTAGAAAAAATGAACTTGCAAGAATTATCGGTGGTGTGAATATTACTGATGCTGCCCTTGCACACGCCGAGTCAATGCTCAAGGAAAGCGAACAGCTTTAATTTTATGCGAATTTACAGGCAATTTTAAGGAGAAATGGCGTTTTGAAGAATTGGATAGTATCCGAAATCAATAAGGATGAAGCTAAAAAAATACAAACTGAATACGGCTTACCTCCAATACTTGCAATGTTGCTACAGATAAGAGGAATTACAAAGCGAGAGGAAATTGAGGACTTTTTGCAAAATGACAGCGTTATTGCCTCACCTTTTGAAATAAAGGATATGCAAAAGGGTGCAGATAGAATTTTAACTGCAATCGACAACAGCGAGCCAATCTGCGTTTACGGCGACTATGACGCAGACGGCGTTACCTCTACAGCACTTTTATTTTCGTACCTTGAAACTGTGGGAGCAAATGCAATGTACTACATTCCTTCACGAGAAGCTGAAGGATACGGAATGAACAAGGATGCTATCGACAAGCTTGCAGAGAAGGGCATAAAGCTGATAATTACTGTGGATAACGGAATTGCCGCTGTTGATGAAATCGATTACGCAAATTCTCTTGGAATTGACACTGTAATTACAGATCATCATCAGCCTACAGGCAAGCTTCCAAATGCGGTTGCTGTAATAGATATGCACCAAAAGGATTGCAAAAGCAAATACAAAATGTTGTCGGGTGTAGGCGTTGCCTTTAAACTTGTAATGGCTCTTGAGGGCGAGAATTGCGATGTATCGTCCCTGCTTGACAATTACTCTGACCTGCTCTGTATAGGAACAGTAGGAGATATTGTGGAACTCAAAAGCGAAAACAGAGTGTTTGTCAAGCGTGGACTTGTAAATATTCAGCAGAGCGACAGAGTGGGAATAAATGCACTTGTGCAGACGGCAGGCATTGCAGGCAAAAAGATTACCTCGGGCAATGTTTCTTTTACTCTTGTGCCACGAATAAATGCAGTAGGCAGACTCGGTTTTTCTGGCAAATCAGTTTCTCTTTTGCTCACAGAAGATGAGGAAGAGGCAAATGAAATTGCAAAACAATTAAATGATGACAACACCGAACGCAAGGAAATTGAGCAGAATATTCTACTGAAAATTGATGATATGGTAAAACTCAGACCCGAAATTGTGCGTGACAGAGTGCTTGTAATTGACGGCGAGGGTTGGCATCAGGGGGTTATAGGAATTGTAGCTTCTAAGATAAAGGAATTTTACGGAAAGCCGACAATTATTCTTTCTCGTGACGGAGATGAAGCAAAAGGCTCCGGAAGAAGTGTTGAGGGATTTTCCCTTTGTGACGCTATTTTTGCTTGCTCTGATTTACTTATGCATTATGGTGGACATCCAATGGCGGCAGGACTTTCGCTCAAGAGTGAAAATATAGAATTATTCCGAAAAAGAATTAACGAATATGCTTTGCAGCAAGAGCAAATGCCGTTTAATGCCTGCAATATTGATTGTAAATTAAACCCTGGATTGCTTAATGTACAGCTTGTAGAGCCGCTAAATTACCTTGCACCGTACGGAGCCGGTAATCCCACACCTATGTTTGGCTTGTACAAAATGACGCTTGCACTTGTTACACCGCTTTCTCAGAATAAGCATTTAAGACTACAGTTCAAGCGAAATAACTCAACTGTAACGGTAATGAAGTTTTTCACTACTCAGCAGGAGTTTCCTTATGTAGTAGGAGATATGCTTGACCTTGCGGTTACACTTGATATAAACGAATTTAACGGACAGCGTAATTTATCTATAATTGCAAAGGAAATTAAACCGTCAGCACTTGATACCGAAAAGTTTTTGCAAAGTCAGAGAAATTACGAGGATTTTAAGCTTGGCTTAAAGCTTAGTCCTGAACAGATAGATGATCTTTTGCCAAATCGAGAAGATTTTGCTATACTATATGTATTCCTGAGAAAAACAGGCGGCTATGCTTTTCCGATAGAAACGCTTGTACATAAGCTTGACTACAAATTGTCTATAGGCAAAATCAGAGTTATTCTCGATGCAATGAGCGAGCTTTCGCTTGTAACGGTGAGTGAGGGCATAAATTCGGCACAAATCAGGGTTTCTCAGGTCAGTAAAAAGGTTGACTTAAATTCAGCAGATACGATTATAAAATTGAGGGGGATGCAGTTATGAGTAAATATTCAGGAAT
>NZ_JBGVJL010000066.1:0-2561 GCF_045129435.1 Ruminococcus sp. | reverse complement strand
AAGGCAAGCGCCATCAATATCTTTGAGATTGATGAAAGTCTTGAAGTTTTCTCTAAAGGTATTCAGTCACGTTTGCTTGGTGATTTTGAAGAATACGGCGTAACGTTAAACCGCTTTTTCGTAACCACTATTGTGAAACCTGATGGTGATCCTCAATATGAAAAATTCAAAGAACTGCACTTCCGTCAGTATGCTGATATTGCGGAAGCAAAGTTGAAACAGCAAACCGATGTTATCTACGCTCAGACAGAAGCGCAAAAGACAGTCATTGAGTCGCAAGCCTTGGCTCAAAAACGTGCTACTGAGGGTTATACCTATCAGCAAGAGCGTGGCTTTGATGTTGCTGAGCACGCCGCCCAAAACGAAGGCGTTGGCGAGTTCACCAATATGGGTATCGGTCTTGGTGTTATGTCAGGTATCGGTGGCACTGTCGGCGGTATGGTTGGCGGCGCAGTAAACGATGCTTTTTCAGGTGTTGCGGTGCAACCACAAGCAATCGGAAATGCATTCTGTGATAACTGCGGTGCCAAATTGACACCCAGCGCAGCTTTTTGTGATGAGTGCGGAACTCCGCAATCTTCGCCCGATGTTTGTAGCAACTGCGGATTTAAGTTTATTAAACCCGGTAAATTCTGCCCCAAATGCGGCAGCAAAAGGGAGGGCCAGCAATGAAGAAAAATAAAGGTATGGCCTATGCCGTATTAGCAATAGCTTTTGTGCTTTTTAATGTAATAGCTTTTGCAGTTCCAACGGCTAAAACATCAACGTTTTGGATTGCTTATGTATTTGCCGCCGTTGCATTTGTTTCGCAAATTGCTATATGGAAATTTACATTTAAGGGTGCAGATACTCTAAAGAGTAAATTTCTCGGTATTCCATTGATTTCAGTTGGGATTACATATTTAATCATTCAGCTCATCGCATTTGCAATATTTATGGCGTTCTCTATAGCGCCAACTTGGATTGCTATTGTGGTATGTGCATTAATACTTGGTATTTCGGCAATCTGTTTGATTGGTACGGAAACCGGCAGAGAGGAAATCAACCGTGTAGAAGAAAAAGTAGAAAAGAAAGTTTTCTATATCAAAGCACTTCAGGTTGACGTTGAAATGTTGGCAAGCACTGAAACGGATGCTGATACCAAAGCGGCGCTTACAAAACTTGCTGAGAAAATTCGTTTTAGTGATCCTATGAGCAACGAAGTCCTTTCAGAAATTGAAGCAGAAATTACTGCTAAAGTCAAAGAACTCAAAACCGCCGAAAACAAATCGGCAATTATTACAGTCCTTGATTTGCTCATTACCGAGCGAAATAAAAAAGCAAAATTATTAAAATAAATTTGGAGGGGTTAAAAATGAAACAATTAACTTGCGAAATGTGCGGAGGCACAGACTTGATGAAACAGGATGGCGCTTTTGTTTGCCAAAACTGTGGAATGAAGTATTCTGTTGAAGAAGCAAAGAAAATGATGATTGAAGGTACGGTAGATGTGCAAGGTACCGTACAAGTGGATAATACCGCTTTTGTGCAAAAATATCTTGCCAACGCTCGCCGTGCTAAACAGAAAGAAGACTGGGCGGAGACCGAAAAATATTATAATATGGTTGAGCAAAACGATCCGACCAATATTGAAGCAATTTTTTACAGTACATTTGGTCGTGTGAAATCAGCCTTGTTGGAGGCAGAAACCAAAGATAAGAGACAAGGTGTTTTCAATATATTGGTAAAAGGTGTATCCATAATAGATGACAATTATGATAATACCAACGAAGAACATCAAAAGTTATTGTTCGAAATAATGGATGATATTAAAGGATTGAAGGAGGGTAAAATTGTCCCGACTACACATTTGCAGGAATATGTAACCAAAAATGGTTATGGTAATATTGTAGATCGCAACCAGGTTGTCGAGAATGATCCCTTAGAGACCACTTATGCTATGGTAGATAAGGTTTTTGATGCTTATATGGATTCGTTAGCGAATATTATTGTAGAGTATTCTCCAGAACCAATCAAAAAACTTTTCATGGATAATATGGGTAGCCTATATTTGAGCTCTCAAGTTTGGGGAAAGGTAGCAGGACATATTGACGGTTATAGAACGCCGGATGATAGTTGTGCAGAGATTGCAAAGCAAGTAAAAGTAAGTGAACAAACCACCCTCGAAAATATAAACGCACAAATAAATGAATTAGCGAAAACTATCTGCCCATTTTATATGACAGATGGAGCATTGTGGGTAAACCTCAGAAACAATGTACACAGTGAATTAAGAAAATTACATCCGAATTCTGAAGCATTAAAAGTTAAAAGTGGTTGTTGCTATGTAGCCACTGCAGTATACGGTTCTTATGATTGCCCCGAAGTATGGACTTTGCGCCGCTTCCGTGACGATACTCTTGCAGAAACTTGGTATGGTAGAGCGTTTGTAAAAACATACTATGCTATTAGTCCTACTCTCGTAAAATGGTTCGGTCATACCGAATGGTTTAAAAAGATGTGGAGAGGAACTCTCGATCGTATGGTTAACAAACTTCAAACTAAAGGTTTCGAATCTACTC
>NZ_JBGVJL010000065.1:0-10309 GCF_045129435.1 Ruminococcus sp. | reverse complement strand
AATATCGTTGTTTGAGGTTACAACAAATCAAACACGAATACGGCGACATAGCCAAGTGGTAAGGCACGAGTCTGCAAAACTCCGATTCCCCAGTTCAAATCTGGGTGTCGCCTCCAAATTGTAAAAGCACTTCGCAAGGGGTGCTTTTACAAATAATTTAATAGCTAATGGGAGCATAGCTCAGCTGGGAGAGCATCTGCCTTACAAGCAGAGGGTCACAGGTTCGAGCCCTGTTGTTCCCACCAAAAGGGCAAAAGTCAAAAGCCTTTGCCCTTTTACTATGCGGATGTAGCTCATCTGGTAGAGCGCCACCTTGCCAAGGTGGAGGTAGCGGGTTCGAGCCCCGTCATCCGCTCCAAAAAGAAAGCACTTGTCTTTTGACAGGTGCTTTTACTTTTGTTTGTCTTTTAATTAAATTGGCTCTTAATCAAATGTTGGGGTGAATTATTGTTTAGCAGATTTATGCTTCCCCTCTGAGGGGAAGGCGGCATGTTATCATATGAAGTGCAACACTTCAAAAAAAATAGACAACATAGCAATTTTCGTGTAAAATGAATTTACTACAAAACAAATAACACAAAGGTGATTGCTATGTCGTCATATATTCATTTTACACATGATGAACGAATTTGTCTACAAAAACTTTTAAGTGAAGGAAAATCTTTCCGTCACATAGCTTCTTTATTAGGAAGAAGTCCTTCTACTATTAGTCGTGAAGTTAACAGGAATCGAGCTAAATATTCTCCGAAAAGAAAAAGTGATAATAAATTTAATTATCATCATTGGAGAGCTCAAGTTCAAACTATTTGCCGCCGTCGGCAGAATCGAAGGACAGCTTTAACTCTTGATAGTTTCAAGTATAAGTATGTCGTAGAAAAGCTAAATCTGTTTTGGTCGCCTGAACAAATTGCAATGCGTATGCGAATTGACTATCCCGGTCAAATTGTAGGTGTAGCAACGATTTATCGCTATATCAAGCGAGGAGATTTGCCCAATATAAAGAAGCGTACACATCTAAGGCGTAAAGGCAAGAATAGAAACTATGTTCATCATAATTGCAATGTAATTCACCCTGATCGTATAATTCCTGAATGGCCTGAAGAAATCAAAAACCGTTCAAGAATAGGAGATTGGGAGGGAGATACCGTATATGGCGGTATCGGCAAGGGGTTAATTGTAACTCTTGTAGATAGGAAGTCGAGATATTTAAGAGCAGGAAAATTAAGCAAACGAAATGCAGATGAAACAAGAATGGTTATTGAACAGCTACTTAACAATCATGTTGTTAAAAGCATTTCATTAGATAACGGTTCTGAGTTTTCTGAATTTCGTATTTTGGAAGAAAACATTAACTCACCTGTGTATTTTGCAGAACCACACAAGCCGTGGCAACGAGGTACAAATGAGAACACAAACGACATATTAAGATTTTTCTTTCCAAAAGGCTATGATTTTCGTAAATTATCTCAAGCTCAGTTGGATGTTGTTGTTGATTTAATCAATGACCGTCCTCGTAAATGTCTTGGCTGGAAATCTCCAAAAGAAGTTTATGTTGCACTTGCTTGACATTCTGCCGTGGCATTTTCGCAAGAAAATGACGAATGAGGTGTCGCCGTTTACGGCGTTTTTCCTTAGTCTAAGATTTGATATAAGTGAACTCTTAGCGAGTTCAACACCTCATCAGTCACTTGCGTGACAGCTTCCCCTCAAGGGGAAGCCTTGGTGCGTATCTGAAAAATCATTTAAATTTATAAATCTGCTAAACCATAATTTATCCCAACTATCGAAAAAGAACCGATTTTACAATCTGACAGAAATATGATATAATTTTACTGCATAATTTAAGTTTAGCAGGGTGCGGTGATAAAATGAAGAAAATTGCAGTCGGAATACTTGCTCATGTTGACTCGGGAAAAACTACGCTTTCGGAGGCTTTAATGTATTGCTCGGGAAATATTACAAAGCTTGGCAGAGTTGACCACAGAGATTCGTTTCTCGATACATTCTCGCTTGAGCGTGACAGGGGCATCACTATATTCTCAAAGCAGGCTCTTATGAAGTATAATGACACTGACTTCACCTTGCTTGATACCCCGGGGCATATTGATTTTTCGGCTGAGGCTGAGCGTACCTTACAAGTGCTCGACTACGCAATCCTTGTAATCAGCGGTACAAGCGGCGTACAAAGTCACACCACAACTCTTTGGAAACTGCTAAAAAGGTACAATGTGCCTTGCTTTATTTTTGTAAACAAAATGGATCTTGACGGTGCAGACAAGCTTTCGGTTATGGCACAGCTTAGAACAAATCTTGACGAAAACTGCGTTGATTTTACATATCGGAACACCGACTCATTCAAAGAGAGCGTTGCTGTGTGTGATGATGAAATTCTAGAGAAATTCTATGATACCGACAATATCGAAAAATCCGACATTATCCGTGCTGTAAAACAACGGAAGCTTTTTCCTTGTATGTTCGGCTCTGCCTTGAAGCTTGAGGGAGTAAAGGAATTTTTGAACTGCCTTGATGAATATACCGAAATGCCTGTGTACAGCGAGGAATTTGGTGCAAAGGTTTTTAAAATTTCTGAGGACACACAGGGCAACCGCCTTACTTTTTTAAAGGTGACAGGCGGCAGTCTTAAAGTGCGTGAAATCATAAAAAGCGACAAAAATATAAACAGCGAAAAAGTGAACAGAATCAGAGTATATTCAGGCGAAAAGTTCACAGCTATTGATGAGGCGGCGGCAGGCACAGTTTGTGCCGTTACTGGAATAACCTTTGCAAAGCCGGGTGACGGACTTGGAATTGAAAGCGACTCCGACATTCCAATGCTTGAGCCTGTGCTTACCTACAGGGTTGACCTTCAAGACGGTGTTGACCCGCACACAGCCCTTGCAAAGCTGAGAATACTCGAAAGCGAAGACCCACAGCTGAATGTTGTGTGGAACAGCCGACTTTCGGAAATTCACATTCAGCTTATGGGCGACATTCAGCTTGAGGTGCTGAAAAGCATAATTTCAGAGCGTTTTAAAATGAATGTTGAGTTCAGCACAGGCAGTATCATTTATAAAGAAACTATAGAAAATGCAGTTGAGGGTGTGGGTCATTTTGAGCCGCTGAGGCACTATGCCGAGGTACATTTGCTGTTAAAACCACTCAAGCGTGGCAGTGGAATTATTATAAATTCACGCTGTAAAGAGGACTTGCTCGACCGCAACTGGCAAAGGCTTATTCTCACACATTTGCACGAAAAAACACACATCGGAGTGCTGACAGGCTCACCGATTACAGACATTGAAATTACCCTTGTGTCTGGCAAGGCTCACGCAAAACATACTGAGGGCGGAGATTTCAGACAGGCAACCTACAGAGCAGTACGGCAGGGCTTGCGAAGTGCCAAAAGCGTTCTGCTTGAGCCTGTGTATGAGTTCACATTGGAAGTGCCAAACGAAAATATCGGCAGGGCAATGTCTGATATTCAGCGTATGAACGGCACATTTGCTCCGCCTGAGAGCAAGGGGGAAATGACCACCCTAAGCGGCACTTGTCCTGTTTCAGAGATGGGCAGCTACACAAAAGATGTTATGCAGTACACACACGGAAAGGGCAGACTTGCCTGCATTTTAAAGGGATACGAGCCGTGTCACAATGCAGATGAGGTTATAGAAAGCATCGGCTACGACTGCGACAGCGATGTAGAAAATCCCTGCAGTTCTGTGTTCTGCTCTCATGGGGCAGGCTATAATGTGAGTTGGGACGAAGTGCCACAGCATATGCATCTGCCGAGCATTCTTGAGCCGACAAAAGAAGATAGTGCTGCTACCAAAAGTGAAAATGCCTTTGCAAAATGCAAAAATCAAGATGATGTTTTTGCTCTTGATAAGGAGCTTATGCAGATTTTTGAGCAAACCTACGGCCCGATTACACAGCGAAAGAAAGCCCCCGAAAGGCGAAAGGTAACCGCAGTATCAGCCATTGACAAGGCGGCAGAAAAGCTTAAAAAATCACAGCAATACGGCGGCACAGAGTATCTGCTTGTTGACGGCTACAATGTCATTTTTGCGTGGGAGCATCTCAAGGAGCTTACCGAAAGAAGTCTTGACGGTGCAAGGCAGGTGCTTATAAATATTCTCTGCAACTACCAGGGCTACAGCAAATGCAATCTGATACTCGTTTTTGACGCATACAAGGTCAAGGGGCAGTATCGTGAGGTTGAAAAGGTGAACGGCATAAGCATTGTTTATACCAAAGAAGCTGAAACCACCGATATGTACATTGAAAAAGTCACGAACAAGCTTGCTAAAAATAATAGAGTTCGAGTTGTGACCTCTGACGCACTTGAGCAGATGATAATACTCGGCAACGGTGCATTGCGTGTATCCTCGCTTGCCTTTCTTGAAGAAGTAAGACAGGCGGAAGATGAAATAAGAAAAATCATAAATAATGAATAACCTAAGCCGATAGTTAATTGTTTTTATCTATCGGCAATATTTTTGTAATCTGTTGACATTAATTTTTGTGTATATTATAATCAAACTATATTATTCTATAATTCAAGGAATGGTTTATTTATGGAATTTTTATGCGATAGTAATTATATATTGCTTCCGACAAGCGATAATGCACAAAACAAAAGAATATATTTTTACATTGACGGAAAGCTTGAATATGACCTTTTATTAAGGCTTGATAATGATGCACCCGACTATAAATTTCCCGTAGATGTAAAACACTTTAAAGGCAAAAATATAACAATTAATATCGAACCAATGATGAATATATGCTTTGATAAAACAGATGAAATAAGCTATGTTTATGACGGGAAATACAGACCTCAGGTGCATTTTTCAGCCTCAAGAGGTTGGATAAACGACCCGAACGGACTGGTTTATTCAAATGGAAAGTACCTTATGTATTTTCAGCATAACCCGGTAGCGACAACATGGGAGAATATGCACTGGGGCGGTGCGTGTAGTAAAGATTTAATACATTGGCACGAATTTGGCGATGTACTGTTTCCTGATAAAGACGGAACTATGTTTTCGGGCTGTGCAATTATTGACAAATATAATTTAGCAGGACTACAGCAGGGCGACACACAAACAATATTATATTTCTACACCTGTGCCGGCAATACTTCTGAAACTTCAAAGGGCAAATCATTCACACAATGCCTTGCTTATAGCACAGACGGCGGAAAAACTTTAGTAAAATACAAAAACAACCCAATTATTAAAAATATCAAGGCTGAAAATCGTGACCCAAAGGTTATCTACTATGCTCAGAATAATAAGTATATTATGGTGCTTTTTATAGACAAGCACAGCTTTGCAATCCTTGAATCGAAAAATCTCCTTGACTGGCAAATAATACAGGAAATTACTATGTCTGATGATTGGGAATGTCCGGATTTTTATCCGCTTGCTGTTGACAACAATGATGATAATGTAAAGTGGGTTTTCTCAGCCGCAGGCGACAGATATTATATCGGCACATTTGACGGAACACATTTTGAAATTGAAAGTGAACAAAAAAGGCTTAATTTTGGCAATGCCTCATATGCCGCTCAGTCATGGTCAAATATACCTGGCGGAAGAAGAATTCGCACAGCATTTGCCTGCAATACTATTGCTAACAGTCCGTTTGCCTGTTGTCTTAATATTCCACAAGAAATGACAATAAAGACCGTAGGCAATGATATATACCTTTCTGCCTTGCCAATCAAGGAATTTGAAAGTCTTTACATCAGAACTGATTCTTACTACGATATTGAAATCTGCAAATCAAAACCTCTATTGCATAAAATCAATACAAAGGCATGTGATATTTCACTATGTGCCGATGTCGAAAAATCATTTACCATTAATCTATACGGGCTTAAAATTGAGTACAATTCTACTGATAAAACCTTGTCTTGTCTTGACAAAACAGCACAGCTAAAATGTGCTAATAATAGGGTAGAGCTTAGAATTATTTACGACACAATTTATACAGAAATTTTTGCCGACTACGGCACAGTATTTATGGGTATGGCATACATTCAGGACAGCAATTTAAACACGCTTAGCATAAATTCTGACAATGCAATAATTCATAATATCAACATATCGGAACTAAAATCAATATATTAAATATTTTTGATAATAGCTTGAATATATCTGCAAAATATGATATTATATTAAAAGCTAATAAAATATTTAAAATTCAGGAGGAAAATTATGTCTGTTTCATATATGACACACCCATTGATTAGACACAAAATCACATTGCTCAGAAAAGAGAGCACTTCTACAAACGAATTTAGAAAGCTTGTTGAGGAAATCGCAATGCTTATGGGTTACGAGGCACTTTCAGACCTTGAAACTCAGGAAATCACAATCAAAACTCCGCTTGAGGAGAGCAAACAGCCTGTAATTTCAGGCAAAAAGCTCGCAGTTGTGCCGATTCTCAGAGCCGGTCTTGGTATGGTAAACGGTATTCTTGCCCTTGTGCCATCTGCAAGAGTGGGACACATTGGTCTTTACCGTGACCCAGTTACTCACGAGCCTCACGAATATTACTGCAAGCTTCCCGAGCCAATCGACCAAAGACAGATCGTTGTTGTTGACCCAATGCTTGCTACAGGCGGCTCAGCCGTTGCCGCAGTTGATTACATCAAACAGCATGGCGGTCAAAAGATTAAATTTATGTCAATTATTGCCGCACCGCAGGGCGTAGAAGCTTTGATGAAGGCTCACCCTGACATTCAGCTTTATGTCGGTGCTCTTGACAGAGAACTTGACGAAAACGCATATATTCGTCCGGGTCTTGGTGATGCCGGCGACAGAATTTTCGGTACTAAATAATTAAAAACACTAATAAATATAGGAGTAGCCGTGATTTACGGTTACTCCTTTTTTATGACAGAACAACTGCCTTCTAAGCAGTAGATAAGTCCTTTTTGAAATAATTTACCGATATATAAAAAAATGCAATAATATTATGATAAAATGTTGATTTACAAACTGCAATATGATACAATAAAATCGCAATATGATTTATTCGCAATTTTAGTATGTGTACTTTCGATTGGAGGCATTACATTGTGTTTTATTTCAGAAGATTTCAGAGTATGGCATCTATAATTAAAGTCAGCAATTATGCTGATTTCAATATTTACAAAATGAATATAAAGTACAATTACAGCATTGATAAAATCATTGAAAAAGGCATTACCGATGACCAGAGTTTTGTTAATGCTATTGCAAGCGAATCTCTGCCATTTTTGCCGATTAACATTAATGCACCCAAATTTGCCTGCAGTGCGTTTACTATGCGTGCTAAAAATGGCAATATATTAATGGGCAGAAATTATGATTTCAAGAATGATTCCTCCGCATTGCTTGTGTATTGCAATCCTAAGAACGGCTACAAATCCGTTGCCACAGCTGCACTTGACAATATCAAGGCAAATGTCGCAGATGAGAGCATAAAAAACAAGCTCACTTGCCTTATCGCACCCTTTATCTGCCTTGACGGAATGAACGAAAAGGGAGTTTCTATTGCGGTTCTCACCCTTGACAGCAAGCCTACTCGACAAAGCACAGGCAAACCTGCCATTGGCACAACACTTGCAATTCGCCTTGTTCTCGACAGGGCAGCTTCAACTCAGGAGGCGGTTGATTTACTGAGTAAATATGATATGTTTGCGACGAGCGGCAGAGATTATCATTTTTACATAACCGATGCAAGCGGTGACGGTAGGGTAGTGGAATACGATTGCGACAATCCAAAGCGTCCCCTTATTGCCACACCAATCCGCACAATTACAAATTTCTACGGAATGTACATTGACAAGGTTTTGCCAAATCAAAAGAATGGAGTTTATGGTCACGGCAAAGAGCGGTATGATAAAATTGAGAAAGTTTTTGAAAGCGAGAGTGGCAATTACACTACAGAATCTGCGTGGAATGCCTTAAAATCAGCCTCTCAGCTTCCAAACCCAATGGATATTACAAGCAACACCCAATGGTCAATAGTTTATAACGAAACCGACCTCACCGCCAAAATAGTCCTCCGCCGCAACTGGAAGGACGCTTATTCCTACAGTATTAATTATTAATTTTCTATTGACATTTTTGCTATTATGTATTACCATATAAATGTTGTTAAAGTTACTTTTAATAACATTAAATCTATACTTGGAACTACTGGGTAACGGCAATTAGAGCTTATTGACTCCCGGCCATATATAGATTTAGCTTTGACTATTATGTCAAAAGGCGGATATGCTTGTTCTTATTGCTCCCAGTTTGATTGCTGTTGAGCAGTATTGCATATCCGCCTTTTTGTTTATTTGAATTAATATCATTAACGCTCGTACCCCAAGGGCATTTCCTCGCAAAGCTCACAGCACAGTCCTGAAAGAATTTTTATAAAAAATTTAAGGGTATTAATACTATGATGTATCAATACCCTTTGTGGTACGAGTGTTCATAACGGACTTATGAAAAATTCAGGTTTTATCGGCAGTTACACACTTTTCTCGCTCGCACATTTGTGATTTATTCAATTTCTTCCTATAATATGGATGTAAAATTCAAGTCAAGGAGGAAATGACAATGAGAAATCCAAAGTATCACATTTATCTAACACCTGATGAGCGGTGTACCGTCATCAACAGCTTGATTGATTTGAGAAACAACCTAATAATACAGGGCAAGTACACCGATATCATCGACGAGCTGCTGATCAAGTTCACGAAAGCCAAAGTCAAGAAAATCAAGGTCAAGGAGGTTTGAATTATGGCTAAAAAGATTACATACACGCAGCAGGGAGATTATTTACTACCCGATTTGTTGTTACCTGAACAACCGAAAGTTGAAATCGGCATTTGGGGTAAGCGGCATTTGAAGTATATTGAGCATTACCGCCCAATCCTATATACAAACTTGCTGACAAGCTGCAAACTCACAGCCTACCTCGCTGACATTGATGAGCAGGCAGAGGATATGTTCTTTCGGCTTGTAAATCAACTTGTAAAAGAGGACGGCGTAAGCGAACAACTCAAAGCTGAGGATCAAATGCAATGGGTCCGGAAGATGAATAATATACATAATCAGGCAATCGAGATTGTCAACAGCGAGTTAATATTTGCATAATACTTCGGGCGAAGATGATTTGTTTCATCTTCGCCCAAAATATTAGTGAATTAAGATATTATAGTTCGAGTCTTCATAAGTCTCATATTGAATAAGCTCGTTTTGGTGATTTTCAAACAGAGATTTTTCTATAAATAATATCGACTTTTTATTATTTCTAAATCCTTCTATTCCTCCGTTTAAACATTTATAATCTCCATTTAGTTCAGCACATAAAACATCGCACTGTTCCCAAACGCCTTCCTTGATATTTTCAAGAGGGTATGGATCTTCGCTCTTTGATTTAACAAAGTAACAATCATAACCTTCAAAGGTAGGATTTTGCTTTGTAAAGTTAACAATCGCATTTTGTGCCATTGTTTCTCTTATCTCAAATGTTGATTTTATATTTCTATATATACCGAGAAAGCTAAAAGCTGTAAATAGAGCAATCAAGCAAAATGAGGATACTGATATTAGAATATGAGATTTGACTCCTTGTTGTTTTATCAATAGAATAGTATCATTTATGGTAATGGATACAAGGAGAATTAAACAGAGAAAGGTAGGAATATAATACCAAAATTCAATCGTTCTTGTTAAACTGAAAAAGATTAATGTAACAAAAAACCATACATACAGAAGCAACTGAAAATTGCTGATACCGATTTTAATTGTTCTTTTTACGATGAACTGAATGATATAACATAGGAGTATCATTGCTATGATTACCTGAGTTGGACGATTGGTCAACAGAACTTTTATGAAACCGAAATAGGAGCCTCCCTTAGAGGCACCGGTAGCCATTCTGTCAGTTACGTCTACACCAAACATTATTCCCAAAAATGCCATACCGTCGTTTATGTATCGAACAACTGCCCAAATAACAATCGGTAATGTGGAAGTTATAAATGTAATAATATAATCCTTTAGTTTTAGTTGTTTATATAGTTTACTCAGGATTATATACGCTATTCCTATAAGCATTATAGGAGCGGCGTGAAAACTTTTTGTTAAGAAAGCTAATGAGAAACCTATTCCAAAAATGTAAAGACCCCAATGATGTGTTTTTGAAATAACTAAGCCGGTCATTGAAATGAGATACAGCAATAAAAACAATGCATCCGCATCACCTGTACGACCACAATGCCCAATAAAGAATTCGGCAAACGAAAGAAATGTAACGT
>NZ_JBGVJL010000064.1:0-14851 GCF_045129435.1 Ruminococcus sp. | reverse complement strand
GCTTGAACACAACAGCGAAAGCCTTATAATTGCGATAGCAACATAAAAAATCATTATTCTTTATTAATGAATTGTTTCTTTTAAATGGCTGTCGCCTGTTTTGACAAACTTTGCTTTAGCACACAAACAGCGTTGCTGTTTGTGCCTTGCAAATTGCAATGAAAACAACTTTTCTTGGGCGTTGCCCAAACCCACGAGCCTTTAAAAAGGCTCGACCTAAATTTTATGTTAATTACCCGAAGTTTTCTGCTAAACCATAATTTCCCCAACTCTCGAAAAAGAACCATAAAACGAAAAGCTCTCTTTACGCAAATAAAGAGAGCTTTTAATGTTATGATAAATATAAAATTTTGGCTGAAAAGCTTATTCAAGCTCAAGTGCTTCCTCAATAGCGTAAGAAAGCTGGTCAGGGCAAGAAGTACCTCTGCCACGGCAATCAATGCCTTTGAGCCTTTTTACAGCCTCCTCAGCGTCCATGCCCTTTACAAGAGCACAAATTCCCTGAGTATTGCCTGAACAGCCACCGATAAATTCGCAAGAGGTGATTACACCGTCATTGATTTCGAGGTTAATCTGTCTTGAGCAAACACCCTTTGGAATGTATGTATATGTCATAAAAATACCTCCTTAAAACATTTCAAATGTATAATAACACATTTCTTTAAAAAAATCTATAAATTTTTAAAATATGTGTCGATTTTTAAAATTAGTGTGATATAATAATGGGTACGAATGATGTAGATGTGAGTGGCAACCGAAAAGTTTTCAACGTTTTAAAATAAGAATGTTGAAAGTTTTAACCATAAAGATTGGTAAACTTTTTATTATTGAAATATTATTTACTCAACTACATCTTATTTTACGGTATATGAAAAATTTGGTCTGAGGTATATGAAATGTCTATGAAAATTAATCTTGGTGCTTGGAATTCAATATTTGCAGTTCCGTCATCTGTTGTAGATGAGGGACTGAAGTTTTCGGACGGCGTAAAGCTGAAGGTGCTTTTGTATCTTTTAAGGCATAGCGGAGAAAATATGAGCGAGAGCGACATCAGTAAGGCTACTGGTGTGAACGAAACTGACATTCCCGAGGCTGTTGAGTATTGGGTGTCGAGAGGTATTTTCTGCGAAAACAACGGTACATATGAGCCTGAAAGGGCAAGTAATGCCCAGTCACAGCCAGTTGCAGAGCCTAAACAAACGGTACAAAGACATAGTGCTGCAGAGGAAATTCCTGCTGCTTCCGCTCAGCCTGAAAAGCCTGTTACACCGCATATAGTGGCAAAGCCACAGCGACCTGACTATGTGTATGTGGCTCAACAGCTTGCGGTTGACGAGGAATTTAAAATGCTTGTAAATGAGGCTCAGACAGCTCTTAGCAAGCCTCTTTCAAACTCTGACGCATCCTCTTTACTTATGCTCAAGAACACCTGCGGTCTGCCTTGCGAGGTTATCATAATGCTCATTCAGTACTGCATAAGCATTGGTAAATCAAACATCAGGGCGATTGAAAATATGGGTGTGCGTTGGTCTGACTGCGGTGTATTCTCGATTGAAGCGGCTGAGAATAAAATTAAGCAGGCTCATCTTGCAAGCCAGAGCTTTAATGTTGTAAAGGCGGCATTCGGACTTACAAATACAGGCTCTCCGTCACCTAATCAGCTGAAATATTCCGACTGCTGGGTGAACGAGTGGAAGTTCTCTCAGGAAATGCTCAGAGAAGCTTATAACAGGTGCATTGATAAAAAGAATACCTGCGATTTCAGATACATAAACGGCATTTTGCAACGCTGGAATTCGGCAGGTATCCGCAATACCGATGAACTGAGAATTTACGAAAACCGCCCTGCAAAGCCAAACGGACGAAAGGGCAGTCAGAATTCTTCATATAATATTAACGATTTGCAGAGATTGGACACAATCGACAGTATTTAAGTGTGGTGAAATTTTATGGGATACAGCAAGGAAATTTACAAGGCTACTAAGGCCAAAATGGAAGAAAGGCGTACTAATGCCGAGCGTAAGGCTGACAGAATCAGGGAAGAGGTTTACAGACGAGTTCCGCAGATTGAACAGCTTGAAAAGCAGATTTCCTCCTGCGGTATTCTGGCTGTTCGTGCCGTATTAAACGGTGGCGATGTAAAGTCCGCCACACAGGATTTGAAAAGCAAAAGTCTTGCAATGCAGAATGAGGTAAAAAAGCTTCTAGTGCAGAACGGTTATGATGAAAACTGCTTTGAACCACAATACAGCTGTAAATTCTGCAAGGATACCGGCTATGTTGAAAAGGACGGCAGAACAGTATATTGTAATTGCTTTAAAAGACTCCTTGTGGCTACCGCCTGCGAGGAGCTTAACCGCACAGCACCACTCAGGCTCTCTACCTTTGACAGCTTTAATCTTGACTACTACAGCCATCAGGTTGATAAAGAAAGCGGAGTTTCTCCGTATGATAAAATGCAGAAGATTTATAACTTCTGCGTTCAGTATGCAAAAACCTTTACAACCAACTCAAAGAGTATTTTAATGCGTGGCGGTACAGGTCTTGGTAAAACGCATCTTTCACTTGCCATTGCAAATGAGGTGACAAGACGAGGTTTTGGCGTGATTTATGTATCGGCTCCTATGCTGATGTCAACGCTAAGCAATATGCACTTCTCAAAGGACAGCAGTGACAGCGAGTACTTTGATATGCTTGCTAAATGCGATTTGTTGATTATTGACGACCTCGGCACAGAATTTCCAAACCAGTTTTCAACCACCCAGTTCTATAATCTGTGTAATTCAAGAATGTTACTTAACAAGCCTTTTATTATAAATACCAACCTTTCAATTAATGAGCTTGAAAAAACCTACACCGCAAGATTTGTTTCGAGAATTTACGGCGAGGGAATACGACTTAACTTTGTCGGTGACGATATAAGACTGAGAAAAAGTCTGTAAAAAGCAAAAAATTGCAGAAAGACAGAGATTATTAAAAGAAAATATAATTCTGTAAAAGAAATATTACTAAATACTTTTTAATTGTTCCTGTCTTTTTCTTGTTTTTTCAAAACTTATTTAAAATTTATTGCTAAGAAAAACCCAGTAGAATAGCCACTTTCTCATTACTTAAAAACTTTTTTGAAAATTTTTGAAATTTTTTTCAAAAAAGTGTTGACAAAATAGACCTTGTGCTATATAATAAATATCGTTGATTGCGAGAGCGAAAGCGAAAGCGGTTAAAACATTGAGGAATAGTGTAACGGTAGCACGACAGACTCTGACTCTGTTTGTTGGGGTTCGAATCCCTATTCCTCAGCCAATATAGCCCCGAGTAATCGGGGCTATTTTACTCAATCGAGGTGTAGCGCAGTTTGGTAGCGTACATCGTTCGGGACGATGGGGTCGCAAGTTCGAATCTTGTCACCTCGACCACATTTATACGCCGAGTCAGTCACGACTTGGCGTATTTTTAATTAAAAATCATTTGGAGGCTATTTTATGAAAAAGGTAATTTCACTTGCAACTGTTTTTGTACTTTGTCTTACAGCTCTTACAGCATTTGCCGGTTGCTCAGGCAGCAAAGAGGTTGACCTCAAAACAGTTCTTTCAGACATCAACTCACAGTATTCTTTAAGCCTTAAAGAGCTTTCAGATGTAAATGACCTCAAGAAATACTACAGTATTGATACTGAAGATGTTAAGCAGTTTGCCGCTGAAATCAATTCAGACAGCAACTCAAGAGTAGAAATCGTACTTGTAGAGGCTGTTGACGCAGATGCAGCCACAAGAGTAAACGAGGCTCTCTCTAAGACCTACACATCTATTGTTACTCAGTACTCAGGCTACAACGCTGAAAAGCTTCCTATGGTAGAGGCTTGCAAGGTTACTCAGGACGGCAACTATGTTACTATGATTGTTGCAGACCAGGGCCCTGAAATTCTTGAAACATTCTACGGCTACATAAAATAAAATCGTCATACTATACGGGCGGACTTAGTTCGCCCGTTTTCTGTGTTATTAAATAATTAATTGGGAATATTGCTATGGTACAATCAGAATTACAAAAACAATTTTCACATATGAATAAAATGCAGCAGCAGGCTGTTTTTTGTACGGAAGGTCCTCTGCTCATTCTTGCCGGTGCAGGTTCGGGCAAAACAACTGTGCTCGTAAACAGAATTGCCTATATTTTGCAGTCTGGGCTTTGCAAGCCTTGGCAGATACTTGCCATTACCTTTACCAATAAAGCGGCAGGAGAGCTGAAAGAGAGAATCTGCAATGCTGTGCCTGACGGCGGTGCTGACATATGGGCGGCTACCTTCCACTCAACCTGTGCGAGAATTTTGAGAAGATACGGCGACAGAATCGGTTTTTCAAGTCATTTTACGGTTTACGGCACTGACGATCAGAAAAAACTTGTTAAGGACATTTTAAAGCAGCTAAATTATGACGAAAAAATGCTTCCGGTAAAAAAGGTGCTCGCTGAGATTTCGAGAGCAAAGGATAAAATGCTCACACCGCAGGAAATGCTCAAGCAGGCAGGCTATGACAATCTCAAGCAGTCGGTTGCAAAGGTGTACGAGGTGTACCAGTCAAGACTTAAAACCGCTGATGCTATGGACTTTGACGATATGCTGTGCAATACAGTTCATCTTTTTGAAACCTGTCCTGATGTACTTGAGAATTATCAGAATCAGTTCAAGTACATTATGGTTGACGAGTATCAGGATACCAACAAGGTGCAGTACAAGTTTGTAAGTATGCTTGCCGCAAAGTACGGCAACATCTGCGTTGTAGGTGATGATGACCAGAGTATTTACAAATTCAGAGGTGCTACCATTGAGAATATTCTCTCGTTTGAAAACACCTTTAAGGGTGCTAAAATGATAAGACTTGAGCAGAATTACCGCAGTACCCAAAATATTCTTAACGCTGCAAACGGCGTTATTTCCAATAACACAATGCGTAAGGGCAAAACTTTGTGGACTGAAAATGCTGTGGGCGACAAAATTGAGGTGCATACCTCCGACTCAGAGCGTGACGAGGCTCAGTTTATTGCCAAAACTATTCTTGACGGCGTGGCAGAGGGCAGAAAATTTTCGGACTTTGCTATTCTTTACAGAATGAATGCTCAGTCAAACTCCATTGAGCAGGCATTGTCAAGGAGTGGTATTCCACACAGAGTAATCGGTGGCAGACGCTTCTATGACAGAGAAGAAATTCGTGATATGGTAGCTTATTTGCAGGTTATCAACAACCCTCACGATGATGTAAGACTCAGCAGAATTATTAATGTGCCTAAGCGTGGAATCGGCGGTACTACTCTTGAGAGAGCCGCTGAGATTGCCGCAGGACTCGGCGAGAGCATTTATACAGTTATTGAAGAGGCAGACTCTTACCCTCAGCTTGCAAGAGCGGCTGCTAAGCTTAAAAGCTTTGTATCGCTGATTGACGGACTTATGGAGGCTGAGCAGAGCGGAGATTATACTCTTGCAGAATTGTATAATCTTATTCTTGAACACACAGATTACGAAAAATACTTAAAAACCGAAAAAGATAATCCCGATGTGAGAATTGAAAACATCGAGGAGCTTTCTTCAAATATCATCAAGTTTGAGGAGGACTATGCCGAAGAGGCTTCACTCTCAAACTTCCTTGAGGAAATTTCTTTGCAGACTGATATAGATAATTACGATGCCGAGGCAGATTCGTCCGTTATGATGACCTTGCACAGTGCAAAGGGACTTGAGTTTCCGGTGGTGTTCATTGCAGGTATGGAAGAAGGAGTGTTCCCATCTATTGCCACAATTATGAATCCTGATGAGCTTAACGAGGAACGCAGACTTGCATATGTTGGCATTACAAGAGCCAAGGAAAAGCTTTATATTACCAAGGCTAAGGCAAGAATGCTTATGGGTCACACAAGCTACAACAAGGCTTCCCGCTTTGTAAATGAAATTCCGCCTGAGCTTCTCAATTATACAGGAGAGAGAAAAACCTTTGCCACACAAAACGGTTTTTCATCTTCAAGCCATATAAGTATCGGTGCAGGAGCAGGCTCAAAATATCCTAACAAAAGCTTTAATACCTTTACAAAGCCTGCCGTAAAGTCGGGTACTGTGTATAAGGTTGGCGACAGCGTGTTCCATAAGGTTTTTGGCAAGGGTATGATTATGAAAACCGAAAAAATGGGCAACGATACTATGCTTGAGGTTGCTTTCGATAAAGCGGGCACAAAAACTCTTATGGCTAATTTCAGTAAAATGGAAAAAATCTGATGAGGTGATTTTCTATGAAAGCTTTGGCAAAAACCTTTATGTGCGTGGCTATGGCTGCATATTCGGCGGTTGCGGTTTCGGGCTGCAACTCTGATTCCGAGTCATCTGCTACAACTGCACCGCAGACTACAAATTCTACTGCTGCCACTACTCAGGCACTCACCACAATGCCTTCAACAGCAGATGAAGTTCCGTCAAATCCTGCAATGAATTATAACAAATTAAAGCAGGACTCTGACACTGTGCAGGCAAAGTTTGACAATGCTTTGGTAAAAAATAAATTCAAGGGCACTGTGTATTACAAAATCGGCAATGATTTTGAATATATCGGCAACAACGGTTATGCCGATAAGGGCACTCATACATATAATTCACTCAATACAAATTATTACATTGGCTCACTTACAAAGCAGTTTACCGCAACAGCAATTATGCTTTTGCAGCAGGATGAAAAACTGAGTACGGATGATAAGCTTGATAAATATTATCCTGACTACAAATACGGCTCTGACCTTACAATCCGCAACTTGCTTACAATGACTACAGGCTTGCCGGATTATCTTGGCAAGTCGGCAGAGGGTGTAAGGGCAAATAAAGCAGAGTTTGATGTAAAAGAAAATAATTCTGCAAAAGAAAATCATAAAATAGTGCTTGATTGGATACTTTCGCAGGATATTGAAAGCTCAGACGAGGACAAATACAGCTACTCAAATTCCGACTATTTTATTCTTGGCGATATAATAGAAAAAGTAAGCGGCAAAAGCTACGAGGAATATGTTAAGGAAAATATCTTAGAACCACTTGGTATGGCATCTACAACTTTTGAGTCAACAGACCAGCTTGCTACAGGCTATCAGGATATTTTTGATGATGAGTGGAATATTTATCCAGGTGTAGCGTATTCGTCAAGCGGTATGATTTCAAATCTGAGTGATTTGTTAAAATGGACCGAGGCTATTACGGGAAATGATTTTCTGAGTGTTGAATCTAAGGAAGAAATGTTTACTCCATACAAGTCCGGATTTGCCTATGGACTCTATGTTGATGAGTACGGCAACTACTATTGTGACGCTAATTTCTATAGATTTAATGCGAGAATTTTATTTGCTCAGGACAGCAGTAAGGTATTTATAGCTTTTTCAAACTATACCCAGTCAAATCCGCTTACTATAAGCAAAAAGCTTGACGAAATTTTAGTGCCTTATTTAAAATAAAAGCTTGTTGATTCTCAAGCTTTCAACGCCGGATTATAGCTAAATATTTAGTTTTTCAATAGTTGTGGTAAATTATGGTTTAGCGAATTTAGGCTTCCCCTCTAGGGGAAGCTGTCACGCAAGTGACTGATGAGGTGTTGAACTCGTTAAGAGTTCACTTATATCAAAGTTTAGATTAAGAAAAACGCCGTAAACGGCGACACCTCATTCGTCATTTTCTTACGAAAATGCCACCTTCCCCTTGTAGGGGAAGGCTTGGAATTTCCCGACAGTTTTGTAGTATAAACCATAATTTATCAATATTACCCCAATATTTATTCACAATTAAATTAAACCTTCATAAAATGTAATGTTACAGAGCGTAAGCCTGTTAATACTTTTATGGAGGTTATTTTTATGCCAGATGTTTCGTACGGCACATCACCACGGCAGTCGGGCAATGAATCGTCTGCCGAAAACAGATGTACAGACGCAGTATGTATAAATGCAAGCCGTATTTATGACAGCTGTGGTTCAAAGGATTGCCTGAGTAATCTTACCGTTTATTTTACTCCTTGCAATCAGACAGTAATCAATAATGCTTCGTCGGTAAAAATCTGCAAGGCAAGCGTTATCACCGCTGAATTAAGCGTTGAGCCTGTGGCTTTTCATCGTGGCTATTATGCAGTAGATGTTACATTCTTCTTTGATATTTCTCTTGAGGCATACAGCTGTGGCTGTTCAATTCCGAGCAAGGTAAACGGTCTTGCCGTTTACGGCAAGAGGGCTGTTCTTTACGGCAGTGAAGCAAGCACAAGAAGCTTTTCAAGCGATGAATGTGTAATGTGTGCCGAAAAGAATACTTCATGCACATATTCCGCATTTTTGCCAAAGGCAACTGTACAGATTTCCGAGCCGATGGCACTTTCTGCAAAGCTTGTAAAGGGCTGTGTTCCGCCACTTCCATGTGTGCCGATTCCTGAATGTGTAATAACATACTTTGGTGACGATTTTGCTTGTTCCGGCACAGCAAGTGTGAATGCTACTATCGGTATTTTCACCATTACTCAGCTTGAGCGGAATGTGCAAATTATGATTCCGTCTTATGATTTTTGTATTCCACGCAAGGAATGTAAGCCTACAAGTGATGACCCTTGCGAGGTATTCAGCAAGGTTGAATTCCCTAATGAGTCATTTTTCCCGCCTAACGCCAGAGCAGAGGAAAAGGAAAAGTACAATTTTGAATGTAGCTGTAACGGCTGACATAAAAATGCACCTCCAAAAGCGTTTGACTTTTGGGGTGCGTTTTTTTGCGGTTCTATACCAAGTGCTTTAAATATAGCATATTTAGAAACAGATTTTTATAATTCTTATTTTGAAAAATCCCATTCACTCAGTTCTTCACCTTTTACGATGAAAGCTTTATTTGAAATTTTAGCAAGTGGAGTGTCGCTGTAGCTGTCCGAATAAAATTCATTAATTTCAGCATTACCGAATTTTTCTCTGTAGCGTCTTACCTTTTCTTCACCATGACAATTTATTCCGTTGTATTTGCCTGTGTTTTTATCTACATTTGATGCCATAAGGTGAGCAATTCCAAGATTTTTGCAGGCAGGCTCAAGCAAAAAGTACGGTGATGCCGAGATTATTACATCATCAGGTCTTTGCTGATTTTTGTAGAAATTTTTTATCCTGCCGATATGACTTTCCCAAAAGTCGGGAATATCCTTTTCAAGGTCGCAATATGTAAGAAAACGATACATTTTTTCCTTGAATTGTGTCTTTGTGCCGATTTTAAATACATAGAATTTAATAAAAGCACCGATTAAAGATGGGGCAAGGAGCAGAATTTTTTTATGCCTTTTAAGGGAGAAAATGTAAAAGTCGGCGGTAGAATCACCGTCATATATTGTTTTGTCAAAGTCATATACATTCATAAATAAACCTCTTAGTTAAATATTATCTAAATAAATACTTATATTTTATAATTAATTTTCAAGTTTTGCAATATGTGTGTTCACCTAATAATCACCTATTTTCGGCATACTTACTGTTGCTTTTTACCTTGAAATATAGTATAGTATAATGTGAGTAATAATATAGGAGAAAAGCTGTGTTCGGTTATTTACAGATAGAAAAAGAAGAGCTTCTTGTAAAGGAATTTGAAACTTACAAGGCTATTTACTGCGGACTTTGCAAGCAGATGGGCAAGGACTATTCGTTCTGGACAAGGGTTACATTAAGCTATGACTGCACATTTTACGCAATGCTTTTAATGTCGCTTCATTCCTCTTGCAGTGGATTTAGGCGTGGCAGATGTACCTGCAATCCGCTTAAAAGCTGCAACTTTGCCTACAGTAAAAATGACGATTACTCAAAGGCGGCGGCTTTTTCGATTATTACTGTTTATTATAAAATTATTGACGATATTAACGACAGCGGCTTTTTTAAATCGTTGCTGTTCAGAATGGCAAAGCCGTTTATTTCGCATCAGCGTAAAAAGGCTAAAAAGCGTTATCCCCGGATTGACGAATATGTGGGAGATATGATGCAAAGGCAGGCTGAAATTGAAAAGGATAAAAATTCATCTGTGGATATTTCGGCTGACCCTACCGCTGTTATGCTCGGTAAAATTCTTGCAGAGGACGGAAAAGACGAAATCGAAAGCCGAGTGCTTTACGAATTTGGCTACAATCTCGGCAGGTGGATATATCTTATAGATGCCGCCGATGATATTGAAAAGGATATGGAGTCGCATAATTTCAATCCGTTTGTTGAAAATGATACTAAGGCGGACAGCGACCTTATTTGTGTAACGCTCAATCAATGCCTTGCAAGAGCGTATGATGCGTATATTTTACTTGATATAAAACCTTTTAAGGGAATACTCGACAATATGATGCTCAGAGGTTTCCCGAAAATGCAGAATAAAATTACAAGCAAAAACAAGAACTGCTCAGAGTGCAATTCTGAGCCTGAGAAAGGAAGTAAAGATGAACAATCCTTATGAGGTACTTGGCGTATCAGAGAATGCCAGCGATGAAGAAATTAAGGCAGCCTACAGAAAGCTTGCTAAAAAATATCATCCTGATAACTATGCCGATAGTCCGCTTGCAGATGTTGCCGAGCAGAAAATGAAGGAAATCAATGAGGCTTACGATACTATTAATCAGCTCAGACAAAAGGGAAGAGGTACAGGCTCTTCGTCAAGTTCTGCCGGCGGATATTCTCATCAATCAACAAGATTTCACGGTGTAAGAATTTACATTCAGAGAAATATGATAAACGAAGCCGAGCAGATACTCGACAACACCGAGCAGCAGTATCGTGACGCCGAATGGCATTACCTCAAGGGTATGTGTGCATACCGCAAGGGCTGGGCAAATCAAGCTTATTCTTACTTTACACAGGCTGTAAATATGGACCCTAACAATCAGGAGTACAGAGCGGCACTTAATAATATGAACAATCAAAGAGCATATAACTACGGCGGCTACACTCAGGGTACACCAAACACAGGTGACGGTGCTATGTGTGATTACTGCACTACCTGCCTATGTGTAAACTGCCTAACAAACTGCTTGTGCAACTGTTGCAGAATGGGATGTTAATATGAAAAAAACATCGGGTTTATCAAAAACCACCTTCAAGGTCACAATTTCAGGTGTGCTGTCCGCACTTGCACTTGTAATGATGATGCTAACCTCTTTAGTGCCACTCGGAACATTTGCGTTTCCTTGTATGGCAGGAATTGTGCTTATGGTGGTTGTGGTTGAGGCAGGTCACAAATGGGCGTGGGGAGCGTTTGTGTGTGTGGCATTGCTCTCACTTTTCCTTGCAGGCGACAAGGAAGCGGTGGTGTACTACATTATGTTTTTTGGTTACTATCCAATAATTAAGGGTGCAATCGAAGGCAAAATCAAAACCAGAGCCGTACAGCTTGTGCTTAAATATGCGGTGTTCAATGTTGCGGTGATTGGTGCATTTTTTATTGCGGCATTTCTGCTTGCCGTGCCTATGGAGGAATATACCATTGCAGGTTTGTATGTACCATGGTTGTTCTTGCTTGCAGGCAATGTATTTTTCTTTATATACGATTTAGCCGCAACAAAACTGATTACATACTATATAGTAGTACTCAGAAACAAGCTTATCAAGCCTAAGTACAGGAAATAACAGAGGGGTTAATTATGAAAAAAGTCAGCGTTAAAAAGTTAATAGTTCCAATGCTCGTGGCTATGCTGCTGGTTTTTTCTGTGCCGGCAAATGCAGCGGAGATTTCCGATACTTCGCAGTCTGTGAGTGCAAGCGTGTATGCCGGTGCGGCAGGCTATGTTAATGATGATGGAGTAAATCTTCGCTCAGGTGCAGGTACAAGCTATAGCGTTGTGACTGTAATGCCATATAAAACAGAGTTTACATTTGATGACGCTACGCTATACAACGGCGAATGGTACAAAATCACACTTTCAAGCGGCATTAAGGGATATATTTATTACGAATATGCTACTGTAAGCGATACTACCACAACCCTTGGTTCGGGATACATAACCGGCAGTGATGTAAATATGAGGTCGGGTGCGGGTACAGATTATTCTATAGTTGCCACTCTTGACTACGGTACAAAGCTTACCGCTATTTCTAAAAGCGGTAATTGGTATTACATTGAGCTTTCAGACGGCACAAGAGGATATGTTTATGCTGACTATGTAAAACTCAATACTGACGAACCGCAAAAAAGCGGCCTTTCCAAGACAAGCCTTAGTATGTACAGAGGCAACTACAGTACTTTGTATGTAAATGGTGCGAAAAGTGTAAGTTTTTCTTCCTCAAATTCAAGCGTTGTGTCTGTCACCTCTGACGGACTTTTATATGCAAATGCTACGGGTTATGCGGTAATTACTGCAAGATATGACGGAGTGTCGGAATCTTGCAATGTAACAGTTACAAGCGGAAGCTATGTTGGCATTTCCGATTCAACAGTTAATATTAATAAAGGTAAATCTGTTTTCCTCACAACCGATTCATATGTTGACTGGAAAACTTCAAATTCAAATGTCGCTACAGTAAGTGACGGCGTTGTATATGCTAAGAGCGAGGGTGTTGCGGTAATTTCAGCCGAAACAAGCTATGGTGCAGGCACTTGCATTGTGACTGTAAGCAAGTCTGCTCCTGTTCGTTTCGTTTATGCTACGCCGAACTCTGCACCGCTCAACAGTCTTGTAAAGCTTAAAGCAATTACCGACAACACAAAAAGAGGTTTGTATTTTACAATTACAAACGGCAGTGAGAGCTACACTCTCCACGCTGACTCTTTAGAAAAAGACGGCAATAATATAATTTGGTCTGCCGGTATTGTGCTTAACTCATCAGGCAAATGGGACTACACAGCCTATTCGCTTGCCGAGGATGAAAGCTATTACAGAACAACCGAGGACGATGCCGAGGGTGAGGTATTTGTAACCTCATCAACCGACACTACAACTGCGGTATATGGCGAACGCAGGGCAAGTGACGATATTATTTCCCTTATAGCAAATTATGAAGGCTTTTTGCCGAATGTAACACCTGACTATATCACAGGTGACGCAACTGTCGGCTACGGCAAGGTTGTATGGTCGGGCGAACAATTTTATAATAATCTTTCACAAACCGAGGCATATGCTTACCTTTGCCAGACTGTAAACAGCGGTGGTTACACAACAAGGGTTAATAATTTTATGCTTGCAAACAATGTAAAATGTAATCAGCAGCAGTTTGATGCACTTGTGTGCTTTACATATAATGTAGGTGCTTATGCACTTGATAATGACAGCGATTTGTCGGATACCTTACTCAACACTACTTCACAAGCTACAGTAAAACCAGCCGCAAATGCACAGGGTTATGTAAGCGGTGACAGCGTTAATCTGAGAAGCGGTGCATCAACTTCATACTCTGTAGTGACAGTTATGTCTTATGGTACAAGCTTTACCTTTGTTGACGGCATACTTTATAATGACAGTTGGTATAAAATCAAGCTCAGCGACGGCACAGTCGGATATATTTATTCCGATTACGCATCTGTTATGTCAGCAAGCAGAAGTCTTGACGATGTCAGCAAGTCGGCGTATGCAAAAAATTTCTTTGCCTATCACCATGCGGCAGGCAGCTGCTATGAGGGACTTTTGTACAGACGAGTTGATGAAGCAGAAATATTTTTCTTTGGTGACTACACAAGGGACGGCTATTTGAATAAATACGGCTTTAGCTATACCTGTGCAAGCAACCCGAGCTTTGGATTATGATTTTAAGGCTTTCAAATCAGAAAGACTTTAGCAGAATTATATAATTTTGAAAGGGAGTATTATAATGAAGAAAATTGGTTTTATTGGTGCAGGAAATATGGCTACTGCTATTATTGGCAGTCTTATGTCACAGAATGAGGGCAAGGCTGATTTTATCAATGTGTTTGACCTCGACAACGAAAAGTGCGACATTATGAGCAAAAAGGGCATTAGCATCAAAGCTTCGGCTGTTGAGGTTATGCTTGCAAGTGACATTACTGTTCTTGCCGTTAAGCCACAGAACTACCCTGAGGTGCTTGAGATGTTGAAGTCGGAGGTTACCGAGGATAAGGTTTTTGTGTCTATTGCGGCAGGTATTTCCATTGCATATGTACAGAATCTTCTCGATTGTAAATGCCCTGTAGTAAGAGTTATGCCAAATACTCCGCTTTTACTTGGCAAGGGTGCATCTGCTCTCTGTCCATCTGATAATATTTCTGATGAGGATAAGGAAATTGTTTATAATATGTTTGCGGGCAGCGGTGTATGCGAATACATCACAGAGGATCATATGAACGAGATTATCTCTGTAAATGGCAGCAGTCCTGCATATATTTACCTTTTTGCAAAGGCTATGGCTGACTATGCAGAGGAATGTGGCATAGATTATGACAAGGCCATGAACCTTATTTGTGCTACTCTTGAGGGTTCTGCTAAAATGCTCAAGGAGAGTGGCGACAGTGCCGATACTCTCATTAAAAAGGTAAGTTCAAAGGGTGGTACTACCATTGCCGCACTTGAAGCAATGGAAAGCCTTGGCTTTTATGATGCAGTTAAAAAGGGTATGGCTGCCTGCACAAAGAGAGCCGAGGAGCTTGGCAAGTAATTTTTAAAGCCTGTTTGCATACAGACAAAGCATTTCGCATATTTTTATTTAGGATAATTATATGGAGGAATGTTTTGTGAAAGGCTTTATATTTTCGTTAAAAAGAAAAACAGATATGATTTCAAGCGGCAGATTTTCACTTTCGCCACAGGATATTAAATATTACATAAAACGCTACGGAATTTATGCCTTGTTTATTTTTGTGCTGATTGTCGGACTTGCCTGCGGTACGGTTTATGCCGTG
>NZ_JBGVJL010000063.1:0-3652 GCF_045129435.1 Ruminococcus sp. | reverse complement strand
TATTTACTAAAAAGAATTATAAAGGATATTTAAAGTAAAGAATTTGTAAATTTCGTTATATTTCTTGACAAAAATTTATATTTGGTTTATTATAAATTTATAGCGAGATAAATTCTTACTTAATTTAGCGTGAAAAAGATTTCTGTTTTCATGCAAATATATGACCACTTGCGTAAGCAAGTTAAGCCCATACGGACAGGCGGGTCAGCTGCCGAGCGTGGTGCAAGCCACATTATTGATTGAGTTAAAAGCTCAAATTTTATAAGTCGATTACTTATCATCAGTGCAACAGCACATCACTTGTGAAACGGTCAATAAGAGCAGAACGGTATATTTGCTACATTAGCTCTGAAAACGGAATTCTTCTATTAACTGTCAGCATAAGCTACAGAAAATAAATCATATATCCGTTAATCTACAGGTGGTGCATTGTGCCGCCTGTTTTTTGTTGCATTATTTTTGATAAGCCGAAAGGGTAATGTAAATGGATATAAACGCACAAAAGAAAGCCCCTGTGTACGAGGCTTTACAAAAATTTCGTAAGCAAAGGGTAGTGCCCTTTGATGTGCCGGGACATAAAAGAGGAAGAGGAAATCACGAGCTTGTAGAATTGCTCGGTGAAAAATGCGTTGGGCTTGATGTAAATTCAATGAAACCGCTTGACAACCTCTGTCACCCTGTATCGGTAATTCTTGAGGCAGAACAGCTTGCGGCAGACGCATTTGGTGCAGGTCATGCCTTCTTTATGGTGGGCGGCACAACCTCGGCCGTACAAAGTATGATATGGTCTGTGTGCAAGGCAGGCGACAAGATTATCTTACCACGAAATGTGCATAAAAGCGTTATCAATGCACTTGTGCTTTGTGGTGCTGTGCCTGCATATGTAAACCCCGATGTTGATAAAAAAATAGGTATAGCACTCGGTATGGAGCTTGCTCAGGTTGAAAATGCAATCAAAGAAAATCCCGACGCTGTGGCTATACTTGTAAACAACCCAACCTATTACGGCATTGCGTCTGACCTTAAAGCAATCGTAAAGCTTGCACATGCACATGGTATGAAAGTGCTTGCAGATGAGGCACACGGTACACATTTTTATTTTGGTGAGGACTTGCCGGTATCAGCTATGGAAGCCGGTGCCGATATTGCGGCAGTATCAATGCACAAATCAGGCGGCAGTCTTACTCAGAGTTCATTGCTTCTTACAAACAAAAATGTTCGCTGGGAATATGTGGCTCAGATAATTAACCTGACTCAGACTACGAGTGCAAGCTACCTGCTTATGTCGAGTCTTGATATTTCAAGAAGAAACCTTGCTTTGCGAGGCAAGGAGTCCTTTGCAAAGGTTATGAAGATGGCAGAGTATGCACGAAACGAAATTAACGAAATCGGCGGTTACTATGCCTATGGCAGAGAGCTTAACAACGGAAGCAGTGTGTATGATTATGATGTAACCAAGCTTTCAATTTACACAAGAGATATTGGACTTGCAGGCATAGAGGTTTACGATTTGCTCCGTGATGAATACGATATTCAGATTGAATTCGGTGACATAGGTAACATTCTTGCCTATATTTCAATAGGTGACAGAATACAGGATATTGAAAGACTCGTTGGTGCTCTTGCCGACATTAAAAGACTGTATTCAAAGGACAACGCAAAAATGCTCAGTATGGAGTACATTCCGCCAATCGTATCGGCAACTCCAAGGGACGCCTTTTATGCGGATAAGGAAATGCTCCCGATTGAGCAGACTGCAGGCAGAATTTGCAGCGAATTTGTAATGTGCTACCCACCGGGAATCCCTATTCTTTCTCCGGGTGAAATGATTACAGATGAAATTATAGAGTACATTAATTATGCAAAGGCAAAAGGCTGTTCAATGCAGGGTACAGAAGACCCATATATTGAAAAGCTTAATGTACTGAAATAATTAAATCATTTTATTATATAAAAATCTATGTTACCTTAAAACTACTTTTGATTTCTTTTTGTCGAGGTCGAGTTTAATGTAGTTTGCTAAAAAATAAACCAAAGGAGTGTTTATATGGAGTTTTGGTTTTCGGAAAGACATACCGACAATGTTGAGCTTTCTATAAGAGTTGAAAAACAGCTTTTCAGCGGTCAGAGTGATTTTCAGAGAATAGATGTGTTTGACTCTGTTGAGTTCGGCAGATTTCTCACCTCGGACGGCAATGTTATTTTCAGCGAAAAAGACGAATTTACTTATGATGAGATGATTGTTCATGTGCCAATGGCGGTGCACCCGAATGTTAAAAAGGTGCTTGTTATCGGCGGCGGTGACGGCGGTGTTGCCAGAGAGCTTTCTCATTACGAGGAGATAGAAGTGATTGATGTTGTCGAGCCTGATGAGATGTTTGTTGAGGTGTGCAAAAAGTATTTTCCTGACAACTCAAAGGGACTTGATGATAAGCGAGTTAATATTTATTATCAGGACGGTTTAAGATTTTTACGCACCTGCCACAATGAATATGACCTTATTATAAATGACGCAACCGACCCATTCGGACACACAGAGGGACTTTTTACCAAGGAGTTTTACGGCAGCTGTTACAAGGCTCTTAAAGATGACGGAGTTATGGTGTATCAGCATGGCAGTCCGTTTTATGATGAGGATGAGGGTGCATGCAAGGCAATGCACAAAAGGGTATTCAGTTCGTTCCCTATAAGCCGAGTGTATCAGGCTCACATTCCAACCTGTGCGGCAGGCTACTGGCTCTTTGGCTTTGCATCTAAAAAGTATCATCCGCTCAAAGACCTTGACGCTAAAAGGTGGAATAAGCGTAATATAAAGACATGGTATTACACAACAAATCTTCACAGAGGAGCGTTTATGCTGCCAAAGTATGTTGAGGATTTGCTTTCAGAGGAAGAAAAATAATAGATTGATTTTTGTATTGGAGGAATTAAAATGAGCAGACTTTTAATTATTGGCTGTGGCGGTGTTGCAGGTGTTGCAATTCATAAGTGCTGCCAGAACAGCGATGTTTTTACAGAAATCTGCATTGCAAGCAGAACAAAATCAAAGTGTGACGCTATCAAAGCAAAGCTTGAGAATACAACCAAAACTGTAATCACAACAGCACAGGTTAATGCCGACAGCAAGGACGAGCTTGTGGCTCTCGTCAATTCATACAAGCCTGACGCTGTGTTAAACCTCGCACTTCCGTATCAAGACTTAACAATTATGGATGCTTGTCTTGAAACCAAGACAGACTACATTGACACAGCAAACTACGAGCCTGAGGACACCACAGACCCTGAGTGGAAAGCAATCTATGAAAAGCGTTGCAAAGAGCTTGGCTTTACTGCTTATTTTGACTATTCATGGCAATGGGCATACAAAGAGAAATTCGAGAAAGCCGGTATTACCGCACTTTTGGGTACAGGCTTTGACCCGGGTGTAACAAGCGTATTCACAGCCTATGCACTCAAGCATTACTTTGACGAAATTCATTATATTGACATTCTCGACTGCAACGGCGGTGACCATGGCTATCCGTTCGCAACAAACTTTAACCCTGAAATCAATCTTCGTGAGGTATCTGCAAACGGCTCGTATTGGGAAAATGGCAAGTGGGTTGAAACCAAGCCTATGGAGATTAAGAGAGTATATAATTTCCCTGAAGTA
>NZ_JBGVJL010000062.1:0-4506 GCF_045129435.1 Ruminococcus sp. | reverse complement strand
ACGCATTAAACAGTGCTACTGATGACAGTATGAAGCCTGTTTCAACCGGTATCGGTGACCTTGACAGAGTTATTACCGGACTTAACCGAAGCGACCTTATCTTGCTTGCTGCCCGACCCGGTATGGGTAAAACAAGTTTTGCTCTTAACATTGCAAAATATGTTGCCTGCACAGCCAAGAAAACCGTTGCTTTCTTTTCTTTGGAAATGTCAAAAGAGCAGCTTGCAAGCCGTTTGCTTTCTGCTGAGGCTCTTATTGAGGGTACAAAGCTGAGAACAGGCAAGCTGAACGATGAGGAGTGGGACAGACTTATTCCGGCAAGTGATATTCTCGGCAAGTCCGAGCTTTATCTTGACGATTCTCCGGGCATTACCATTACCGAGATGAAATCAAAGCTAAGACGAATGAGAAAGCTTGACCTTGTAATTATCGACTACCTGCAGCTTATGGGAAGCGGCAGACGAATTGACAACCGTGTACAGGAAATTTCAGAAATCACAAGAAACCTAAAAATTCTTGCAAAGGAAATGAATGTGCCTGTTATCACACTTTCACAGCTTTCTCGTGCGAGTGAACAGCGTACAGACCACAGACCGCAGCTTTCCGACCTGCGTGATTCCGGTTCTATCGAGCAGGACGCAGATATTGTACTTTTTCTTTATCGTGAGGGCTATTACGATAAGAATGAGGACGATTCCCCGCAGGGTGCAGACCAGAACAGCGGTGAATGTATTGTAGCTAAAAACCGTCACGGTGAGGCTCGCACAGTAAAAATGCACTGGCAGGGCGAGTTTATGAGGTTTACAGGTACGGAGGACAGGAGTGAGTAATCCGTTTTTAAAGGCAGTAGATACCTACTGTTTGATTGAATACAACGATAAAATCGCAGTCGCTCTTTCGGGCGGTGCAGATTCCGTATCACTGCTCCATATGCTTTGTTCTGTAAAAGAAAAATACAACCTAACCTTATTTGCAATCCACATCAATCATATGATAAGGGGAGCAGAAGCTGAGCGTGACGAAAGCTTTTGCAGAGAATTTTGCAAAAGGCTCGGCATTGAGCTTTTTTTAAAAAGGGTAGATGTTCCTGCTCTTGCGAAAAATGAAAGAATAAGCACCGAACTTTGCGGAAGAAATGTCAGATACAGTGCTTTTGAAGAAATTTCTAAAAAGCTTGACTGTAAAATTGCCACAGCACATACGCTTTCAGACAATGCCGAAACTTTGATGATTAACCTTGTGAGAGGTACTTCGCTTAACGGACTTTGTGCAATTCCTGCAAGACGAGGCAACATAATCAGACCGCTGATTTTGTGTGACAGAGCGTATATTGAAAATTATTGCAAGGAAAATTCACTTGATTTTGTTACCGACAGCACAAATCTTACTGATGATTACACACGCAATAAGATTCGTCATAATGTCATTACAGAATTAAAAAGTATAAATCCAAGCTTTGAAACCTCAGTAAAACGCCTGTGTGATGATGCAAGGCTTGTAGTTGAGTATCTTGATAAACAAACAAAACTTGCACTTTCTGCTTGTAAACTTGAGTATGGTTACAGCACAGACAAACTGTTAAGCTTTGATAAAATTATAAGGCAGAACGCAATCAAGCAAATTTGTCTTGATTCGGGTGCAGAAATTCCCGAGCATATTCACATTGAGCTTATAGATGATATTTTTAAAAACGGCGGCTCGGTTGATTTGAACGGAAATTTCAGAGCAATAGCAAAGCAGGGCATACTCAGAGTTGAGCAAATAAAATTTGACAATAATACTACAGATGAGATAAGCTTTAGTAATGTTATAGATAAAGAATTTATATTGGCAGGGCAGAAGTACCTTGTAAAAGAAGTTACAAATTCCGATTGCCAAGGTGATAATTATATCAGCCTTTCAGAAAATGAAATAAGCAAAGCTGTTATCCGCACACGCAGGCAGGGTGACAAGTTCTTTTTTGAAAAAAGAAAGCTTTTAAAGTCTTTGAGAAAGGCAATGAATGAATTTAAAATCCCGTCTGAGCAAAGGGACTTAATTCCACTTGTGGCACTTGATGATAAAATTTTGTGGTGCAAAGGAATAAATACTACTCAGACTTCTTATAGTGCAGAAAAAAGAAAATTTATTATTATGTGACAAGGGAGGATTTTTTGTGCATAAGGACATCGAAAAAGTACTTTACAGCGAGCAGGATATTGAAAATATTGTGAAAAGGCTTGCAAAAGAGATTGAAAAGGATTATAATGGCAAGGACTTTATAATGGTTGGTTTGCTCAAGGGCTGCGTATCATTTATGGTTGATTTAATGAGGGAAGTAGACCTTGATTTTTCCATTGATTTTCTTGCTGTTTCAAGCTACGGCAATTCAACCGTAAGCTCAGGCAGAGTTAATATTCAAAAGGATATTTCTACATCTGTTGAGGGCAAGCATATTCTTATTGTAGAGGATATTGTTGATTCCGGCAGAACCCTTTCGTTTATTTCTCAGTATCTTTATGCAAAAAAGGCTGCCTCAGTCAAGATTTGTACACTTTTCAACAAGCCCGACAGAAGAGTTGCTGACATTGATGTTGCGTATGTCGGCTCAGTAATTCCTGATGCGTTTATTGTAGGATACGGACTTGACTATGCAGAAAAATACAGAAATCTTCCTTA
The DNA here is from genome assembly GCF_045129435.1 of Ruminococcus sp. Classification (GTDB taxonomy): domain Bacteria; phylum Bacillota; class Clostridia; order Oscillospirales; family Acutalibacteraceae; genus Ruminococcoides. The sequence goes on along the minus strand of NZ_JBGVJL010000062.1, from coordinate 1,848 downwards.
TGTTGGTGTTCTTAAAGAGTCAGTTTATTCTGACAATACATAATTTTACGCTTTTAAATTCATAATATAAAAGGAGTGATTCCTATTGGACAAAAAACTGCGTAACATAATTATCTATATCGGCGTTGCGGTTATGATTGTGCTGGGTATTGCTTTTGTGATGGGCTCAATGTCATCTCAAAGCTATACAACATCTCAGCTTGTCAACCTCTTTAAAGAGGACAAGGTTTCAAGCTACACCATTAACTACGGAACAGGTGCGGTTGAAATTACCCTTAAAGACGGCGTAAAACTTAAATCCGTTACCGACATAGCTACATCTGACAGTATTATTGATGAATCAGACCCAAACAGCGGTCTTATTGTTTCACCGACTACACCTACAAGTAAGTCTGACACAAAGACAAAGCAGGTAGTTGTAAAGGGCACTTTGGCCGATGTTGACAGATTTATTGATGATATTTCAGTTTACACAGCGTCTGCCGATGAGGCTGTGTCTTACAACTATATAAGAAGCAGCGACAACACACTTCTATATGAGTTTTTGCCTATCCTTGTAATGGGAATTCTCCTTGTTGCAATCTGGGTATTCATCATGAAGAAAATGGGTGGCGGTCTTGGCGGCAAAGAAATGAACTTTGGCAAGGCTAAAATCAAAAATACCAATGATGAAAAACGCAAAACTACATTTGATGATGTTGCGGGTGCAGATGAGGAAAAGGAAGAGCTTCAGGAAATCGTAGAATTCCTTAAAGCTCCTGACAAATACAACAAACTCGGTGCAAGAATTCCAAAGGGTGTGCTTCTTGTAGGCCCTCCAGGTACAGGTAAAACCTTGCTTGCAAGAGCAGTTGCAGGTGAAGCAGGCGTACCTTTCTTCTCAATCTCAGGTTCAGACTTTGTTGAGATGTTTGTCGGTGTCGGTGCTTCAAGAGTTCGTGACTTGTTTGAACAGGCAAAGAAAAACTCACCTTGTATCATCTTCATTGATGAAATTGATGCCGTAGGTCGCCAGAGAGGTGCAGGCCTTGGCGGTGGTCATGATGAGCGTGAGCAGACCCTTAACCAGTTGCTCGTTGAAATGGACGGCTTTGGTGCTAACGAAGGTGTTATTCTTATCGCCGCTACTAACCGTCCTGATGTTCTTGACCCTGCACTTATGCGTCCGGGCAGATTTGACAGACAGGTAATCGTAAGTTACCCTGACATCAACGGCAGAGAGGCTATTCTTAAGGTTCATGCACGCAAAAAGCCACTCGCTCCTGATGTTAAGCTTAAGACTATTGCTAAGACAACTGCCGGTTTTACAGGTGCAGACCTCGAAAACCTTCTTAACGAAGCTGCTCTTCTTGCTGCAAGAAAGAACAAAAAGGCTATCACAATGGAAGAAATTGAGGAAGCTACAATCAAGGTTGTAGTCGGTGCCGAGAAAAAGACAAGAGTTATGAGTGACAAGGAAAAGAAGCTTACCGCTTATCACGAAGCAGGTCACGCAATCTGCTTCCATGAGCTTGCTACTCAGGACCCTGTTCATGAAATTTCTATTATTCCGAGAGGTATGGCAGGCGGTTACACCTTATACCGTCAGGATGAAGATTCAAGTCATCTTCTTAAATCTGCTATGCTCGACAGAATTATATCTGCAATGGGTGGCAGAGTTGCTGAACAAATTACTTTCGGCGATATTTCCACAGGCGCATCGCAGGATATTGCACAGTCATCGGAAATCGCTCGTTCTATGGTTACCAAATATGGTATGAGTGAAAAGTTAGGTCCTGTTCTCTACGGTAAAGATAATGATGAAGTATTTCTCGGAATGGATTATTCAACCACTAAGAACTATTCCGA
>NZ_JBGVJL010000061.1:0-9506 GCF_045129435.1 Ruminococcus sp. | reverse complement strand
ACCTAACGCAAGGTTTTGATAGCCAAACAGCCTGCTGTTTGGCGGCTTAAACACAACAGCGAAAGCCTTATAATTGCGATAGCAACACAAAAAGCCATTCTTCTTTATTATTTATTAATGAAGTATTTGTTTTAAAAGGCTGTCGCCCGTTTTATCAAACTTTGCTTTAACATACAAACAGCGTTGCTGTTTGTGTCTAAAAATTTGCAATAAAAATAACTTTTCTTGGGCGTTGCCCAAACCCACGAGCCTTTAAAAAGGCTCGATCTAAAATTTTTGTTAATTATCCAAAGCTCTCTGCTAAACCATAATTTATCAATATTACCCCAACATTTAAAACAGAACCATAAAGTGAGAATACTCTTATGCCCAACACTTATTATGCTATGGTTGAGTATTTTTTACTTGCAAATTGCCGTTACTTTTTGTTGTAAAACTTTTTTGTCAGCAAACAAAAATTCCCTTTTTAAAAGGCAATGTAAAGGGAATGTATATAATATGCAAATTCTTTAACAGAAAAATTGCGAAAATAGTCCTAAAATTCGTCACACGAAAAATACACAATACTTGAAATCTTGACGGTATAATGATATAATTCAACATAGGTTACTATGTGTCGAAAAAAATTTAGATTTGGAAGTGAGTTTTTAAAGATGAAAAGATTTTTTAAGGACATCAAAAAATTCTTTAACTACACAGTATTTTCTTCAAAGGCGGAGCTGAAATCCGAGGTAGCCGGTTCGTTTCTCAGCTGGTTATGGTGGATTCTCGATCCGTTCTTCTTTATGCTCGTGTATTCATTCATCGCAATTCTTGTATTTAAAAGTGGCGAACCGTATTTCCCGGTATTCGTATTCATCGGTCTTAACTGCTGGCAGTTTTTCAGCAAGGTTGTTAAAAGCTGCGTCAAGGTAGTTCAGTCCAAAAAGATGATTGTAACGAAGGTGTATGTGCCTAAACAGATTTTTATTCTTGAAAAAATCGGCGTTTACGGCTTTAAAATGCTTGTATCGTACGCACTTACGGTTCTTCTTATGATTATCTATCAAGTGCCTTTAAGTTGGCGTATGTTCTGGGCTTTGCCGATTATGGTGCTCCTTGTTGTAATCACATTTGCGTGCAGCACAATTATGCTCCACTTTGGTGTATTCGTAGAGGACCTTCTGAATGTTATCACCATTGTGCTTCAGCTTGGCTTTTACATTTCCGGTATTTTCTATTCTATTGAGAACAAGCTTGACGGTATTTTAGGTCAGCTTTTGATAAAATGTAACCCAATAGCCCTAATTATTTGCGATTTAAGAAGAGTGCTTATTTATAATCAGGATCCACATTGGGTGGCTCTGCTTGCTTGGCTCGTTGTTGGTATTATTATCAGCATTATCGGCGTAAAAACAATTTATAAGCACGAAAACAGCTATGTAAAGGTGATTTAATTATGGGAGAATCAGCAATTTCAGTTAGAAATGTTAAAATTAAATACAGATGTTTCAAAAAGGTTTCGCTTTTAAAGTCTATCTTCTCTCCGAGAAAGAACAAGAAGATTGAGTACTTTGAGGCAGTTAAGGGCGTTTCCTTTGAGGTTGAAAAGGGACAGATTTTAGGTATTGTCGGTAAAAACGGCAGTGGTAAATCAACTCTTTTAAAAGCTATTGCAGGTATTTTTTCACCTGACGAGGGCGAAATTGACTTACACGGTCATTCAATTTCATTGCTTTCAATCGGTGTTGGCTTTCAGAATAAATTAAGCGGCAGGGAGAATATTTTCCTTTCCGGTATGCTTTTAGGCTTTGAAAGACCTCAGATTGAAGAAAAGCTTGACGAAATTATTGAGTTTTCCGAACTTGGCGAGTTTATTGACCGTCCTGTAAAGACCTACTCAAGCGGTATGTACTCAAAGCTTGCTTTTTCAATTACCGCTATTCTCGAAACCGAGATTATGCTCATTGACGAGGTCTTGAGCGTTGGTGATGCTAAGTTTAAAAAGAAGAGCTACGAAAAAATGCGTAGCCTTATTATGAATAAGGACAGAACTGTTGTAATTGTATCTCACAGCTCAGATACTCTCAGAAAGCTTTGTGACAACATTCTTTGGCTTCATGAGGGCGAAGTAAAAATGCAGGGTACAACAGAAGAGGTACTTCCTTTATACGAAGAGTTTATGTCTTAATGGTGGCGGTATGTCGAGATTTTTTGAGAAACTCAAAGATGTAAAGCCGAGGGATATACTCCATATCTTCCTTTTTATATTTGCCTTGCCGATTGCACTTGTTTATAAGCTTTTCAGAAAAGATTTGTGGCTTGTGTGCGACAACGGTGTTGAGGCAACCGACAACGGTTTTTGCTTTTTTGAATATGTCTGCAAGAACCACCCCGAGCAGGACTGCGTTTATGCCGTTTATAAAACAAGTGTTGACTATGAAAATGTGAAAAAAACAGGTAAAACCGTAAAATACGGCAGTTTTGCACATTGGATTTTATACCTTACCGCAAAGGTAAACATAAGCTCGCAAAAGGGCGGCAAGCCAAACTATGCGGTTTGCTATCTTCTTGAGGTTTACGGAATTTTACGCAATAGCCGAGTATTTCTTCAGCATGGAGTAATTCTTACAAACATTGACTTTCTTTATTATAAAAACACAAAGATGAGTATGTTTGTCACCAGTACCTACAGAGAATGGGAGTATGTAAACAATAATTACGGCTACCCTGAGGGTACTGTAAAATTACTCGGACTTCCTCGCTGGGACAAACTGCACGATTTCAAGACTGTACCAAATCAGATTTTAATTATGCCGACTTGGCGAGATTGGATTGGTACAGACGCTCTTTCAAAAAGCATTGAGGACGACAAAAAGGCTTTTTGCGACAGCGATTATTACAAAAACTGGAGTAAAATTATAAACAGCACCCGTCTTGAGGAAATTTGCAAGAAATACGGCTGTACTGTAATGTTTTACCCACACAGAGATATGCAGAGATTTATTGACTGCTTTTCAAAGAGCAATCCGTACCTTACAATCTGCAGATATCCCGAGTACACAGTTCAGGCGCTTATGAAAAGCTCGGCATTTATGATTACTGACTATTCAAGCGTACAGATTGACTTTGCCTATATGAAAAAACCGCTTGCATATTTTCAGTTCGACTATGAAAGATTTTCAGAGCAGCACTACGGTAAAGGCTACTTTGACTACACCGAGGACGGTTTTGGCCCTGTTTACAATGATGAGCAGGGACTTATGGATTATATAGAGCAGATGGCACAGAATAAATTTGCCAACACAGAAAAGTATCTTAACAGACACAAAGAGTTTTTTGACCTGTACGATACAGAAAATTCAAAGAGAAATTACGAGGCTGTCAAAGAGAGATGGCCATGAGGTAAGTATGGAAGATAAGAACATAAAGCCTATTGACTTTGTCATAATCTGGGTTGACGGAAATGACAAAGCCTGGCAGGCAGAAAAAGCTAAATATGATGGAAAAACCGTTACCAATGCGAACAGTGAGGTGCGTTTCCGTGATTGGGATAACCTCCAGTATTGGTTTCGAGGTGTAGAAAAGTTTGCCCCTTGGGTAAATAAAATTCATTTTGTTACATGGGGACATCTGCCCAAGTGGCTTGATACCTCAAATCCTAAGCTTAACATTGTTAATCACAAGGATTACATTCCGTCAAAGTATCTTCCAACCTTTAGTTCACACACAATAGAGCTTAATTTGCACCGCATAGAAGGACTTTCAGAGCAGTTTGTGTATTTTAATGACGATATGTTCATTACTGCACCGACTCAGCCTGAGGACTTTTTTAAGGACGGAAAGCCATGCGATACATTCGCACTCGACTGCATTTGCTTTAATAAAGACAGTGCAGGCTTTTTCAACGGTGCCGATGTTTCAATTATTAACGACCATTTCGACAAGGATAAGGTTTTCAAGCGTGACTGGAAAAAGTGGTATAGCAGAAAAAACGGCTTTAAGAACCACCTTAAAACCACACTTTTGCTGCCGTGGCACTGGTTCCCCGGATTTTACTATCAGCACACTCCGTCAAGCTTTTTAAAATCAACTTTTGAAGAAATTTGGGAAAAGGAATACGAGGCTCTTGATTCAACATGTTCTGATAAATTCAGAAAAACAGGCAATGTAAATCAGTGGCTTATGAAATTTTGGCAGCTTGCGGCAGGTAATTACACAGTCCGTAGGGACAGCTTTGCTTACTGCTACCATGTTAAAGAATATAATTATCCCGACTTGTGCAAGGACATTCCGTCACAAAAGCACAATATGATTTGTATTAACGACACAGCCGAAACTACAGATTTTGAAGTGAAAAAGCAGGGCGTAATTGACGCATTTGAAAAGCTTTTGCCTGAAAAATCATCTTTTGAGCTGTAATTATTTATTTGTTTATTTTGCATTTTGCGGTTTTGATATTTATCAAAGCATAGACCATATACTAAAGGAGTAATTTGATGGGTAGAAATTTTATATGGCTGTTTGGCGAAAATCTTGCCTCAACCTCAAATAATAACTCATATTATTTTTGGAAGCAGGTAGTGCTTCGCAAAGACGGTATTGAAAAGTATCTTGTACTTGAAAAAAATGCCGCCAACAAAGCAACATATGCTTCACTTTCAGAAAGAGAAAAGAGCTTTGTTATCTGGAAGAACACAATCAAGCATTTTAAAATTTACTTGAATGCCGATATGTACTTTGTTTCTTTGAGCTACAAAGACATTACTCCTACTAAGCTTGGCTTTTTCAAGACAGACTTTTTCATTGAAAAGCCGCTTATTTACTTACAACACGGCACACTTGGCATAAAGGCTATAGAGTACAAGGGCTACGGCTATAACAATAATATGTTCCGCTTCTTGTATTACAACAAGAACATCAAGCCAACCCTTATGGACTACAATAAATTCAAGGATTATCAGCTTTATTACGGAATTTATCCGCCACGCTACATTGAGCTTGTAAAGCGTCACAAGGCTTACCATGCACAGCCACAGAACGGAAAGAATATTCTTTGGTTTATGACATGGAGAGAATATCTTGGCGACAACTATATGACCCAGATGCTTATGCACCAGATAAAGGGTGTGCTTTCAAGTCAAAAGCTTGCAGATTACCTTGAAAAGACAAACTCAATCTTTACAGTATGTTTGCATCAGTTCTTTGATGAAGAGAAGATTGAAGAATTTAGAGAGTGTGCAAAAACAGACAGAATTAAATTTATTCATTCGCATAAAACAGATGTGCTTGATGAGCTTGCTAAAAATGATGTTCTCATCACAGACTACTCATCGGTAGGCTTTGACTTTACAGTTTTAAACAAGCCTGTAATTTTGTATCAGCCTGATTTAAAGAATTACCTTGCAAAGCGTAATCTTTACTGCGAGGTTGAGGAGCTTGAGCAGTGCTCTTTCACAAAGGCAAGACAGCTTGTTGACGCTATTGCTGATGAAACCTATACTATTAACCCGTTCTTCAAGTCAAGACTTCCCGAGGAAATTGACTATGACTTTATCGAGAGCGGTGCTCATATTGACAGAATGTACGATGAATTTGCAACAATTCAGAAGAATAAGGTTACATTCTTAGGCTATAATTTCTATGGTGTTGGCGGCACAGTTTTTGCCACCCGTTCACTTGCAGAGGCATTGCTTGAGAAAAATTACCTTGTAGAGCTTTTGTCACTCAAATGTACAGCAAAGCCAAAGGAAATGCCCTACGGTTTGCAGCTTACAGCACTTTACAAGGCAAATTCACGCAGAAAAATTGAGCTTTTAAAGCGTGGCTTTTTCAGATGGAAGGGACTTTACGGTCACTTGGATTGCGATTGCAGCAGGCAGAATCTCTCACCTTACTCAGGTATGGCAATGAGAAAGAAGCTTGAAAAAATCAACAGTAAAACTGTAATTTCCACAAGAGAATCACTTCACCTTTTCTTAAATGACGCTACATCTGAGAAAATAGAGGAGAAGATTTACTTCTTCCATTGCACAGCGGCACTTGTAAATGACCTTTTCCCGGATATTGTAAATAAAATGGAGAAAATCGACATTGGCAAGGCAGTATTTGTAAGTGAAGAAAACCGTCAGCTTTACCTTGATAAATTTAACTTCCACAATTACAAGGACTATATCGTTCTTGGTAATACACTTGAGTCAAGTCGTAGTGTGGCAAGAGAGGACATTGGTGCACAGGAAGAGGATGATAAGAAAAAGCATGTTGAATTGCCAGAGCGTGACTACTTCCTTGGTATGTATCTGCTCAGAATCAGCCACGAGCGTGAGGCAGATATTAATAATCTCATCGGCTTTGCCAAGTATCTTAAAGAGCAGAATGTTGATGATATTGTAATTGATGTTTACGGTACAGGCGATTACCTCAATGAATTCCTTGACAAGATATTTGATAACGAGGTTGAGGACTACATTTGCTATTGCGGTGAAACCTCTAACCCTAAAAATCAGATGAAAACTCACGATGCGGTTGTAGATTTCACACTTAATCATTCGTTCGGTATGCCGTATATTGAGGCTATTCTCAATGGTAAAATGGTTTACTGTACAGAGAACACAGGTTCAAGAGAGGTATTAAACGGCATTGACGGCTGTATTTACACTTCATATGAGGATTTGCTTAATAAGATTCGCAAATTCCCAGAGGTTACAGATGACCAGCTCAGAAGTAATTATGATAAAATCAGTAAGGTATATTCAAGAGAAGTTCTCGGCGAAAAATTCGTTGACTTCCTTGAAAAATAATAGCGTAACTTTTTCGGCAGCACTTAGCGGTGTTGCCGATTGTTTTTGCAAAAATATCTTAGTGACGGTCGGGAATGTGTAGTCTGAAAGTAGTCTTAATTTCTGCTCGGACAAAGAAATTTAGGTCGAGCCTTTTTAAAGGCTCGTGGGTTTGGGCAAAGCCCAAGAAAAGTTGTTTTTATTGCAAATTTTCGGACACAAACAGCAACGCTGTTTGTGTGCTAAAGCAATGTTTGGGAAAACAGGCGACAGCCTTTTAAAAGAAATACTTAATCAGTAAATTATAAAGAAGAGTGATTTTTGTGTTGCTGTCGCAGTTATAAGGCTTTCGCTATTGTGTTCAAGCCACCAAACAGCAAGCTGTTTGGTTATCGGAAATTTGCGTAAGCCGAAAGTATTTGTGGGCTTTGCCCACACCCACAACCTTTGAAAAAGGTTGACCAAATTTTTATTAGTCTGTGCTAATTTAAGCAAAAATTTCCCGACCGTTACAAAGCATAATTTATGTTACTTAAATATCTATAACATAACAAAAAAAGCTTAAAGTGCGGATATAAATTTTTATTAAACTCATTTTCAAGCTATCAGACAACAAAACAGCAAAACAAACGCAATATTATAAAACAAAATTAATTCTGCGTACATAATTCGACATACCATTTTTTGGCAATATGTTATTATAATGTCACAGGGACAAACCCCTGATGCTTAAAAGACACGGGATGGTAAGGTTGAATTTTTTATTTAATAATGATAACAAAATTGCTGAAATACCAATAATAAGAATACGACCTAACAAGGCTCAGCCTCGAAAACAATTTGACGAAGCTTCGCTTACTTCTCTTTCGCAGTCCATAACAGAGAACGGTATTTTGCAGCCGCTTACTGTACGCAGAGCAAGTCAAACTGAATTTGAGCTGATTGCCGGCGAACGCCGTCTTCGTGCATCGGTTATGGCAGGACTCAAAAAGGTTCCCTGCATAATCGTTAAGTGTTCTGACAAAGAGTCTGCGATCTTTGCTCTCCTTGAAAATCTACAGCGAAGCGACCTCGGCGTGTTCGAGGAAGCTCGCGGGATTTCAAGACTTATCAGAAGATTTGGTCTTACTCAGGAGGAAGCCGCCGAAAAGCTTGGCAAAACTCAGTCAACTATTGCTAACAAGCTAAGACTTTTGCGACTTACATATGAAGAACAGGAGCTTATAATTTCTGCCGGTCTTACGGAACGCCATGCCAGGGCTATGCTCCGTATTGAGGACGAGGCAAAAAGGCGAGAGGTTCTCAGCAAGGTTATTGCTCTTAATCTAAACACTCAGCAAACCGATGCTCTTGTAAGCGAAGTTTTGAATGACTGCCCTAAGCATATCAAAAGTATGGGAAACAGCAAAGCGGTGATAAAAGATGTGCGAATTTTTGTAAACACCATCAACAAAGCAGTAGATACAATGCGACTTGCAGGTATTGACGCCAAGGCAGTCAAAAGTGAAAACAGCAACTATATCGAATACACAATTAAAATTCCCAAAAAGCCCGCAAGCGACAACAAATCTGCTTAAACTTACTAACAAGAGGGTGCGAAAGCATCCGTTCCACTCATACCCATTTCCTTATCTAAACCCCTTGCAAACAGCCGTACAGTTTATACTGTGCGGTTGTTTGCGTTTATCCCTTTGACATTATTATGTTCAGGTGCTAAAATAAAACTATATTAATATGAAAAGGGATGTTTTTATGTCTAAGGGAGATATCGCAAAGCAGAATTTTATGAACGGCTACAACTGTTCACAGGCGGTTTTGCTTGCTTTTTGTGAGGACTTCGGTCTTGAAAAGGAAACTGCACTCAAAATTTCAGAGCCTTTCGGCGGTGGAATGGGCAGAATGAGAGAGGTTTGCGGTACTGTTACCGGTATGTTTATGGTGCTCGGCCTTGCTATGGGCAACGATAACGCAAAGGATACCGGCAATAAGAAAGATGTGTACAAGTCTGTTCAAGAACTTGCAGAAAAGTTCAAAGAGGATAACGGTTCTATAATTTGCCGTGAGCTTTTGGGCTTTCAGAAAAACAATAAGGAAAGCTATGTGCCGTCTGAGCGTACAAACGAGTACTACAAAAAGCGTCCTTGTCCTGAGCTTTGTAAGTATGCAGCAGATATCCTTGAGGAGTACCTTAAAGAGAAAAATTTAATTTGATAAATATTTATATTGAATTACTAATTGTCAACCAAATGCAAATTGTAGGTTGACAATTAGCTTTTTTAGAGGTATAATATTGTCAACTTAGTAAACTAAATAGGTTGACAATAAGGAGAAGAAAAATGTTAGAGGTAAAATCAAAATCAACATCAAAGAGCAAGACTGCCTTGCTTGACTTAGTATTTATCGCACTTTTTGCTGCCGTTATGACAGTATGTGCACAGATTCAGATTCCGTTCGGAGAGGTTCCTTTCACACTCCAGACTCTTGGTGTGTTTATTGCAGCATCATTACTCGGCTGGAAAAGAGGTACATTAAGTGTAATTGTTTATGTACTTTTAGGTCTTGTAGGCGTTCCGGTATTTGCAGGCTTTAGCGGCGGTATTGGTGTACTTTTCGGACCGACAGGTGGATATATTATCGGCTTTATTTTTACAGCGTTAATTGTCGGTTTTATGACTGAAAAACTTGGCAAAAAGCTTTGGGTAGAAATTGTGGCAATGATAGCAGGTCTTGCAGTTTGCTATGCGTTCG
>NZ_JBGVJL010000060.1:0-18121 GCF_045129435.1 Ruminococcus sp. | reverse complement strand
GGACTCGAAGGCGAGCGTAAAGAAAACAGTCCGGTGGACTGTTTTTAGCGAGAGCGTTGATGAGAGCGTGACTGTGAACAAGCCGCATCAAACGAGGTAGAGAGCAAGAAAAGAATAAAACACCTGTTGGCGTTGCCTATTTATATGAATATCTATTCGGGTATTTCTTCTTTTTATTTTACCGGCAATGCGGCAACAGGGACTCGAAGGCGAGCGTAAAGAAAACAGTCCGGTGGACTGTTTTTAGCGAGAGCGTTGATGAGAGCGTGACTGTGAACAAGCCGCATCAAACGAGGTAGAGAACAAAAAAAGAATAAAACACCTGTTGGCAATATTTGTTATGTTTTGTGATAAGTTACTTGTATTGTTGCTGATTACTAAAATATGTGTTGTAATATTTATAATTTTGTGATAAAATTACTTTAATGATTATATGTTACATAAACGGAAGTGGTAAAATGAAAACAAGATATATTAAAATATGTTCAATTTTTTTAGTTGTAATTATGACAATATGTTCATTACCTATTAATGCTTTTTCTATTGAATCTACCAACGATGAAAGTCAAAGGAATATTTTAGGTGAGGTTGGAGGTTATTTGGCAGGAACATTAAAAACTACTGAACAATTGTATACTGATAGAAAATTTAATAATTTAAATGGTGGGCATGGCTTTGCTGCAGAAAATGGAAATAATTTATACGATAGTCTAAAAGGAATAGACACAAAAGTAATAGGAAATAACAATTCAAAAAATGGTGCTGATAGAATTGTATTTAATAAAAATGGTACAGAAATATTTATACAGGATAAATATTATGCTTCAGCAAATAAGAGTGTTTATGCTGCTTTTGATACTGGCGGATTTTATAAATATGTTGATGGAGATGGCATGCCTATGCAGTTAGAAGTACCTGCCGATCAATATGATGATGCAGTACTAAAAATGAAAGAATATATAGAAAAAGGTAAGGTAAGAAATATAAATGATACAGCAGAAGCTGAAAATATAATTAGAAGAGGAAAATTAACATATAAACAAGCTGTAAATCTTACGAAGGCCGGTAATATTGATTCATTAAAGTATGATGCTGCAACTGGTGTTGTTTCGACATCTATTGCTACAGGAATATCATTTGCAATTAATTTTTCGTTGGCAATAAGCTTTTTATGTTTGCACATATTCTTGAAGAAGAAATAGAAAATAAAATATATGTAGTTGAATTAAAACCAAGCAAGTTTAGTCACAATGTTGTAATAGCGATGAAATTGAGAGGAAACAGGTTATTTTTATGTGGCTTTTGTAAATTGGATTCCAGTAAACAAAGTACAACAATAAGAGCTATTAATTTAATTGAAGATACAATTAATGATAAGGGAACAATAAAGAAATCATCTAGAAAATCAATGATTATATATGGAATTATAGTAATAGTATTAATTATATGTTTAGCTATTATATTTAATGTCATAAAAATCATTAGAGCAACAGAGAGATATAATATTGAAGTTGAAAAATATAATGCAACTGTTTTAGAATATAACGATTTGACCACTAAGGGAGATTTTTCTACAATAAGTGATATGCCTAAAAAAATGGAAAGCTTGAGTATTCAAAATACAGATTTTATATCCTCTTTGAGGGTGTTCTTTAGTGAAAATAATGTTACTAAAATCAGTAATGACACTAGTACGATAAATGATATGACAAAAGCAAATGAAAATGTTATTCTTATGGCAAAACAAGTAGTTGCTCCAGAACAAGAATTTGTTATGGAAAGATTAAAAGAAGTTGAAATTATTGATGCAATAGAATCTGTTACTGAGCAAAATGATGTAAATGGTCTTTTGGGAAAAGAAAATGGATATTATGGTTGCGTTTACTTTTCAACAAATTTGTTAGATAATAATGAAATTTTGGGAAATTCCTTGGTTGACAAGGGTACTGACGGAGGTGGAGCAATTGAAATTTTTAGTGATGTGAATAGTGCCAAGGAAAGATGTGAATATTTGGCTTCGTTTGACGGAACAGTTTTAACAACAGGTTCATATGCTTTAGTTGGAACTATGGTGATTAGAACTTCCTATAAATTAGATTCAACTGAACAGTATAAAATAACAGATGAAATAGTGAAAGAATTAACTTCCATAAAATAATAAAAATCTGTAATTGTAAAATATATATCTTATAATAAACTATTATCTGATATAAATCCCCTTACTTTTCTCCGCAAAAAATGTTATAATATCTGCGGATAGGTGATTTATGTGGATAATGATTATTTAGTAAAGAAAAAGCCGATGTATGCACTGTTTGTGTTTGCTCTGCCAATAATTATAGGCAATATTTTTCAGCAGACATATACTATGGCGGATTCAGCTATTGTGGGCAGGTTTGTCAGTGAAAAGGCATTGGCGGCTGTCGGTGCGTCTTATTCTTTGACAAATATTTTTATTTGTGTTGCCATAGGCGGTGGAATTGGTGCGTCGGTTATAGTGAGCCGATATTTTGGTGCTAAGGAATACAAGAAAACCAAAACAGCGGTATATACGGCACTTATTGCGTTTACTGTGCTGAGTATTTTGCTTGGTATTGTGGGACTTGTTTTCAGCAGACTTATACTAATGGCACTCAACACTCCGCTTGATGTACTCGATATGGCAGTTGAATACCTGAATATTTACTTTGCGGGACTGCCGTTTTTGTTTATGTATAATGTGCTGTCGGCAATGTTCAATGCACTCGGCAAATCAAGAATTCCGCTGTATTTTCTGATTTTTTCATCTGTATTTAATGTGGCACTCGACCTTTTGCTTGTTATAAACTTTAGTATGGGCGTAACAGGTGTTGCCTGGGCAACGCTGATTGCACAGGGAATTTCTGTTGTGCTTTCGTTTGCTGTGCTTGTGTGGGAGTTCAAAAAGCTGAATGTCGGAAAAGCAAGGTATTTTGATAAAAGCGAGCTTTTGCCTATGGCAAAGATTGCTTTCCCATCAATAATTCAGCAGTCAACGGTATCTATTGGAATGATGCTCGTGCAGTCGGTGGTAAACGGTTTTGGCTCTGAGGCTCTGGCAGGTTATTCTGCCGCAATTCGTGTTGAATCGCTTTGTATCGTGCCTTTCACAAGCATAAACAATGCGGCTTCCTCATACACAGCTCAAAATCTTGGTGCTAAAAACGAAAAGCGTGTTGTTGAGGGTTACCATGCCGCAAATATTTTAGTGGTTGCGTTTTCAATATTGCTCATTGTACTGATTGAGCCTTTCAACGGACAGATTGTGTCTATGTTTTTGGGTGATGACGGAACGGCTACCGCAATGAACACAGGCTGTGGGTATTTGAGCTTTATGGGATGGTTTTTCTGCTTTATCGGCTTTAAAATGGCTGTTGACGGACTTTTGCGTGGTGCAGGTGATATGCCAATGTTCACCGTTGCAAACTTTGTGAATCTGTTTATCAGAGTTTTTGTTGCCATGGCATTTGCACCGATATTTGGCTTGCGAATGGTATGGATTGCCGTTCCTATCGGCTGGTTTTCCAACTGGGTTATATCTTTTATTGAATACAGGACGGGCAAATGGAAGAAAATTTATAAAAAAGCGTAAATTTAATTAAAATATTATATAAAATATAGGCATATGATTTATACAATATTTCATATGCCTTGTTTATTTGTTCAAAAAACATACATCTGTTTTAGCTATATAAACAAAAATGTTTTTTAGTGTTGTAAATAAAATATGACAATGATATAATGCTAAGTAAAGTGTTGAAATAGGAGTTGATTAAAAATGAGGACAAGTAAAAAAATTATAAGCGTGCTTCTGAGTGCGGCGATTATTATGTCAGCCTTTGCAATTACTGCAATTTCGGCAGCTGCCGCAACAAACGGCTCAGAGGTATATTTTGACAATTCAGTTTTTAACTGGGAAAATGTCTATGTCTATGCCTACGGCACTAAGGAAAACGCTAAGTGGCCGGGTCAGCTTATGACTGCGACAGATGACGGACTTTATAAAAAAGATTTTGCAGCGGCATTTAAGTCGGAAAGCATAATTTTTAACAACGGCAAGGAAAAGAACGAGGGCAAGGAGCAATATCCGAAAGCAAACGGTCTTTCTCTCAAAGCCGGCGAATGTAAGCTTCTCACAGCGTCAAAGCAGTGGGTCGATTACGGCAAGCCTGACGATCACGGCTACGGTATTGCTTACACAGCAAACGGCACAAGCTTTTCAACTGAATTTATGCAGGTTGAGCTCGGACTAAAAAATGCGACTGTAGGTTATTATTCTGTTGACGGCTCTGCTAAAAAATCATATACAAATGGTGCAATTATTGAGATTGGTGAGGGCAAAATCGGCAACAGCGACATTACTCTTGAGCTTACCGCAACAGGCAGTGACGGAGTGGAAACCGCACAGACCTTTAAATACCGCAAAACATACACAGCGGCTAAGACAACTTTTTCTGCTGAATCAGACGGTCACACAACCGCTGCCGAAAGTGGATATTACGGCACAAATCCTAATATGCAGCTTGGCAAATATAAGACAATCACAGTTGACGGCGATGTTAGCGACTGGGACAGCTCTATGATTATTGCTCAGGGCACAGCAAACGATGACCCACGAGTATATATGCCGTCATCAATGCACGAACAGCCATGGGACGGATATGCTCTCTATGGTGCATGGGACGATGAAAACCTTTACTTTATGTGGGAAATGGCAAGCACAACATACATTACTTCGCCAAGTGACAACTTTGCCGCATCTAACGAGGCACGCCCTTGGAGAAACAGTATTCCTATGTACATTGCCCTTTCAATCGACCCTGACAAACAGGCAACAGGCAAGGCAATAGGTACAAATAAAGACGGCTCAACCTACACAAATCCATTTGTATGGGGCTGTGACGGCGGAGTTGCCAAAGACGGCGGAGTTGGCTTTACAACACATATTGATACACTCGTTGCTTTTGACTCAAACAACTCAAACGGCGGTGCCTCAATTTTCAAGGCAGATGTCAAGGATACTGACGGCACATATATGTTTAATTACGATACAAGAGTTCCGATTGGCGTAACAAACTATCAGGCTCAGGATAACCAGAACGGCTTTAAGATTAAGTTTGCAAACGGTACAAAGAGCGATACACTCTATGGCATAAGAGAGGCAAAGGGTGGCAGAACATTAGGCGATAATACTGACCCTAACGCAAACTGGGTAGATTTCTATAAGCTCGGCTACAAGAAAAGCTACGGATATGTTTATGAGGTTGCTATTCCATACGCAACACTTGGAATTGACAGAAATTATGTAGAAACTCAGGGTATTGGTGCAATGCAGATTCTTACATACGGCACATCAGGTATGGATACACTTCCGCACGATCCGTCAATGCTTGATGCCGCAGATGTTGAGTACAGCTACGACCCATCAACAAGCCACGAAAAAGAGGATATTGATAACATTACAGTACCACTTGCAAGACTTGGCAAGCTTTTGCCGGATACAAAGGTAAATGAGGCTGAGTTTGAAGTGAACTTCGGTGCGGATAAGAGTTCAGATCAGAGCGTTGGCACAGCACTTGAGCTTAAAACAGAGCCGTACAACAATCATGGTGATGTTACATATCAGTTTATGGTAAACGGCGAAACTGTGCAGAACACAGCGAGCAACACCTATAGCTTTACACCGAACAAGGCAGGTGCTTATACATTTGCAGTAAAGGCTGTTGATTCAGATGGTTGTGTGGCTGAAAGTGAGAAGTCTTTCTATGTTTCGGATAAAGAAGAAGATACCATTATTAAGGGCGATGTGAACCGCAACGGTGTTGTTGATGTAAACGATGTTACATTCTTGCAGATGCATATTGCAAACGGTGAAAGCGGAGAGCCTTTGATTGATATTACAAACAAGGCTTGGCTTGACGCAGCCGATATGGACGGCAACGGTAAGCTTGATGTCCTTGATGTAACAGGATTGCAGGTTTATATTCTTGAATTACAGGCTTCATAAATAAGACAAATTCAAAAGGATTGCAGGGTAAAATCTGCAATCCTTTTTGGATTTATATCAATAGTTGGGTAAATTATGGTTTATAATGGTCGGGAAATTTCTGCTTGACTTATTGCAGACTTTATACCCGAAAATAAAAATTTGGTCAACCTTTTTTAAAGGTTGTGGGTGTGGGCAAAGCCCACAATACTTTAGACTAACGCAAGGGTTTGGTGGTTTGAACACAATAGCGAAAGTCTTATAATTGCGATAGCATCACAAAAAATTCTTCTTAATTTTTATAAATGATACTTTTTAAAGGCTGTCGCCTGTTTTATCAAACTTTGCTTTAGCACACAAACAGCGTTGCCGTTTGTGCCTTATAAATTGTAATAGTTACAACCTTTCTTGGGCGTTGCCCAAACCCACGAGCCTTTAAAAAGGCTCGACCTAAATTTTTTGTTAATTATCCAAAGCTCTCAGCTAAACAATAATTTATAAATGTTACCCCAACATTTAAAACATAGCCTTTTTGTATGTATTGAAAAGATTTGGTAAATGTAAAATTTTCGCTATTGCCTTGACACAAAAATTAATTGGTGGTAAATTATTAGTAGAAATTTTTGGAGGTGAAATTTAATGGACAGTTGTGGTAGTTTTGGTCGAAGTATTCACGAAGGTGCTATAGAAATAAAAAACGATATAAGGCTGTCTGTTAAATTTTGACGGCTGAGTTGCCTTGCTGTAAAATATTATTTCTGTTCCACCGGGTACTATTCTATACTGCACAACAACTTGTTAAACTGCTGTGAATAGCGGTGGTATTTTTATGCCCTTTTTGGAAAACAGGAGGTAATATTATGACAAATAAGGTAATGAATAAGCCGATGTATGCAGATGAAATTGTAAAAATTTTTAGAAGCGGACTTAGCAAGGATGAACTGATAAGCAAAATTTCTGATTATCACACAAGCGACATTGCTGATGCCCTTGAAAAATTAACTGCTGATGAGAGAAAAGCTTTGTATCCGATTTTAGGCGTTGAGCTTGTAGCTGAAATTTTTTCTTATATAGAAGATTCGGAGGAATACCTCAAGGAGATTAATACCGACAAGGTAGCAAATTTGATTTCAGAAATGGATTCTGATGATGCGGTAGATATTCTTGAAAAGCTGAATGACGATGACAGAAAAAGAATAGTTGCTTTGCTTGACAATGACACAAAACAAGATGTGCGAATGATTTTATCATATTCAGATGATGAAATCGGCAGTGAAATGACTACAAATTATATTTCCGTCAACAAAAACCTTTCTATAAAAGAGGCTACGCACGAACTTATTAAGCAGGCAGGCGAAAATGATAACATAAATACAATTTATGTCACTGACGAAAAAAGCTGTTTTTGCGGTGCTGTTGATTTGAAAGATTTAATAGTTGCAAGGGAATATCAGAAGCTTGATGATCTTATTATAAAATCTTATCCGTATGTTAAGGCACACGAAAAAATAGAGGATTGTATCGAGCAGTTAAAAGATTATGCAGAAGATTCAATCCCGGTGCTTGATGAAAACAAGCATATACTCGGTGTTATTACG
This sequence comes from Ruminococcus sp., assembly GCF_045129435.1. Classification (GTDB taxonomy): domain Bacteria; phylum Bacillota; class Clostridia; order Oscillospirales; family Acutalibacteraceae; genus Ruminococcoides. The sequence continues at coordinate 10,519 of NZ_JBGVJL010000060.1, read as the reverse complement.
GCACACGATATTGTAGAGGTAGTAGATGAGGAGCTTGGTGAAGATTACGCAAAGCTTGGTGGTTTGACTGCCGAGGAGGATTTGAACGAATCTACTTTCCAAAGCACAAAGAAAAGATTGCCTTGGCTTATTATATTGCTTTTCCTCGGTATGGGAGTGTCCTCTGTGGTAGGAATTTTTGAAACCGTGGTAGCGGTTATTCCTATTGTGATATGTTTTCAGTCGCTTATTTTGGATATGGCAGGCAATGTCGGTACTCAGTCGCTTGCCGTTACAATTCGTGTGCTTGTAGACGAAAACCTTTCAGCCGCCGATAAATTTAAGCTTACAGTTAAAGAAATGAAAGTCGGTTTTTCAAACGGTGTTTTGCTCGGCATAATGGCGGTGATTTTTGTCGGCTTGTATATTCATTTTATAAAAGGCAGCGATTTGGGTTATTCGTTCATTGTTTCGGGTTGCGTTGGTTTTTCACTTTTGGTGTCTATGGTGATTTCGAGCCTTATCGGTACACTTGTGCCTATGTTTTTCAGCAAAATCAAAATTGACCCGGCAGTAGCGTCAGGTCCGTTGATTACAACAGTAAATGACCTTGTAGCCGTAGTTACTTATTATGGCTTGGTATGGATATTGCTGATAAATATTTTGCAATTAGTGTAAAACAATATTATCTGTTTAAAATAATTACTTTATAATAATCGGGAGTTAAAGTTTTTGAATTTTATCTATGCTTTTTACTCGGATATAAAAGTTTGGTCAACCTTTTTCAAAGGTTGTGGGTGTGGGCAAAGCCCACCAATACTTTAGCTTACGCAAAATTCTGATAGCCAAACAGCTTGCTGGTTGGTGGTTTGAACACAATAGCGAAAGTCTTATAATTGCGATAGCATCACAAAAAATTCTTCTTAATTTTTATAAATGATACTTTTTAAAGGCTGTCGCCTGTTTTGTCAAACTTTGCTTTAGCACACAAACAGCGTTGCTGTTTGTGCCTTATAAATTGTAATAGTTACAACCTTTCTTGGGCGTTGCCCAAACCCACGAGCCTTTAAAAAGCTCGACCTAAATTTTATTTTTGTTAAGCTTTTGCAAAAGCAAAATTCTAATTCTCCACTATAATTTATATAGAACCTATAAATAAAATAAAAAGGGTATTCGCAATTTGGATTTTGCGAATACCCTTTTAGTTTTCAACATTCTAAACACAAAATGTTAATTATTTTTCGTCACCGAAGCAGATGCCCATTTTTCTTGCGGCGGCTACGATTTCGTGGTCGGCTGGTACTGCCTTGAGTTTGCCTGCGATTTCCTCAAGAGGAACGGCAACAACCTTGTTGTTTACAAGGGCAACCATCTTTCCGTATTCGCCCTTGATGATAAGCTCGGCAGCGGCAATGCCAAAGCGTGTGGAAAGCACTCTGTCATATGCGTCAGGGCTTCCACCTCTCTGGAAATGTCCCGGTACTGTAACTCTGGTTTCCTGACCTGTTGCGTCCTGAATTTCCTTGGCAATCTTGTATGAAATAGACGGATATGCAATCTCAGCCATAGCCGCTTTTCTTTTTTTCTTAGGCATAGCGGCAAGCTCTTTTGAAATTGCACCCTCTGCAACGGCAAGGATTGAGAATTTTTTGCCGTTTTCGGTTCTCTTTTTTATTGTTTTGATTATGGAATTAATATCGTATGGAATTTCCGGAATAAGAATAACATCTGCACCGCCTGCAATACCTGCATAAAGTGTCAGCCAACCAACCTTATGTCCCATAACCTCAACGATGAAAACTCTGCCATGAGAGGTAGCTGTGGTGTGGATACAGTCAATAACATTTGTTGCAATGTCAACGGCACTCTGAAAACCAAAAGTTTTGTCTGTGCCCCAAAGGTCATTGTCAATAGTCTTTGGCAGAGAAACAACATTAAGTCCCTCTTCACGCAAAAGGTTTGCGGTCTTTTGTGTGCCGTTACCGCCAAGAACTACAAGGCAGTCAAGCTCAAGCTTTTTGTAGTTCTTTTTCATTTCGGCAACCTTATCTACGCTGTTCTCGTCTATAACACGCATAAGCTTAAACGGCTGTCTTGATGTGCCGAGAATTGTACCGCCCATTGTGAGAATTCCTGAAAAATCCTCTTGCTTCATAACTCTGGTTTCGTTGTATATAAGTCCGCGATAGCCGTCAATAATACCGATAATTTGTACGCCGTCATGGCCATAGTGTTGGTAAAGTGTTTTTCCAACTGCTCGAATTGTGGAGTTTAGTCCCTGACAGTCGCCGCCGCTTGTTAAAATACCGATTTTTTTCATTATGCGTTTTCTCCTTCCTTAGCAGGTACTATAGGAGTGCCCACTGTTCTTACATATGTTTGTTTTTTAACGGCATTTTGTGCCTGTTGTGCAAGCTTTGAAAAATGCTTTTGGCAGTTGAGTCGCTTTTTGCCACGCTTATCAACAAGGTGATATGTGGTATCCGGCAGCTGCTTTCTTGCATTTACTGTGTCTTTGAGCATTACTTTTATAATCTGTTCAACACGGTTTTTAATGTCCTCGTCTTCAACAGGGAACACAAGTTCAACTCTCTTGTCAAGGTTTCTCTGCATCCAGTCGGCACTGCCGAGGTAGTAAAGCGGATTGCCATTGTTTTCAAATTTAAAGATACGGCTGTGCTCAAGAAGCTGTCCTACAATGCTGATTACCTTAATATTTTCACTCCAACCTTTAAGACCCGGAATAAGACAGCAAATGCCACGCACGATAAGCTCAATTTTAACGCCTGCCTGTGATGCCTCATAAAGCAAGCTGATGATTGCAGGGTCAACAAGGGAATTTACCTTTGCAGTGATTGACGCAGGAAGTCCCTGCTTTGCGTTTTCAATTTCTTTTCTTATCATATCCTCAAAGAAGTTACGCATACCCTGAGGAGCAACAATAAATTTATTGTATTCAGGCGGTAATGAATAGCCTGTGAGTGTATTAAATAAAGAAGATGCGTCAAGACCATATTCTTCACGGCAGGTGAACATACCGATGTCTGTGTAAAATCTTGCGGTACTGTCGTTGTAGTTGCCTGTGCCCATATGCAAATAACGGCGGATTCCGTCTTTATCTTTTCGTACAACCAGACAGATTTTGCAGTGGGTTTTAAGACCTGTAAGTCCATAGATAACATGACAGCCTGCTTTTTCAAGCTTGGTTGCCCATTGAATATTATTTTCTTCGTCAAAACGAGCCTTTAACTCAACAAGTACAGTAACCTGTTTGCCGTTTTCGGCAGCCTTAATGAGTGCTCCTACGATTGGCGAATTACCGCTTACTCGGTAAAGAGTTTGCTTGATTGCAAGTACATCGGGGTCTTTTGCAGCTTTCTTGACAAAGTCAACCACCACATCAAAGCTTTCGTACGGGTGGTGAACAAGTCTGTCTTTTTCCCTGATTGCCTCAAAAATATCGTCACAATCATAAAATTCGGCAGGAGGATTAACAGGTGTGATTGGTTCAAAGCAAAGGCTTTCACAACCTTTAATCCTTGCAAATTTTGAAAGGAAGGTAAGGTCAAGCGGGCCGTGCTGAACATAGATTTCGTCTTCGGTAACCTTTAAAGCATCTACAAGGAACTTGCGAATTGACTTGTGGCATTTTTTTGAAAACTCAAGTCGAACAGGCACACCACGCTGACGCTTTTTGATAGACTTTTTAATTTCTTCCATAAGATCCTCTGTATCCTCGTCGATATCGAGGTCGGAATCTCTGGTAATTCTGAAAGCAGAGGACTGCTTTATGTTGTAAAGCTCAAAAAGCTCACCAAGGTGAATGGTAATAATTCTTTCAAGTGTGATAAAATCACGCTTACCTTTTGTTTTTGTTGGCAATTCCAAAAAGCGGGGAAGAATTGACGGCACCTGTACAAGTGCGTAAAATTCCTCGTCCTCTGCGTTTGTAAGCAAAACAGCAATATTAAGGCTTTTGTTTGTAAGCAGAGGGAAAGGTCGGCTTGTGTCAACAGCCATTGGAGTGAGCACAGGGAAAACTACACGCTGAAAATAATCGTCAGCAAAAGCCTTTTGTTCATCAGTCATTTCGTCAGCCTTTACAAAGCTAATGCCGTTTGCCCTGAGTGACGGAATAATTGAACGGTTGTAGCAGTTATACTGCTTTTCTGCAAAAGCATGTACTTTTTCGCTGATTTTTTTCATCTGCATTTTTGGTGTAAGACCTGACGGATCAGGTTTATTTGTGCCACGGTGAATATTATCAAGTACACCTGCCACACGCACCATAAAAAACTCATCAAGGTTAGAGGCTGTGATTGAAAGGAAATTACATCTCTCCATTATAGGATTTTCCTTTTCAAAAGCTTCCTCAAGCACTCTTGCATTAAAATCGAGCCAGCTAAGCTCACGGTTATTATAAGGCATTTCAAGCCATTTCTTTAAATCTTGTTTCTTTTTTTCTTCAATAGAAATTGTCATTTAATCACCCCTTATTATTTCTATTATATTGTTAAATCAAAAATATTTCAAGTAAAATTTATGTAAAATCTACAAAAAGTGTGTAAAATTGTAAAAAACATAGTTTTTATGATATAATAAAATTTAACAAAATAATGAAAAAACAGCATAATGATAAAAATTAAAAAAATTAACGAAAAAGTTAAATGAAAGATGATTTTTGTTCGTCTATATTATGTACTGCTGTAAAAATAAATTTAAGGAGATATTTTATGGAAGAAATAAGCAGCTTGGTTGCTAAAGCAAAAAATGGTGACAACAACGCTTTTGATGAGTTGTATTGCCTTACACAACAAGAAGTATGGTTTACCTGCATAAGTTTATTGAAAAATGAAACTATTGCCGAGGAGATTATGCAAAATACATATGTAACTGCATTTTTAAAGTTAAATACTCTTGAAGATGATTCAAAATTTTCTCAATGGATTAAAAAAATTGCGGTAAACAAATGCAAAGATTTTTTTAAAACTAAAAAGGAAATACAACTTGATGATGAAATTCTTGAGAATTATTCAGAAACAACGGAATTGACAATACCTGAAGAATATATTTCTGATAATGAGAATAGAAGAATTATTTTAGAAATAATGCATGATTCATTGTCAGAGGTACAGTACAGAGCTGTTTTAATGTATTACTTTGATGAAATGACAGTAAGTGAAATAGCAGAAATTGAAGATTGTCCTGAAGGAACTGTGATGTCACGCCTTAATCTTGCCAGAGCAAAAATGAAAAAGGCAATTCTAAAGTATGAAGAAGAAAATGACGATAGACTTCACTCTGTTGTTCCGGTTCCGTTTTTTGTTTCTCTTTTCTTTTCAGCGGCTAAAAACTTAACAGTTCCAAAGGTAAGTATCGATTTAAAAAATGTTAAGACAGTAAACAGTACAGCACAAGCAGGAAAAAATATAGCAAACTTTGGAGGAAAATTAATGGCAAAATCAAATCTTTTAAAACTTTTTGCAATAATAGCGGCATTTGCAGTTGTTATTGGCGGAATTACTGCTGCTGTGGTAGTTAATAATAACAATAATAAAAATAATGAGGATTCTCAAACGGGCGAAGAGATTTCATCTGTAAACAATAAGAATGATTCAAGTGATGAAAATGGATTGGCTCAGATTGATTATCATCTTGATGAGCAGGTTCTTTTTGATAATGACAAGTGTACAATTACTGTTACAGGTTGCAAAGTGTATAGTGACAGATTAGAGGTTGAAGCAGAACTAAAAAATAAAACAACAGATGAGGAAATAAAAATAGATAGTGATTTTGGCGATTATTATTTTGTTAACAAATATAATTGCTATGATATTGGTGATGTAGGTTATGGCTGCACCGACCCGGGTGAAACTGATTCGTTCAGTATAGAATTTAATTTTGAACAAATAAAAGAATGTGGTATAACTTTTATTGACGAATTAGCATTTAATCTTCAGGCATACAATACTGATAATCATATTGATGAAGATACATTTTATTGTAACCAAATGTTTTATTTGTATCCTACAGGAAAGACAGCCGATGAAATTACTCCGCCTGAAAGGAAAACTACAGATACAGAACAAGTTGTTTTTGACAATGAATATGGTGAGCTTGTTTTTTTGAATGATTATATAACTTCTTATTCAAAGGATATAGGATTAAAATTGTATGCACACAATAAAATGAATAAGGATGTTAAGTTTGAAATTGACAGTACAAAGCTCAACGGCAAAAGCATTTATGGTACATACCGCACAAGATATTTTGGACCTGATATGAATTGTTATTATGATATTTATATAGATAAAGAAGATTTTGAAGAGTATAAAAATGAATCGGGAAAGAATGTCTTGGAATTTAGAATTGTAGAGGAAGACTCTAACACCAATGCGTGGAGTGGATTGTCATTTGACACAGCCATATATGAAGATACTTTAGAAATTCAGTTTTAAATCAATACAAAAAACGGTCATTCGCAAAGCTTATGCGAATGACCGTAATTTTATTATGTAATTATAATTAAAAGTTATTCCTGATTTGAAACAATGTCCTGAAGAGCTGTTACATCGCCAACATTGATTTTGCCGTTTCCGTCAATGTCTGCAAGGGCAAGCTGTTCGTCTGAAAGTTCAATATCGCCGGAGATATAAAGCTGAAGTGCTGTAATGTCGGCAACTGTTAAATTACCGTCCATATTTATATCACCAAGCTCATAGCTTGAGTCGTTACCAACATACTTGCAGTAGTCAAGGGCAATCCAGCCGCTGTGACCGTTGTGGCTTGTATAACCCCATACATAGCCGTCTGCTTTTTTAACTTCAGTAACATTTACAATGTTGCCGTTGTAAAGTTGTCCAACTGTTGAAGAACTTGTTGTAGGCTGACTTCTCATATTAAGTGAGTCGGAAACCTCAACCTGATATTTACCTAACTGATAAGAAGAAATGTCATCATCTTTTTTATCGTCATCAGGGTTTGTCTTGAAATCATCAAGGTAAATAAATCCCTGGAAAGTCCAATCGGACTCGCCCATTGTAGGGTCATCTACATCTGCGTGTGAAAGATAAAATTCCAACCAGCCCCATGCTGAGTTTGAGAAAGTAACTACGCCGTTCTCAATCTGCTCAACAACTGCAACATGACCGCTCCATTCGCCGTTTCTGTAGTACTTCCAGCAAGCAATAGCACCAACCTTTGGTGTCTGACCTCTGCTGTAGCCATCATCATAGTCATACCATTTATAAGCGTCATAGTGGCAAAGTCCCGGATCTTCGCCGAGAATTTCGTATGCTCTGCCGTACGCATATGCGGTGCAGTTCGGCATACCATAGCCGTATTGATAATAGATGTTTTTGTTGCTGTAATAATAACTGTTATCATAGCTTGGCGCATCAAATCTTGGTGTAAAAGTAGATGAAGCGTTAGCAATCATTGAATACGAAAAAATTGTGGTAAAAAGTAATGCACAAACTAAGAAAATGGCTGGGATTTTTTTGAGTTTTCTAAAAAACATTGTAATAGCTTCCTTTCTGTCAATTATGTTTACATTTCTGTTTATCAAATGTAATTTTACCACAACACGGTAAAAAAGGCAATGAATTTTTAATAAATTTGTAATTGTTTGTAATCTTTGTAAAAGCCTTCAAACTCAAGTCTTGATATTTTGTAAGTATTGATATATAATAAAAACCGATAGCAGCTTAAAGCAAAGGCTGACTGATGTTTTTCGACTGTTTAGCCTTTGTTTTGCAGAAAAGTGACTATTTTACTTGTTTTTTAGCTTTTGTATAAACGGAAGTGTTGATATGAATGTTAATGTCGGTGACAGAGTTGAAATGAAAAAACCACACCCCTGCGGTTGCAAGGAATTTGAAATTTTAAGAATCGGAATGGATTTCAAAATCCGCTGTGTCAACTGCGGCAGAGAGGTTATGGTTGCAAGAAATAAGATTGAAAAAAATATCAAAAAAATTTTGACCGATAAGGATTAATAATATGTTTGAAAAAATTGAAATTTTTGATAAAAGATACTCAGAGCTTTCTCAAAGGCTTTACGAACCGTCAGTGGCGGCAGACCCTGAAAAATTTCAGAAAACTATGAAAGAGCTTAAATCCATTGAAGAAATCGTGCTTGCATATCGTGAGTATAAGCAGGCTGTGAAATCTCAGGAGGAAAGCCTTGAAATTCTTGAGGAAAGCAGTGATAATGACTTAAAGGAGCTTGCTCAGCTTGAGCTTGAGGAGGCAAAGTCGAACATTGAGGAGCTTTCCGAAAAGCTGAAAATTTTACTTTTGCCAAAAGACCCGAATGATGAGCGAAATGTTATTGTGGAAATTCGTGGCGGTGCAGGCGGCGAAGAGTCGGCTTTGTTCAGTGCGGTGCTTTTCAGAATGTACAGTATGTATGCCGAAAAAAAGGGCTATAAGACAGAAATAGTAAATGTAAACGAAACCGAGCTTGGCGGTTACAAGGAAATTTCCTTTATGATTGAGGGCGAGGGTGCGTACTCACGCTTTAAATATGAAAGCGGTGTGCATCGTGTTCAGCGTGTGCCTGAAACCGAGAGTCAGGGCAGAGTGCATACTTCCACTACAACTGTAGCGGTTTTACCAGAAGCGGAAGATGTAGAACTTGAGATTGACCCAAAGGATTTGAAAATTGACACCTTCCGTTCGAGCGGTGCAGGCGGTCAGCATATTAATAAGACAAGCTCGGCTATCAGAATTACTCACTTGCCTACAGGTACGGTTGTTGAATGTCAGGACGAAAGAAGTCAGTACAAAAACAAGGATAAGGCACTCAAGGTGCTTAAAAGCCGACTTTTAAAGGAAAAGCAGGATAAGCAGGCAAGCGAAATTGCCGCTAACCGAAAGTCACAGGTCGGCACAGGCGACAGAAGTGAAAGAATAAGAACCTACAACTATCCGCAGGGCAGACTTACCGACCACAGAATAGGACTTACTCTTTACAAGCTTGAAGATATTTTAAACGGTAATCTTGATGAGGTTATAGACGCTCTTGTTGCGGCAGACAGAGCAGAGAAACTCAAGGAAAGTATGGAAAATTCATAAGCAAGGTGACAAAAATGCAAACATTGTTACTTGAAAGTACACAACAAAATATAAAAAAAGCGGCAGAAATTCTCAGAAACGGCGGACTTGTGGGTATGCCTACCGAAACCGTTTACGGACTTGCGGCAGACGCATTAAACGGCAAGGCTGTGGCTAAGATTTTTAAGGCAAAGGGCAGACCGATGGATAATCCGCTGATTGTGCATATTGCAGAGTTTGACGATATTGAAAGATTCGGTCTTACCGCTGAAATTCCCGAAAAGGCAAAAATTCTTGCCCAAAAATTTATGCCCGGCCCTCTTACCATTATAATGAAAAAGTCGGATATTATTCCTGACGAGGTGTCAGCAGGACTTGAAACCGTTGCAATCCGTTGTCCGTCACACCCCGTTGCAAGGGCATTAATCAGAGAGGCAAACACCCCTCTTGCCGCACCGTCTGCCAATCTGTCGGGTTCACCGAGTCCGACTACCGCACAGCATGTTATGAACGATATGAACGGCAAGATTGAGGCAATCCTTGACGGCGGTGCAAGCGATGTTGGTGTGGAAAGCACAGTAATTACACTTGCAGGCGAAGTACCCTGCCTTTTGCGACCGGGCGGAATTACTCTTGAGCAGTTGAGAGATACTATTGGCGAGGTAGAGCTTAACAAGGCGGTGCTTGACAAGCTTGACCCCAATCAAAAAGCGGCAAGTCCCGGTATGAAATACAAGCATTATTCCCCGAAAGCAAGAGTTATACTTCTTAAAGGTACTGATGAAGAATATATTAATTATGTAAACAGCAAAAATGACGGCAAAACTGCGGCTTTGTGCTGTGATGAAGATATTGAAAGTCTGAATGTCAAGACATTTTCTCTTGGCAAGCGTAACGATTATGCACAGCAGGCTCACAGACTTTTTGATATGCTGAGAGAGGTTGACGAGGTTGGCGGAATTGACACCGCTTATTCAAGACTTCCGTCATGTGACGGCGTGGGAATGGCCCTTTACAACAGACTTATAAGAGCCGCCGGCTATGAGGTGATAGACCTTGAAAAAATATAAGATTCTCGGACTTACCGGTCAGACGGGTGCGGGCAAAAGCACAGTTTCAATGACTTTGGAAAAAAGCGGTGCGGCGGTAATCAATGCCGACAACCTTGTGGCGGAGCTTTACAAGCCGGAGTCGGTGTGTCTTAAAATTCTTTCGGCTGAGTTTGGCAAGGATATTATCCTGCCGGATAAAACGCTTGACAGAAAAAAGCTTGCACAAAGGGCATTTGCCACAAAAGAGAAAACAGAGCTTTTAGGCAAGCTGATTCATCCGTTTGTTTTGGCACTTTTCCTTGAAAAAATCGAGGAATATGTAAATGCCGATAAAAAACTGATTGTGTTTGACGCACCTCAGCTTTTTGAGAGCAAGGCAAATGTGATTTGTGATTACATTATAAGCATTACGGCAGACGAAGAAGTTCGTA